>CAZQEN010000170.1:12433-15554 GCA_964591605.1 uncultured Planctomycetales bacterium
GCGTGGGTGAACGTCCCCTGCGCTCCCAACCCCTGCGACGCACCAAAGAGCCGCGGGCTTAAGCCCGCGGCTCTTTGTGCTCCTTGACGACAAACTGCACCGCCCCCACGCGAATCCTCGCCCCCACCGGCAGCCCATGCACCCGGTCCATCGGCCGGTCCTCCACCGTCACCGCCTCACCCGTTCGACACATCAGCCGCTCATCGTGGACCACCAGCACCGCCGCCTCCCCAAGCGCATCTGCCCGGATGTGAGCCTGCTGCCCGGGCCCCATCACCATCGCCCGATCCATCAGCACGATGCGCCGCGCATCGCACCCCGGCAGCCGCGTCCCCGACACGCTCAGCACCGCCGACGTGCTCGCCGGATGCGGCACCTCGAACTTCAGCCGGCACCGCGGCGACAGTGCGATCTGATCTCCCCCCGTCAGCAGCTTCCGCTTCGTCGGCACGTTGTTCACCTGCACCGGCTTGTCGCACGAGAGGAAATAGTCGTCATCCACGCGCTCGATCGTGATCCAGGGCAGCGCCGGGTCCGCCGCCAGCGTCACCTCGCACCCCGGCGTGCCGGTCGCCCCCCGGCCGCGACCCGCCGGCCCGATGCGCACCACCGCATCGCGCACCGCCAGAAAACTCCCCACCGCATCGACGTGCAGCAGCAACCGCGACGGCAGCCGCGAGCCCGGACTCATCGGTGAAACTCCCGCCGGCTCCGGTGCCCCCGGCGCTCTCGCCGGCGGATCGTTCCGCAATAACACCGTCTTCCCGTCATCCACCCGCACGGGCGTGCCCGCCAGCCACCCGAGCGGCCCGCTCTGCAGCGCCTCGATCGCCGCCGCTCCCTGCTCGGCCTGCTCGAGCGCCGGCCCGATCCAGGCCGCCGCCGTCTGCACCGTCTTGAGCCGGCCCAGCAGCTCCGCCGCCCGGCGCAGGTCGCCCGCAGCAACCGACGCCCGGGCCAGCCGGCAGTTCTCCAGGATTCCTGTCCACTCCTCGACGGCCAGCGCGTCCGCCGCCAGCGGCCGCAGCCGCTCGAGCAGCACCGCCGCCAGGTCCAGCCGCCCCGCCTCGAATGCGGAGGTGATCTGGACCAGCACGGCCTGCTTGATCTGCTCGGTCAGTTCGGAAAGGGGTTGGCTCGAGGCGTGTTGCCCGCGGGCCTCCAGGGCGGACTCGATCGCCAGCGGCCAGTCCTGGCGGCTCAGGGCCCCGCGGGCCCGTTCCAGCGCCGCCTGGGCCGTGACCCGGCGGGCCTCCACTTCGGCAAGAAGGCTCCGGGCAGGGGCGTGATCGACCGCCGCATCGGCCAGCACTTCCGCCGCAACCGACAACTGTCCCCGCGCCGCCTGCTCGCGCCCGAGATTCACCGCGTGTTCGTGACGCCGGGCGTGTTCCTGGTGGCCGCCGAGGGCCGCCGCGATCCCCGTCCGCAGCGCGCACACTTCCGGAAGGTTCCCCGCCAGCAGCGCCGCCTTTTCGCAGTCGGCCAGGGCCTGCTGCGGCCGCTCCTCGTCGAGCAACTGCCGCCCCCGGTCGATCAGCGAGCGCACCAGCCGCCCGATCAGCTTCTGCCCGCGGGCGTGCGCCCGCACGTCGTCGGATCGGGCGATCTCGAATGCCTCGTCGAGCCGGCCGTCGCTCAGGGCGCTCTCCGCACGTCGTATTCTCAGGATCAACACGGGCCAGACTCCCCGAGAAACCGCATTATACTCCCAAAGAGCCGCGAAAGAGCCGCCAAAGAGCCGCGGGCTTCAGCCCGCGCGGTCACTGGGCCAGGGTGAACCTTCCCTCCACTCGAAACCCCGCCCACCTCCAAAGAGCCGCGGGCTTCAGCCCGCGCGGCCCCTCGTGCGTGGCTGAAGATAGACGACCTGCGAGGACCCGCGGCAACGCGCCTGCGGCTCACCGCGCCGACAGCGCCGTCGGTACCTCCATCGCTTCCGCCGGCGCCGTCGTCGGACCCGACCCGCCCTGCGCCAGGAACTCATCCACCTGCGTCACCAGGTCCTTCTCGCTCACCACATCCACCTCGATCGGCAGCGTGAACCGCGCCTCGTGCGCCAGCACCCGCTCCGCCACATCGAGCCGCTTGCGGATCTCGCCCAGCAGCTTCTGCGTCTGCGCCAGCTTGGTGTTGTTCAGCTCGAACCGCGACCCGCTCGACGCCGCCTGAACCAGCCGATACTGGCTCTCCAGCGTCGCCACCTGGTCCTGCAGTGCCGCCTTCTGCGTCCGCGCCCGGTCGAGCATCTGCATCGCCGCGTGCAGCGATTTCTGCCGCGCCTCGAGCAGACGCTGCTTGCCCGCCAGCACCACCTCCGCCTCCTTGACGTGGTCGAACCGCCGCGCCAACTCGTCCTTGATCTGCCCGCGCGTGTAGCGGACGCCGCCCAGCACGTAACTGACGTTCTCGGTGTTCAGCGTGCTGCGGAGCCTGGCGACCCGGGCCCGCTCCTCGGCCAGCGAGGCCTGCGCCCGCTGGATATCCGCGCCCAGGTCCGCCACCTCAACCTCTTCCTGGGCAATCAGCCGCACGTTCGCCTGCATCTCGGGAATGATGTCCTCGAGCAGGTTCCTCGCCCGCTGGAGCTCGAAATCGATCGGCACCGCGTCCTTCATGGCCGTCCGCACTGACCGCGTCGACGTGCTCACGTAGCTCACCAGGTCGGTCCCAAACACAATCCCGCCGACCACCGCGGCCGCCCCAAGCCCGATCACACCCCACTTCACCATTCGCAGAATCATCGCAACACTCCTGCAGATAAGGACTTACTGTTCCGCCGCGGGAAAGTGCTTCCCCGGGTTCCACAAGGGTAGTCGCGCGGACCCCCCTAATATTTCAGCCCCCCCGCCTCGTTGTCCCCCCCGTTGTGCAAAAGCCGAGCGAGGAAGGAATGCCTGATGTCTAATGACGAAATGTCTAATGAATGACCAATGACCAACGCCGCAAAGGCTGGATGCCCGAATCCCCCTGTGCGCAGGAATCGTCAGTCATTGAGTCATTCAGTCATTGGGGCTTGATGAGACATTGGGATTTAGACATTAGGATTTTCCCTTCATCCGTCCCACCACCGCCGATCTTCGTCATTCTGGTTTCGTCATTCGTCATTCCCTGCTATCCT
>CAZQEN010000171.1:0-15549 GCA_964591605.1 uncultured Planctomycetales bacterium
GTCCAAGCTGCTGCGCGTGCTGCAGGAGCGCGAGTTCGAGCGGGTGGGCGGCAGCGCTCTGATCCGCACGGATGTAAGGGTGATCGCGGCCACCAATCGCGATCTGACCCGGGCCGTCCAGCAGGGCACGTTTCGCCAGGACCTGTACTACCGGCTCAACGTGTTTCCGATTCAGCTCGCGCCGCTGCGCGAGCGAAGCGAGGATATCCCGCTCCTGGTTCAGTTCCTTCTCGACAAGCTCCGCGTGCGGCTCGGCAAAGAACTCTCCGGTGTCACGTCCGAAACCATGGAGCGGTTTCTGCGGTACACCTGGCCGGGGAATGTTCGTGAGCTCGAGAACGTGGTCGAACGTGCGGCGATTGTCGCCCGGGACCCGATTCTGGACATCGAGCCGGCCGTGTTGTCCGTCGCGGAGCCGTCCGCTCCAGCCGCGGTGAACCCCGCGTCCCCCGTCGGCGAGGGCACGCTCGAGGAGATCGAACGCCAGCACATCCGCAACGTGCTGGCCCAGACGGGCGGCGTGATCGACGGTCCGCGGGGAGCAGCGCGAATCCTCGGCCTGCACCCCAACACGCTGCGAAGCCGTCTCAAGCGGCTCAACATCCAGCGCGGGGACGAGGGCGGGGCGTGACGGCGGATCGGGCGCGTGTGGTTGATGCGGATCGGTCATCGACTCGCAGAACACCCGTCACATCCAGGCTTTGTCTGAAAAACCGAAACGGCCGCTACAGAATTCTCGGACAGAGATTAATCTGACAGCAGGACGGGCTGACGTGTCGCGTAGAAAGTGCGGATTTCAGAGAGCAACTGCCCGAGCGCTGTGGTGGCGTGGCCGCGCTGGCGGTTGAGATGGCCGATCTGGAAGGCGAGCCGCCACTGGCGCGCGAGGGTCCGATAGGCCCGCAGCAGCGACCACGACGGGTCGTAGAGGTTCGTGGATTCGCTGGTGACGCCGTTGAGTTCGATAATGGACCATCCTTTGCCCGCCTTGAACTGTTCGGTATTCTCAAAGCGAACGTCGAAGCGGCCCAGGTGGAAGCCGTGGAACTGCCGTGCGACCGAGTCGATCGCCCTCTCCAGCTCGGGCGTGAGCAGATGGACCCCGTCACGAAAAAGGGTGCCCTGGCAGTGATTGCCAGCCAGGGCGAGGGCAAACGGTTCACCCGAGGCCAGGACCTGGTTCAACCGGTGGGCGTGCCGGGCCCGGAAGACGGCCGATTGCAGCCGGTATCGCGGATGGGCGTCGATCAGCCCGCCCAAGGTGCGGCGGCCGTCGCCGACGACGATGGGAAATACCTTCTCGGTGATCGAAAAAATGTGCCCGCGATCCCGGCCGGGGATTCGGTAGTAGAAGACCCCGGCCTCATGCGGACCAGCGTGATACACTTGAACGAGAACGGGCCCGGGGTGAGCCGCCAGGTATGAACGGCACGCCGGCCAGTCTGAGACTTTCTTCACGCCCGCACCGCGCTGCCCCGCGTCCGGCTTGAGGACGAGCGGGAACGTCCAGCCGCGCTCGTGCACGATCGCGTTGAGCTGTCCGCAACGGGCTTCCAGGTCACCCGCGGACAACCAGGCGCTGGGGACGATGGAGTCCTTCGGCAAATTCGACAGGATGGCGAATTTCGACTCACCCACGACGCCGCTGTGGGGAATTCCCGGATTCACGGCGGTCAGCGTGGTGAGGCCGCGGTAACGGATGGCCAGATACAGCAGATACGGGGCCATCGGCGCGTAGAACACCCACGACGGCCAGAACTCGTACCGTCGCCAGCGCTGCAGCCGGACGCGCAGGCGGGATCGCCGGCTCGGCGAGCAGATCGCCCGAATCCATCGGCTCAGGAGCCAGATCCCTCCTGCCGTGACGGCGAGGGCGGCCCCGCCGTGTCCCAGGAGCAGTTCGAACGGCTGTGCGGCATTCACACCCCACACGGCGATGCACCCGACCACCAGCGGGGTCCAGACGCACGCCGCCAGCAGGCTCCAGAGTGCAAACGAGCCCGCACGGCGCCCGAGCATTCCGGAAGCGATGTACAGGGTCACGCGCGTGCCGGGCAGAAATCGAGCGGCCACGATGACGCGCCATCCTTTCGCTTCCAGCCACGCATCGAGCGTTGAGAGTCGTCCGGCCGGCAGACGCGACGCGATCCACGCCCGCTCGATGATGCCGCGGCGGACCAGACGTCCGATGCCCCAGAGTCCCAGGTCGCCCACGTAGATTCCGATCAGGCAGCCGAGGATGCCGGCGAGCGGATCCATCTCTTTGCGTGCGATGAGCAGGCCGGCCGTGATGCACGTGAGGTCTTCGCTGGCCAGCGTGCCCGCGGCGAGCAGAAGGGCGGTCGTCCAGGCACCGTCCATCATCGCGAGGCCCGATAGGCGAGGGTCGAGGGCGCCAGGCCCAGTCCCTGAGGAATCGTGCATCCGAGCAGCTTGAGCATCGTCGCGATGAGCGCGTTGTGATGGATGGTATGGCTGAGCACGAAGGACAGTTCACGCCCGACGCTCGACGGGGTCTCGATGGGCGGCTGGTCGGGCGAGAGCAGCGTGCACAACTGGACGCTCTCGTCGGGGGAAGCGAGCAGGCCGGCGAGATCATCCTGCAGATCGGCGATTCGCTCGAGGGCAGCCCGGCGGTCCGATTCTATGGGCGTGCCGCGTTCGCGGCGGTCATAGTTGAGCACCCGTGAGCGTCCCTGAACCACGTTGACCAGCGCGTTGATGTGGTCGAGGCAGTGACGGACATGGCCGCCGATGCTGCTCTCGACCGGCCCCACTGGGTGCTGGCGGTATTGCCGGTCGTTGACGGTGGTCACGACGTCGCGAAGCTGCTGGAGGACGCCCACCAGCGGTTGCGTCAGGTCCGCCGCCTCGGGGGCATCGATCTGCATGGCTTCTGACAGGACGGGGGGCATGCGACCTCCGGTGATCTGAAAAAGTGTCTTGACCGCCGGTCTGATGCACCGGGGTATGGCGGCGTTACAGGCACCGGCGGATTCTGGCGATGGGCGGCATGCCGTTTTCCTGATCCACCACTGAAACCATTCCACTGCGGCCGCATCCAAGACCTGATCGACCGGACGAATCTCATGCTGACGGCTCAGTCAATTCTCGTGGCGCTGCTGGCCTATGCCGGGATCGGACTGGTGTTCGGGCTGGCCTTCGTCGGGTGGGGGGTGAGCCGAGTGGATCCGGGCGCTCGCGGGGCCGGCGTGATGTTTCGCCTGATGATCCTGCCGGGGACGGCAGCCCTCTGGCCGTTGCTGGCGAGCCGCTGGCTCCGAGCAGGCAGGGAGGATCGGACATGACCCGCCGGCAACGATCGCTGCATGTGTGGATATGGGCGGGGCTGGGTCCGCTGATCCTGGCGGGGGTCGTCTTCGCGCTGGTCAATCGCCGGCCGTTGCCCATTCAACGGGAGAATCCGTCGGTTTCGACGATGGGAGAC
Source organism: uncultured Planctomycetales bacterium (assembly GCA_964591605.1). GTDB lineage: Bacteria > Planctomycetota > Phycisphaerae > UBA1845 > PWPN01 > CAYLLT01. The sequence goes on from CAZQEN010000171.1 coordinate 3,449, forward strand.
GCCCAGGGATGGTGTGAAGCCGATTTGCGCGCCGCCGGTTCGCCGGGACGCGTGGTGCAGGGGGGAGGCAGGCAATGAGCGTCGGTTATGTGCCTGTTCAGTGGAATCAGTTCAAGCGAGGCTGCGACGCGGTGCTGGCGGGGGGGATCGTGTCGTATCTCCTGGTGTTCATGGGCGTCGGCTCGCTTGTCTGGCGAGGCGAGCGTGCGATCAGCCTCGAGATTCTGCTCATGCGGGCGCTGGGCACCTGCGCCATCATTCTTCTTCACCTGATTCTGAGCATCGGGCCGCTGGCCCGGTTGCATCCGCGGTTCCTGCCGTTGCTCTACAACCGACGGCACCTGGGCGTCACGATGTTTTTGCTCGCCCTCGGCCATGGAATCATCGCTTTGGGCTACTACCACGGTTTTGGGAACGTCAACCCTCTGATCTCGCTGCTTGAGCATGATGCCGACTGGCACGTCCGGCAGTCGCTTCCCTTTCAGATTCTCGGAGCGATCGCGCTGCTGATCCTCTTCCTCATGGCGGCGACGAGTCACGACTTCTGGCTGAAGAACCTCACAACCCGGGTGTGGAAGACGCTGCATATGCTCGTGTATCCCGCCTATGGGCTGGTGGTCCTGCATGTCGCGCTCGGGGCGCTGCAGTCAGAGCGGAGTCCGCTGTATCCGGTGCTGTTGCTGGCGGGCGTGGCGGCCGTGGTGTCGCTTCACCTGGTCGCGGGATGGCGCGAGCGGCGCACGGATCATCCTCCCTGTGGGCCCCAAACCGCCCGTGAGACCTTCTCCAGGGAGATTGAAGCCCCGGAGCGGGGTTTCGCCGAACGGACGTCGAGCCTCGCAAGGCCCTTGCTTGCACTGCGGGCTCTCTTGGCTTCCCGCGCATGCTCGGAAAGGCACGGGAACGAGAGGTGGATTGATGCCGGGGCGGTGGAGAATCTGGCCGACGGCCGCGGGCGTGTGGTGTGCACTGCGGAACAGGAACGCATCGCAGTGTTCCGCCACGGCCACCGCATTTCCGCGGTCGGCAACGTGTGTGCCCATCAGGGCGGGCCGCTGGGCGAAGGCCGGATCATCGACGGCTGCATCACCTGTCCATGGCACGGGTGGCAGTATCGGCCCGCGGACGGCCAGTCGCCGCCGCCATTCACAGAAAAGATTCCGACGTACCGCGTGCAGGTCCGCGAGGGGCGGGTGTGGGTCGAATCGCACGCGCTCCCGCCCGGTACGCCGGTGGAGCCTGCCGTGTGTGAGGAATTCGCCCATGTCTGAGGAAACCAGGCCGCCATCGCAGGCTGGCAACGAGTTCTTCGTCGGCTATCTCGCGACGCCGCCATCGGCACGGCGGTTCTTGCGACGGCTGCTGCCGCCTGTCGCACTGGCGGTGCTGATCGTGGGCGGCTTGCTCGCCGCCGCGCAGCGGGACCCCGGTCCGGGTGTGTGGGCGGCGGGTACGACGCGGACCCTCGACGGCATCATCCGGGTTGAGCCGTATCCCATGGTGCGGGCGGTCAGTTCATCTCAGGGCGGTGCCGTCCGCACGTTTCTGCTGGTGTCGGAGGGCAAATTCGGCGCCGGTGAGCGGGTTCGACCATGGCAGGGTAAGGGCGTGCGGCTCATCGGCACGATTCTCAATCGCGACGGCCGGTCGCTGTTCGAACTGGCGGATGGCGAGGCCGCAATCAGGCCGCTGGACCTGGATGACGACGTGAGAGGGCGGCTGCAGTCCTCGGCGGAGCTGCGTACGGCATCCGTGACGCTGCGCGGCGAGATCATCGATCCCAAGTGCTATGTCGGAGCGATGAAGCCCGGCGGAGGCAAGACGCACAAGGCCTGCGCGCAATTGTGCCTGTCGGGCGGCATCCCGCCGATGTTCGTGACGCGGGACCCCCGGGGGCGCGAGACGTATTACCTGCTCGTCGATCCTGAGGGAATGCCCGCCCAGCAGGTCGTTTTGCCCTACGTGGGGGATCCGGTCGAACTCACCGGCACGCTGGAGCGCCTGGACGACCTGATGGTTTTGCGTGTCGACCCGTCGCGGATCGTGCGGCTGTGAGATGTGGAGATACCGTTCTTTAGCTCTATCCGGAGAGGAATCATGATCACCACCGCACCGGCCGCGCCCGTCTCGCTCGGCGAGCCGATCCCGGACGATTTCCTTTCCGTCGAGGACATGGCCGCCGCGCTGCCGTTGCCCTCGTGGCTGAGCCGGTGGGCGGCCGGGCCGGTCATGCGGATCCTGGGCCTGCACCGGATCAATCAGCTCCACCGCGCCCTGCGTGAGCACACCGATCCGCAGGCATTTCTCGAGGGCCTGCTCTCGGCGCTGCGGATCGATGTGGAGGCCGGCCCGAGCGACGGCGCGTGCATCCCGAGAACCGGTCCGGTCGTAGTCGTGGCGAATCATCCCTTCGGCGGCATCGACGGGATCGCCCTCGCTTCCCGGCTGACCCGCTTGAGGCCCGATGTGAAGGTGCTGGCCAACTACCTGCTGCGGCGTATCCGCCCGCTCCGCGATCTCTTCATCTTCGTGAATCCGTTCGACTCGATGTCGAGGGGCTGCGAGAACGTGGTGGGCATCCGCCGGGCCCTGCAATGGCTCGGCCAGGGCGGCTTGCTTCTGGCATTCCCCGCCGGCGAGGTCGCGCACTGGTCGGCGCGGCACGGCCGGGTGGTCGATTCTCCCTGGAGTGAGACGGTGGCCGCCCTTGCCCGCAGGGCCGGTGCGTCGGTCGTCCCCATCCACATCCAAGGACGCAACAGTCTTCTGTTCCAGGCGGCGGGCATGCTGCATCCGCTCCTGCGAACCGCACTGCTGCCGCGAGAGCTGATGAACAAGACGGGGCGGACGGTTCATATCGCGGTGGGGGCCGCGATTCCGGGACAGAAGCTCACCGGGTTCGCGACGGACCGGGAACTGATCGTCGCGCTGCGAAACCGGGTGGAGTTGCTCCGACATCGCCGGTCCGCCGCGGCCGTTCGGGCCCGCGCGAGCGATGGGCTGGCTCCCATTGCCCCGCCCTGCACGGGTCCGTCGGAGCTGGAGCGCGAGGTGGAGGCGCTGCCCGCGGCGCAGCTCCTGCTGCGCAGCGGCGACTGCTCCGTCTACGAAGCCGGCGCCGGCCAGATTCCGCTGCTCCTGCTGGAGATCGGCCGCCTGCGCGAACGCACGTTCCGGGCCGCCGGGGAGGGTACGGGTCTGTCGCGCGACCTGGATCGCTTTGATCGGACCTATCGACACCTGTTTATCTGGAACCGGTCGCAGCGCGAGGTCATCGGGGCCTATCGGCTCGCCGCGGTCGACGAACTCGAGCGGCAGGGCCGTCAGCCGCTTTACACCTCCACCTTATTTGAATACGCACCGGAATTCTTCGAGAGAATCGGCCCCGGTGTCGAGTTGGGGCGGTCCTTCGTGCGTCCGGAGTGGCAGCGCGGCTATGCGCCGCTTCTGCTGCTATGGAAAGGGATCGGCGCATGGCTCAACGACCGTCCGGCGATACGGACGCTCTACGGGGCGGTGAGCATCAGCCGCGCCTACAGCGATGCTTCACGAGAACTCATCTGTCAGTACCTGCTGCACCGTCACGCCTGCCCCACTCAAGCCCGGTTCGTCCGGCCCCGACGGGTGTTCATCGTCCGGGCGGCACGTGCGGCTGAGTGGTCGCGGGTCGCGGCCGGCCTGCGGGATCTCGACGAGCTGTCCGCCTGCGTGAGCGATCTGGAGCCCGATCGCAAGGCACTGCCGATTCTGCTCAAACACTACCTGCGCCTCGGCGGGCGGGCAGTGGCGTTCAATACGGATCGGCGCTTCCGGGATGCGATCGACGTGCTGATCACACTGGATCTCTCTGCCGCGGCCGGCGGACTGGTTCGCCGATGCGCCCCGAACCTGGAGGATCGCCGAAGGTGATGATCCGATCGTCAGGACGATGGCTGTGAGGTGACCCGGTACCATTGGCCCGGGGCGGCCGGGAAGCGCACGCGTTGCTCGTCGAGGTGAACGGCCGACACCCGCCGACCCTGCGCGGTGACCTCGATGCCTCGCCGGGGGGCAGATGCAAAAGAGACCGTCATCTCGCGGTCGAATCGCGTCTTCAATTCCACCGAGTGATCGTCCGGGTAGCGCAGCTCGATCCCGCCCAGGATCAGGCTCCGGCCCCTGGCCCGATCCGGCACGCGCACGGTCCGGAAGTCATCCTGAAGCCCGTACAGGTTCTGGACGACCATGCTCCAGATACAGCAGGACATGCCCAGGTCGCGTATCCCGAGCGCTTCGCCGGTGGTGGCATCGTAGCGCTCGTTGACCCCCTGGCGGGCGACCAGATCGAGCATCCGTCCGGTGATCTCGCGGGCCAGGTCGTGATATCCGTAGCGGTTCAGCCCCAGGGTGACCAGATAGGTCGTCGGCGGCCACATATCGCCCGACCAGTAGCCGCGGGGTGAGAACTTCGCATCGTCCATCGCCACCGTGGGGACCGGATACCTGCTCCACCACTGGCGCGGATCCTGGAGCTGCTCCACCAGCGCGGCCGCCTGCTGCTCGGTAGCGGCCCCGCAGGTCAGCGTGAGGAACGCGCCGATGCCGCGGATCGGGAGCCTGGCGTCGGTGTCCCGGTCCAGCGAATAGAAGAACCGGGTGGCCGGATCCCACATCTTCGACTGGATCGCTTCGACCCGCCGCCGGGCCTTCGCCTCGTACTGCCGCGCGAGCGGCTCCTGGCCGAGTTTCCGGGCGATCTCGGCGATGGACTGCTCGCTCATGATGAGGAAGCAGGTCTGCTCGATACCCTCGCGGTTGCCGTACCAGGCGCCCTCGGAGGGTCGCTGCGGGTGCGGGGTCATCCGGATGCCGAACGTCGTCGGCTGCAGGTCGAACGACTCATAGCGGGCGGTGAGCGGCAGTTTCGCGCCGCCGGGGGCGGGCTCGTAGGCGCCGTACTCCACCAGAGCGTCGCCGTCGACATCCCGCTCGCGTGAATACCACTCATCGAACCGCAGCAGATACGGCAGGCTCCGTTCGAGGAGGGCCCGTTCGCCGGTCTGGCGCTCGACCATGACGCATCCCCAGGCCAGCAGCGGGATCTGCGAGTAGCCCACCGGCGGCCAGCGCCGCAGGTGGTTCGGAACCATCCCCTCACGCACTGAGCCCGGGGGGGCGAGCGGATTGTGGTCGATCGTGTACCAGTAGTTCTCGAAGACCCCGCGGATGGTCGCGTCATCATCGAGGGCGGCATACGCGGACACCACGAACATGGTGTCCCAGAGCCACTGACCCACGTAGAGACCGCCCGGCGCCAGCCACCTGTTGGGCAGCGTGGGCGGCAGAGGGTCGTAGAGACGGTTCAGGATGCAGCGCGAGTAGATCCGAACGGCCAGGTCGTTGAGCGCGGGGTCCTCGGTGTGGACCCGCGACCAGAAGGTCTTGAGCGCGGCGTCCGTCCGGGCCTGCGCGGCCGGTTGAAGCTCACGGAGCAGGCGCTTGTCCTCCTCGGGGATCGCTGCGGTGGCGATGCTGGTGCCGAGGGCCGGCAGAATCAGCGTGGGCCAGAGAGTAAGCTTCATCGGTTGGTCCGGTGTGACGGAGCTCTCAAGATACTGCAGCGGCGTCGGACCCGTCGAGCGTCCCGGTTCGCATCGGGTGAGATACCCACCCGTTGAGAGCGCGTGGCTCTCCAGCGGATCTCAGGGCTGTTCCGGGGGGAGCTGGCCGACGTTGTAGGGCGACACGCGCACCTTCGGGCTGAAGCCCGTGGGGACTTTTTCGCCCGTGGTGACGTCCATGATGAATCCGGTTGCCTTGGCGGTCTTGCCGGAGCCGTCGGCCAGGCCGACGTTGATCCGCCCCAGGCTGTGGCGGTCCATGGGCAGTCGGAACCAGGTCCGCTGGACGTTTTCGAGATACGGGCCGTTGATCGGCCGGGCGCTCCAGTGCGGCACCGACAGCAGGAGCGGGGTCTCTTCGACCTTGTCCTCGCGTCCGCCGTCCGAGAAGATCGCCACTTCGCCCGGGCGCACGATCTTGTCGAGGTTGCCCTCGAGCCGCCGGGAGTTCGGCGGCTTGTCGCCGTTGAACCGGTGCCCGGTCTGATTCCGCTCGCCCCGCCACGGTCCGTTCGCGCCCGACTGGGTGTATCCGAAGCAATCCTCGCTGATCGCGTACGAGTAGACGCCGTACATCGCGATCGGCGACCACTGATTGTTCACCAGCTTGCGGTCGGACGGACAGATGTAGACGTCGCGACGCCCGAAGCGGGAGAAGTATTCGGTGGGGTTGCGGGTGCCGGGGTCGTTGATGAACTTGTTGCGGTCGTGCCGCAGGTAGTACTGCTCGGCCCGCTTGAGCGAGGTTTCGCCGATGTACCTGGCGTAGGCGGTGATCCAGTCCTTGCCCACCAGGCCGGAGACCACGCCGAACGCACCCTGCTGGTAGTCGTACTTGGTCTTGCTGGCGTCAAGGTATTCCCATTCATTGCGCTGATAGGGCAGGTCGTTGGCGCCGGGGGGGCCATAGATGAGCTGCCCATAGCCCTTGTGCTCAGTCCTGAACATGAGCACCGCCTTGGGCAGGTTGCTCATGTTGGACAGGCACTTGATCATGCGTGCCTGCTCCTTGGCCCGCGAGAGCGAGGGCAGCAGGACCGCCGTGAGCAGTGCGATGATGGCGACGACCACCAGCACCTCGATCAGCGTGAACGCCGTCTGGCGCTGCGGTCGGTGCGGAGCCGTTGCTCGAAGGTCCGGGTGTACGCCTTGTGTTCGTTCCGATGTGAACATGGCAGTCGCCCCTGTCATTCAACGTGTGCGGCGCCGGTGCGGATTGATCCGGCCGGCGGCCGGGAAAATCAAGGATCGTCGCACGCCGCGTTGGCGGGCACATTGGCCCGGCCCCGGCAGGCCTTGAACGCGTCGTAATCCGCGGCGTCGATGTCGTTGTCATTGTCGCGGTCGAGGCATCGTGCGACCTCGTCGAAGCCGTCGATCACGCCGCCCTCGCCCGTGTAGAGAAGCTGAAATTGGGCGAAGTCCTCGCCGTCGACATCATTGTCCTCGTCCACGTCGGCAAATGGATCTGGACAGCTCTCGGTGCAGGGCGGGCCGCCGCTCGTGACGGTCAGCCGGATCTCGCGGACCTGCACCGGGGCAAAACTGCAATCCGTATTGAAGCGCAGAATGGCGATGTTGGTGCCCACCGGCACGTCGGCGACCAGATCCACCGTGACCGCGTCGGTGCCGCCGAGCGGGGAGATCGTACCGCCCGTCTTGCTCAGTGTCACCCACGGAACGTCCCCGACGGTCACCGATCCATCCGGGTTCACCAGCACCTCCTCGATGGTGTAACTGGTCGTCGACGGGCTCCAGTTGGTGAGGTTGAAGACCTTGCTGTTGGTCGCGCAGTGCGCCAGGGAGATGTTGTGATTGAACTGGGGATCGCTGATGGTCAGACCGCATCGCGTGCCGTTCAGGTTTTCCAGCCCGTCGATGAGATCGTTGAATGCATGATCCGCGCCGGGCGGCGCCTGGCCGGACAGCCCCGCCGTCGACGAGTAGCCCTCCTTGGAGACCAGCACCGCGAAGTAATCGAGATAGAAATCCGAGGTGCCGTTCTGGGCGTTCGTGCCGAACCCCCATCCGTCGCGCACCTGACCGGCATAGGGAACCACCGAACTGTAGCCGCTGTAGTTGCAGCAGTTCGCGTCCGTGCCGGCCAGGCCGGGACCCAGCGTGAGGACGGGCGTGGGATTCTCATCGAGGTAGACGTTGATGGTGAGGCTGTTCGGCTCCACGCCGCCGCCGGCGGCCTGGGCCCGGCCGATCGTCCAGCGGATGATGTGGTATTGCCCGTCATTGACGCCGCCGGGGATGGCGGCATTCATACCCAGGATGGTCTCCTGCAGAAGGGGCGTCTGCCCGTCCCACCGCAGGTGAGTGGTCTGCAGGTTGTCATTCCGGAAGTCATCGATGAACAGATTGGATCCGCCGGCGCCGTTGTCGTTCCAGCTCGGGACTTTGACGCGGGCCACGGCGGTGGTGCCGGGGTTTCCGATCGCGCTGAGGATCGTGGTCAGGTCGCCCAGGGGGCCGCCGCGCACGACCCACTTCTCGGTGCCAGCGGGGGTGGCGTCTGTGTCGTTGATGCGATAAGCCCAGCCGTCGCGGGCCTGGGCGTCGGCGACGATGCTTCCCATCTTCTGGCCTTCGAACAGGTTCAGGTTCGCCCACGACTCGCCGTGCACGTTGAACATGTCGCCGTTGAGCGTGGGTTCGACGTCGCCGCTGTAGGCATTCAGATTGATCGTGCCGGCCGCATTGAACGTGCTGACCTCGACCACGCCGTGAACGGAGATGCCCGCCGGGCTGTCCACCACGTCGTTCCATTTTCCGTCATAGGCGGTATCCATCATCACGTAGTTCTCGGCCTCGCAGGGGACGAGAGCAGCGCCGTTGTCGGGCTGGCCCGCAGCCCACTGGAACGTGAAACCAGCGCTGAAGCCCACCCACACGGATGTGAACGTCCCGTCGCTCGACCCGCAGGGTCCCGAGGGCGTCGCCTGCCGGTAGGCGATCCAGAGGCCATCGGGCACGACGGGCGCCGCGGCATGGCGCATCGTGTTCCAGAGCCAGTAGTTCTCCTGCGGCGTGCTCGGCGAGACCAGATGGCCGCCCATCTGCCGCGCCTTGGCCTCCGCATCAGTCCACGAACTGGCGGAAAGAAGATAATACCAGCCCTGATCGCTGGTGATGTCATTGCGGATCGGCCCCGCCAGGACGGTCGGCAGCGCCATGGCGGTCGGTTGCCAGACGGCCGACGAGAACAGAATCGCCCCGGTGGTCACGCACAGCTTACCGATGTTTCCCCTGCTCAGGCCTTTCATGAGTGCCTCCGATTGCTCGCCCCGCCGCCCGGATGACCGGGCATGCTTCGATTCTTACCCGCCTCCAACCGGCCAGAACCGCTGCGAACGGCCGGGCCGGACTCTGAACATCGCCATGTGTCGGATAACGCCCACCCACCCAGATGCCGGGCAGCCCACGGGAGCGAACTCTGCGGCGAGATGTACCCGGCCGCTGAAGGATAGCACGAATGTCTTATGAATGTCAATGACAAATATCCAACTTTGATCATTCTTTTAGCGGACATTTGACCTTCGTATGCCCAGATTGCAGGCCGTGTGGCGGACGCCCGGTCGGCAGCGCGCCGACGGCCCGGATCGTGGAACGGCATCCGAGCCGCAACGAAGCTCCGCCACACCTCGCAGACGCCCGGTTGAGCGCAGGTTTTTGTCGCCACAAAGGTTAAGCATCCTGGTGGCGTGAGAGATGCGGCTGGCGCGTATCGTCGCTCGCGGACAGAGGCCCGGTAAAGCCAGGGGCCCTCGGCCGGCAGATGCGCGCGCACGGGTGGGTTCCGCCACCCGCCGGGCCGCGGGCCCGGTGCGGACCCGGCCTCAGCCGGTGTAGATGTGCTCTTCGATGCGCAGGAAATGATCGTAGAGCAGGTCATATGTTCTGGCGTCGCTGTCATTCGGTTCGATCCGGGCGGCACGGTGAACCATGCCGCTGGTTGCCGCTTCCAGACTGCGATAGGTGCCGACGGCGCGGGCCTGGAGAATCGCCGTTCCCAGGGCCGGCGCCTCGGGGCAGGTGATCGTGACGACCGGTTTGCCGGCGATGTTCGCCTTGATCTGGTTCCAGAGCTGGCTCCGCGAGCCGGTGCCGACCGAGCAGATCTCCCGACAGCAGAAACCGGCCCGCGCCAGCAGTGAGATGTTCTGGCGGAGGATGAAGCCCACGGCCTCCAGGAGCGACCGGACGAGATGGCCCCGGCCGTGATGAAGGCCCAGCCCGAAGTAGACGCCGCCGGCCACGTCGCTCACGTCGGCCGTCCCGCGACCGGCCATGTAGGGCAGACAGATGAGCCCCTGGCTGCCGGGCGGGATCGGCTCGGCCAGCCGGGTGATGCCGGGGTCGGAGCCATGGCCGTTGTGGCTGGCCCCGTCGCGTTGCGGGGTGAGGCACAACTCGCTGAGCCACTTGAGCCCCATCCCGCCGGTGGGACACCACCCGATGAGCAGATACTTGCCGGGGATCACGTGGCACTGCACGGCGATGGGCAGATCTTCGCAGAACTGCGGCACCAGGTCGACCGTGGTGCCGACGGCCAGGCCCGAGCCGGTCATCTCGGTCACGACTCCCGGTTGCATCGCTCCGGAAGCGAGGATGGCCGCCGCGTGGTCCAGCCCGCCGGCCACGACGGCGGTGTCCGACGGCAAGCCGGTCTCACGCGAGGCGGTGCGGCTCAGATGGCCGACGATCTGGCCCGGTTCGCCCAGGCTCGCCAGCCGCTCGGGGGAGACGCCCACGAAATCCAGGATGTCCTGCCACCAGGTCTTCGCGGCGATGTCGAGCATGAACGAGGAGCTGTAGAGCGAATACTCCCCCCGGAAGCGGCCGCCCATGAGACCGTGCAGGACGTAGTCTTCGACCAGGAGGAACTTGAAGGCCCGCCGGAAGGTCCGCGGTTCGTGGCGTTTGAGCCAGAGGATTTTCGTGATGGGCCAGGTCGCCTGGGGGCGGAGCTGACCGGTGATTTGACCGCGTCCGAGGGCTTTTTCGATCTCTTGTGCTTCCTCGCGCGATCGGTTATCCATCGAGAGGATGGCCTTTCGGAGCGGCCGGCCGTGCCGGTCCACCGCGATGAGGGTTTCACCCTGGCTGCAGACCCCGATGGATTTCACCTGTCTGGCGGGCACGTGTGAGTCGGCGAGCACCGCCGCAATCCCTTCTTTGCAGAGCAACCAGTACAGGTGCGCGTCGCACTCGACGACGTCCTCGGATGGAGTCTGCAGGGGGTATTCCCGGCTGGCGGCGGCCACGATGTCGCCCCGGCGGTCAAACAGCACGGTTTTGACCGCGGTGGCGCCGACGTCGAGCGAGATGTAGTGGTCGCCGGACATGCGTTTCAGGCTGTTCCCTGAACCGGAGTGTTCAAATGCACAAACTGACTGCCCACCGGGAATATAACGGAAAACCGGATGTTCTGCAAGAAAGAATCTGCTGACCGCCGGGTAAATGTGTTCCAAATGAACAAAATCGAACAAAAGTGATCAGAGCCGCCCATGAGCCCTTCGGCCCGACAGAACAAGATCTGCGAACTCCTGACCACGCATGGGGAATGCTCGGTGGCCTTCCTGGCCAGACGGCTGGGCGTCAGTGAAATGAGCGTACGGCGGGACCTGCAGGCCCTGGTGAAGACCCAGCGGGTGGTGCGCACGCACGGGGGGGCCTCGTCGGGGCAGCGGGTGGCCTTCGATTTTCACTTCCTGCAGAGGTCGCGCGAGCACCAGAAAGCCAAGGAGGCCCTGGCGAGGGCGGCCTCCGAGCTCGTGCCCGACGGATCGTCGGTGCTCCTGGACTCGGGCACGACCACGCTGGCCCTGGCCGCCCAGCTCAAGAGCAAGCACGGGCTGACCGTCATCACGACCTCGCTGCCGATCGCCTCGGAGCTGCAGTTCTGCACGAACATCGAGATCCTTCTGCTGGGCGGGACGCTGCGGCCGGGAAGCCCCGACCTGATGGGCCCGATGACCGAGTCGAACCTCGAGCAGCTTCGGGCCGACATCGCCTTCCTGGGGGCCGACGGCGTGGACCTGTCGGGGAACGTCTACACGCGGTTCGCCTCGCTGCCGGTGGGGCGGATGCTCAGCAAGATGGCCGCCGCCGCCCGGCGGGTGTTCATCATCGCCGACAGCTCGAAGATCGGGCGCACCGCGCTGATGAAGTTCGGGCACCTCTCGCAGTGGGAAGGCCTGATCACCGACAGCAGCCTGACCGCCGAGATGAGCGCCGCCCTGGCTCGAGCCAGAGTGCACGTCATCCGCGCTCCGCTCCGCGGAAAAGAGCGCTCCCGCGATTCCAGGGCGTGAACCCGGCCGACCGCGCCCCGGCAGGCAGCGCGGCCCTGCATTCCCCCGCCCAGGGTGATGACGCATTTCACTGGCTATGGGGTCTACACCCCCGACTGGCCGGAATTCGTGAAACAAGGCGCGCAGAGGGATTGACCTGTACTTCGGGATGGGGTATACTGCCAGTAACAACATCGAT
>CAZQEN010000172.1:0-15509 GCA_964591605.1 uncultured Planctomycetales bacterium
GATCATCGTCGGCATGGACGACGTCATCGAGCAGCTCATGACGGCGATCCTCTGCCGCGGCCACTGCATCCTCGAAGGCGTGCCCGGCCTGGCCAAGACGATGCTCGTCTCCCAGCTCGGAAAGATGCTCGGACTCTCCTTCCGACGCATCCAGTTCACGCCCGACCTCATGCCCGCGGACATCACCGGCACCGATGTGCTCGAAGAGGATCACACGACCGGCAGGAAAGCGTTCCGCTTCGTCAAAGGCCCGCTTTTCGCTCACATCATCCTCGCCGACGAGATCAACCGAACACCGCCCAAGACGCAAAGCGCCCTCCTCGAGGCCATGCAGGAGCAGCAGGTGACCGTCGGCGGCGAAACTTACCACCTGCCGCGGCCATTCTTCGTGCTGGCGACTCAGAACCCCATCGAGCAGGAAGGCACCTACCCCCTGCCCGAGGCTCAGCTCGATCGCTTCATGTTCAAGATCAAGGTGGATTATCCGAGCGAAGCCGAGGAAATCGAAATCGTCAAGCGGGTCACCACTCAATATGAATTCAACGCGCAGACCATTTTGACCGGCCAGCACATCGAAGCGATGCAGAATGTCGTGCGGACCGTGCCGGTCGCGGATCATGTTTATGAGCTGGCGGTGCGGCTGGCCCGCGCGACCCGCCCGATGCGCCAGGAAAAGGCCAATTTCGTCGATGAGATGGTCAACTGGGGCGCCGGCCCCCGGGCGAGCATTTACCTGATTCTCGCCGCCAAGGCCCGGGCGATCCTGCATGGCCGTCATCACGCGACGAGCGAGGACATTGTCGCCATGTCGCTGCCCGTGCTGAGGCACCGGGTGATTCCGACCTTCAATGCCGAAGCGGCCGGCCAGTCGCCCGACGACATCATTCTCCGCCTGCTCCAGACCCGCCCGTCTGCCGGGGCCGACGGCCGGGCACGGCTGACCCGAGCTTCATGATGACCGCCACCGCCGGTTCGAAAGAGCCGGCTCGACAGGGATTCTGCACCCGGCAGCTGCCGGACATGGCGGAAGGCAGATGGGAGGCTGACTGGATCCTGAATCTCTACCGCTTCGCGGTTTCCATGGTATCGTCAGCAGCGGTGCGTGATGTCGCAACTTTCCAACGGCATGGACCTTCTCGACCCGGACGTGCTCAGCAAGCTCGGCTCGCTGGATGTGATCGCCACGCGCGTCGTTGAGGGCCTTCTGGCGGGCAAACATCGCTCGCCCTACAGGGGTTCGAGCGTGGAGTTCGCCGAGCACAGGCTCTACAGTCCCGGCGACGAGCTCCGCATGCTCGACTGGCGGGTCCTGGCCCGCAGCGAGCGTCACTACATCAAGCAATTCGAGGAAGAATCGAATCTGAACGCCGTTCTGGTGCTCGACGCAAGCGGCTCGATGGCCTTCGGCCGGCGGACGGTGACGAAACTGCGATACGCTCAGATCGCCTGCGCCTGCCTGGCCCGCATGATGCTCCATCAGCGCGACGCGGTCGGCCTGGCGGTCGCGGACACCCGCCTGCGCGAGTTCGTGCCTCCGCGAAGCCGGCCCGGCCACCTCCGCGTGCTCATCGACGCCCTGCATCGCACCGTGCCCGGCGGGGAGACGAGCCTCTCGACGACCCTTCACGAGCTGGCCCGCCGCGTCAAGCGCCGGGGCCTGGTCATCCTCTGCAGCGACTGCTTTGACGATGTCGAGGAGCTGCTCAAGGCCCTGCATCACCTTCGCGCCCGCGGGCAGGATTTGTTGCTGCTTCACGTCATGGCGCCCGAGGAACTCACATTCGATTTCACCCGATGGTCTCAGTTCGAAAGTCTCGAGGTGATCGGCCAGCGCCTCGATCTCGATCCCGCCGCCATCCGCACCGCCTATCTGGAGCGGGTGAGCATCTTCCTCGATCGCCTCCAGGAAGGCTGCGGCGAAATGGAATGCGATTACATGCCGCTCACGACGGATCAGTCGCTTGGCGATCTGCTCGCCTTCTGTCTGAGTCGCCGGGCGGCACGAATCAAGTGGTAAGGAGACTGATTTGAAGAAGCGTTCAACATTCAGCATTCAGAAGCCGGCCGCGATCACCGTCGTGGGCGTGGCTCTGCTCGCCGGTTGCCAGATCCACCCGGTTCAGCTCCCCAGCACCGGTCGAACCGTCACGCTCGAGGACATCCGGCGCACGCAACAGGCCGCGGGGCAGCGTCTCGGCCGCGTCGCGGCTCGCCTGGACGTTGAGGAGTGGCAGTACCACGACGCGGCATCCGGCGAAATGCCGGCCGGCAATGATGGGGTGACCTCGCAACCTGCCGCCGCCGATTTCGGCCCGGCCGATACCCAGCCGCCGCTTCAGGGCACGCGCATCCGCTACGTCTGGGACGCCGGACATCAGCGCCTCGCCATGCACATCCAGCCGCTCGGCCGGTCCGACGCCGCCTCACAGCCCGCGGCCGACGATCCCGGCCTCCAGCCCCGCATCCGCATCGCCCAGCGCGTCAGCGGCGATGAAGACCTCCTGGCCGAGCTTGTCGGCAACACCGTCATGCTCGAACGTTACGGCAAGGACCACCCGGTTGGAGCCCGTGCGGTCACCGACTGGCCGCTGCGGCACGGCCTCGAGAATGACATGTTCTTCGAGATGGCCGAGAACTGGGGCGGCCGCATCGAGGCCGTACAGGAGGACGGCCTGGATCTGGTCAAGGTGACCTGGTCGGCCATGGGCGTGAGCACCATCGAGTGGTTCCGGCCCGATCAGGCCTTCAAGCTGCACCGTAAGGAAACCCGCGACCTGCGGGGGCAGCTCCACGGCCGCATCACCGCGTCCGACTACCGCATGATCAACGGGTTCCCGTATCCCTTCGCCTATGAGGTCGTTGCCTGGGCGACCTGGGATCCGGGTCGTATGACCAGCATCGACCGCTTCAAGATTCACAGCGCCGAATTCAACGCCGCGGTCAGCGACGATGAATTCAAGCTCGACGTGCCGCAGGGCGCCACGCTCTCACTCTCGCAGACGCATAAAACGCTGCTGCCCGGTCGCTTCAACCGCACGATGGCGAGTCAGCGCGTCGAATCCGCGCTACGCGCCGACGTCGAGACCCTGTTTCGAATGATGGATGGTGCTCAGCACGAGCCTTTCGGCGAGGTTGCAGCAGGCGGGTAGTCCGTTGATCACGTTCCTGAACATCGCGTTTCTCCTGGGTCTGCCGCTCGTCGCGGCGCCGGTGGCCGTCCACCTGCTGAACCGGCGGCGCCGTGAAGTGATCGACTGGGGCGCGATGCAGTTTCTGCTCGAGGCCCTCCCGCGCAAACGTCGCCTCTGGCAGTTGGACGACCGGCTGCTGATGCTGCTTCGCTGCCTGGCCGTCCTCCTGTTCGTGCTGGCCATCGCCCGCCCGCTGCTCCGCTCCCGCCTCCTGGGCACCAGCGGCCAGCGCGACGTGGTGCTGGTCATCGACACCTCCATGTCCACCGCGCGTCAGGCGGGAAAAGGCTCCACCCTCGACGAGATCATTCAACAGGCCCAGCGGGCCATCACCGATCTAAACGAAAGCGATCGCGTCCGCGTGCTGTTGGCCGATCAGACGCCCCGCTGGCTCACCAAGGATTTTCAACGAATCGGCGCCCAGACCCGTTCGGAGCTGCGGGCGCGGATCGGACAACTCCGCCCGACCCTCGGCAGCGTCGACTGGCCCCGCTGCGTCGATGAGGCGGCTGCCGCATGGGACGATCCGCAATCGGTCCACGGCATCGTTCTGTTCACCGATGGACAGGCTCGCGGCTGGCGGGCGCAGGCGGGCCCCGTCTGGCGAGGCCTGCGCGAGGTGCTCGATCCTGACCGCGGCGGCGCGACCGCCAACGTGGTTTTTCATGCATCGATGCCAGCGGGCGCGAACCTGGCCGTCACTTCGGTCACCGCACTGCGGACAAGAGTGGGCGTCGCCGAAACGCTGTGTCTGAGCGCCGCCATCCGCAACACCGGCACGGCGGCCAGTGAACCGTCCATGCTCACCTGGCTGGCCGGCGAGACGGCGCTCGGCATGTCGCCGATCAACCCGCTCGCCGCCGGCGAGAGCACCACCGTTCCCTTCGAGCACCCGTTCGATGCGCCCGGCCTGCTGGAGCTCCGCGCCCGTGTCGACCGCCGGGACCTGCTCGCTCCGGACAATGAGTGGTCGCTCGTCGTCGAAGTCGTGGAGTCAATCCCCGTTCTCATCGTCGACGGCAGCGGCGCCGAAGACACGATCGAAAACCAGACGCAGTATCTTCTCGCGGCCCTCGGCCGGCAGCCCCAACCATCCACCGACCGACCGCGATGGTCATCGGTGTTCCAGCCGCAGGTCGTCTCGCCCGGCAGCCTGGGTGGCTACGACTTGACTGCATATCCGGCCATCGTGCTCGCCAACGTCTCGCATCTGGACCCCAAAGTCGTCGCCCGGCTCCGCGCATTCGTGGAGGCCGGCGGCGGCGTGTGGCTTCTTCCGGGCGATGGCCTGGACCGCGCCGGTTTTACCGCGACATTCTGCACCGGCAGGGACGCCCTGATCCCAGCGTCTCTCGAGGAGGCCATCGGCGACGCCGACGACCCCGAGCGTTTCGAGCGCATCATCCCCCCGGTGCAGCCGCAGCCGTCCACCGTGCTGCTGGCCGACACCCAGCGCCTCGACCTCGATCGCGTTCAAGTGAAGCGTCATTACCGCGTGGCCGATACACCGGCCCGGGAGATCTCAACGCTGCTGGCGCTGAGCAACAACACCCCTGTGGCCGTCCACCGCCTCCTGGGCCGCGGACACGTCATCCTGCAGACGCTGCCCATGGGCACATCCTGGAGTAATCTCCCTCTCCTCCAGGTCTACGTCGTCTGGGTAAACGAATGGCTCGCCTGGCTGGCCTCGCCGACCGCCACGCAGTGGAATCTGACCCCCGGCCAGGCCCTCTGTATCCCGGTCGCCTCCACTTTCGCCCAGGAGGCGGAGCTCAGCACGCCCGACGGCCGGACCGTGCGGGTGGACTCCACCCTGCATCAGGACCATCGCGTCTTCCGTTCGTCGGCGGCCAGTGCCCCCGGCCGTTATACGTTGAAAGTCGAGAACAACCAGCATTCGCCGCACGAATATCCCATCGTCGTGCAGCGCGACCCGGAGGAATCAGATCTCACGATGCTGACAGCCGCCGACACGCAGATGCTCAGCACCGCCGCCGGTCTGCGGTTTGTCAGCCGTGCGCTCGACGGCATCCAGACCCGCGGCCCGGTGGCTCCGCGGTCACAACCGGTCTGGAGCCTGCTGCTGGCCGCCCTGCTCGTGCTGCTGGTCGCCGAATGGCTGCTCGCGGGCAGGCTGAGCCGCCGCCGACTCGTGTCGGCCGAGTCGCTGGAGCGGGAGATGATCGTCGTGCCGGCCCGTCGGCCCGCCCGATCGGCGTAGCCGTGCGGCGTCGGGGGTCCGGAGCCGGTGTGATGGACCTGAGCAGGAGCGCAGAATGATTTACCCGGGCTGGCAGGGGCAATGTACTCATTGCCCGAGCGTAAGGAACACGGGCAGCGAGTATCCTGATGTGCATCGGGACGCTGGCCACCCTGTCTGCCAGTACCGGTCATGGTGCGGTCCTGCTGAGACGTTTCGCAGAGGATGGTGACGTGCCAGAATCGACAACCGACACCGTCCAGCAGTTGACGTTCGCCGGCGCGCTCTCGTGGCAGGCGCTCCTCGGCATCGGCGCCCTGCTCCTGCTCGTCTCCGCTCTGCTTCTGCGCCGCGAGGCCAACGGTTCACGCCGGCTGCTCGCGCCCGTTCTCTGGCTGCTGCGCGCCGGCGCGTTGGCCGTCGTCCTCTGGATGCTGGCGGCACCCACGATGCTCACCCGCGTCCGGCACACGCGGCCCCGGTCTCTGGCCGTGCTGGTCGATTGCAGCGGGAGCATGGGCGTGGCGGACAGCCCCGACGACCTCGATCGCGACCCCCTCGAACTGCGCTGGCTGATGCGTGCGGCGGGCCTCCAGGCCGCCGCCACGACTCATCTTGACACCGCCGTTGCGCAGATCCGTCTGGCGGCCCGCTCCATCGTGCAGACCCCGCAGACTGCCTCCTCCCGCAGAGACTCGCGTCAGGCGGCAGCGCAGCGATCGCAGCTCCTCCGCGCGGCCGGGGCTGCTCTCGATCAGGCCGTCAGTGCCGATTCACGCCTCGCCGCCCCCATTCAGACCATTGCCCGGCAACTCGCTGAGCACGCCTCGACCCCTGCCCCCGACCAGACCGATCAAGCGAAGCTCCAGGCCGAACTCATCCAACTCGCCCAGCACACCGCACGCCTGGCCGATGAGTCGGCCGTCACCGCACTCCAGGCACTCCGGCCGCCGGATCGTGACCGCCTTCTTGCCAGCGCTGCTCAGCGCCGGGCCGACCTGGCGACCTCCTGGCTGCAGGAAAGCAGCGCCCGTTGGCTCGACCGCGTGAAGCAGCAGGCCCGGCTCCTTGCCTACGCGTTCGACACACAGGTCAGCCCGCTCGCCGACCACTGGACCGATGCCTCCCGGCCAATCGAAGGTTCCAGCGGCACCGACCTGACCACTGCCCTCTCCCAACTCGCCCAGGACAGCGCCGCAACCTCGCTGACCGCCGCCATCGTGCTCACCGACGGCGGGCACAACGCGCCGTCCGACCCGCTCAAGATGGCGTCCGGACTCTCCGGCCTTCCGGTCTATCTCGTCCCCATCGGTCAAACCCGGGCCGCCCGTGACGTGCTGCTCCACCACGTTCAGGCCCCGCGCGGCGTCTTCAAAAACGACACCATCCTCATCGAGGGGATGATCGACGCCCACGGCTGCAGCGGCGAAGAACTCTCCGTCGAGCTCGTCCAGGACGACACGGTGCTCGAAACGCAGCATCTCCCGGTCCCTGCCGAAACGTCTTCGCACGTCTTCAGCTTCCGCCGCGAAGCGGACCAGATCGGAATGCAGCATTTCATCGTCAGGGTGACCCCGCTGCCCGACGAACGGGTCAAGGACAACAACCGGGAGAAGCTCAGCGTTGAGGTGACGGAAGACAAGATCCGCCTGCTCCTGGCCGATCACCTGCCCCGCTGGGAACACCGATACCTGCGGAACCTCTTCAAGCGCGAGCCCCGCGTGCAGATGGACGAGCTGCTCTTCGAGCCCATGCGAAGCAGTGGCACGCCGGCCGCCGGCGCCCGCTGGCCCGCCGATCTGGACACGTGGAGCCAGTATCGAATCGTGATCCTCGGAGACGTCGGCCCTGCCCAGCTCGACCCCGCCCAGCAGAACCTCATCGAGCGTTACGTGCGCGAGCGCAGCGGAACGCTCGTTCTGATCGCCGGCGAAGAATCCATGCCCGCCGGCCTGATCGGAACGCCCCTGGAGCGGCTGCTGCCGGTGGAACTCTCTGAGTTGCCCGCGGCCTCTGATCCGGGATTTGCCGTCGTCGTCACGACCGAGGGCTCAACCACCCCCGTTCTGCAGCTCGCGGACGACCCGGCCGGCAGCGATCGTCTCTGGCGCGAGCAGATCGTGTTGCATCGCCTCTCGCCCTACTCCCACCCCAGACAAAGCGCCCACGTGTGGCTGGCCACCGCGCCGATCGACGGCGCGCCGCCCGCCGGTCCCCCGCAACAGGCCTTCCTGTGCTGGCACGACTATGGAGCAGGCCGCGTCGTGTACCTCTCTGCTCCGATGACATATCGACTCCGCTACCGTCAGGGCGACACCTATCACCATCGTTTCTGGGGACAACTGCTGCGCTGGGCGATCGCCCGCGATGTCGCCGCCGGCTCGCTCACCGTCCATCTCGCCACCGATCAGAACCGCTATAAGCCCAGTGACCTCATTCGCGTCTGGGCACGGCTCACGCGCCTGGAAGGAGATGCTCTCACCGGGGCTCAACTGAACGTGACCGCCGAGCAGGACGAGCGTGCGCTCGCCCGCATCGACCTGCGGGAGAGTGCCGAAAACCCCGGCTTGTACACCGGTGTTCTCCGCGGCTTGCCGCCCGGCTCGATCCGCCTCCGCGTCCAGGGACCCGACGTCGACGCACTGCTCAAATCCGAGGGCCGCACCGAACCCGTCGACACCGTCGTGGTCATCGATCCGCCTGACGATCTGGAGTTGCGCAGCACCCGCTGCAATCTGCCGCTGCTCGAGCAGATCGCCCAGGCCACCGGCGGGCAGGTACTGCCGCCCGATGCCGTCGCCGCGCTGGTCTCACACCTCGATCTGGCTCCCGAGGTGTCAGAGGAGGTCACCGAGCAGCCGATCTGGACGCGCTGGAGCTTTCTGTGGCTGTTTGTCGGATGCCTGACCGCCGAATGGACGATTCGAAAACTGGCGGGAATGGCGTAGGAAGAGTGCCACAGCCGAAGGAGCACGTGCATGAGCAGCATCCTTCTGCCCCATGAAATCGACGCGGCCTTGCGGCAGATCCGCCACCGATCCCGCTGGCTGGATGCCGCCAACGGCCTTCTGCTCTCTGCGGCCGCACTATTGGCCGCCACCCTCATCGCCATCGGCATCGACGCGCTCGTCATCCTCTTCGAACCATGGGCCCGGACCCTGCTCACCGTCACCGCGCTGGCCTTGGCGTCAGCGGTGCTGATTCTGTACTGCCTCCGCCCCCTGCTGACCCCTCGACCCCGCTCGATCGTGGCGCAGCAGGTCGAAGCGCACGTGCCCGCCCTCCAGGAACGCTGGAGCACCGTGGCCGAGCTTGCCGAAAGCGCCGACCCGCCCTGCATCCGGGGAAGCGATCGCCTCATCGAGCAGGTCACCCGGGAAGCCGTGGCTCTCCACGGCGCGGTGGATCCTGGACGCATTGCCAGCCCGCGTCGTCTGCGCAGACCGGCCATCGTGTTCGCCGCCGCCCTGTTGGCATTCGGGATCATCGCCCTCGCCTGGCCGATCCAGACCGGCATCCTGCTGCAGCGTTTTTGTGCCCCGACCCGCCCCATCTCGCTCACGCAACTGACCAGCCTCAGCGGCCTGCAAACCGTGGCCCGCGGCGAGCGCGTGACGCTTCAGGCCGCCATGAGCGGTCGTTTGCGCTCCAGCGGCGAGCTCCTCATGCGATCCGGCGCATCCGATCAGAGAGTGGACCTCCTGGCAGCGGCAGACTCGCACGTCCTCTCCCACGAAATACGCTCTGCCGAGGCCTCCTTCGACTACTGTTTCCGAGCGGGCGACGGTCAGACCCCCTGGCAGCGCATCACCGTCGCCGAACGCCCCAGCATCGCCGAAGCGCATTATCGCCTCACCCCGCCCACTTACAGCCGCCTGCCCGAAGATGAGAAAGACACGCTCCCGACGCGGCTCCACGCCCTGCAAGGCAGTGAGCTCACCCTGAGCATCACGCCGACCAAGCCGCTGGCCCGGCTCGAACTCCAGTTTGAAGACGAGAGCCGCGCTCAACTGGCCAGACATGCAGAGTCTTACGTCTATCAGACCACACTTGAGAGCAGCATGTCGTTCAGCATCGTGCTGACCGACGACCTGGGCCTCACGAACCTCTCGCCCCCCCGTTGCCGCATCACTGTCTTCGAAGACAAGCCCCCCACCGTGCAGATCACCGAGCCAGCCCGTGAGGTGGCCGTGCGCCCGGATGAAAAACTGCCCATCGCATTCGAAGCACGCGACGATCTGGGCGTATCTTCGGCGGAGCTCATCGTCACCACCGGTGAAGGCCCGGATGAAAAGGTCGTGCAGGAGGTGCCGATCCCGCTCGGGAAACAGGAAGGCGCCAGACGCGTCCGCGGCCGCGCCGAGCTCGATCTGAAGCCGCTCGCCCTCCAGCATGGCGATCGACTCAGCTATGCCGTGCGTGTCCGGGATACCCGGGATGCCGCCGCCGTCGGTGAGCGTGATACGGGCATCGGTGCGACCACCCGGCCAGCCGATCTCGCCCAGGGCGACGCCACGTCTCAACCGGCGCAGGCCGCCGCGGCTTCCACCGCACCGGCCGCCGGCAATCAGGCCCTCGCCGCGGGAGCCACCCAGCCTTCCGGTGCCCCGGCCGGCACCGCCGATGCGCTCCAGAGTCAACCTGCCTTCGCGGCGGCCGATTCGCAACCCGCCTCGTCACAGCCCGCGCTGGCCCAGGCCCGCTCCGGCGACCGTCGCGATCAACAGAATCAGCGGAATGCCGGCGACGGTGCACAAGCCCGCGCCGACGGCTCAAGCCGCAGCCCGCAGAGTGGTCCGGCCAGGGAAGGCGCATCACCTCCGCCGGTCAACATGACCATGCGTCCGTACCCGGGCCAGGACAAAGAGCACGAGTCCGAATCACGCAAGCAGAGCCTCATCGTCGACAAGTGGGCCGGCACGTTCGAGGGCCAGGCCCGCGAGAAGCTGCGGATCGCCATCGATGAATACCTCGCCCGTCTCGACGCCGCCCTGGCCGCCGCCCAGAAGCATACGGAAGAACTGCGCCAGCCGCCGGCCACCGTTCCCGCCGCTCATCCCCCCGCACTGGCCCGCGCCAGGACCGCTCTCTCCCAGGCCGACCGCACCGTGGCCGAACTCCGCGCAAAGAGCGACGACACCCCCTACGCGTTCATGGGCCTTCAGCTTCACAACATCAAACAGGCCCACGTCGCGCCCGCCCAGCGTCACCTCTCGAGCGTCACGACGCGCCCGGCCGACGACCCCGCCTCGCCCCACGATGTCGATCAGGCGTGGTATCACATCGTCCGCGCCCGCGAAGCCCTCGCCGGGCTGACCCGGAAATACGAGGAAATCAAACGTCAGGAAAAGACCGCCGAGGCCGCGGAGCGCATCAGCAAGATGCATCAGGTGTTTGTCGAGGACGTGATGGCCCTCCTCGAACAGTCCAAACCGACGATCAACGCCCGAAGAAACAGAATGATCGAGATCACAGAAGAGTTCGCCAAAGCCATCCAGGAGCTCGCCGAGCAGGTCAAGAAGATGGATGCGGACCTGGCCAGAATCCTTGCCAACGACCCCGATCTGCTGCGCAAATTCCTTGATAGGGCCGAAACCACCAATCTGCGTGATGAGCTCACGAAACTCCACTGGCGCCAGCAGGACGTGCAGCAGCAGAGCGCCATCGCGACCACCCGGCCCGCGGAGGGCGGCGCCGCCATCACCGCCGAGTTCCTCATCGCCGTCGGCCGGCAGCAACAGCAGCTCGCCGAATACGCCGGCCGCTCGCACGACAAGATGGAGATCTGGATGCCCAAAGAGCCCGGTCCCGCCGCCGGCGGCCTCACGAAGGCCGCCGCCGACATCGGCGAGGCCGCCCGAATCCTGCATGACAGCGCCATCGCGGCCGCCGCACAGGAACTCGACCGCGCCGTCGAGCTCGCGACCCGGGCCGTCGAGCATCTGTCCGCTGCCCAGACCGAGGTCCTCGCCGTCTCCGCAAGCCCGGCCGCCAAAGATCCGACCGCCGCCCTCTTCAGCGCGCATCGCCTCACCGAGCTCGATCGGCTCCTGCTCGAAGAAAACGCCGCCATTCAGAAAGTGCGCGCGGTCAAGCTCAAGCGCGCCGGCCGGGCCCTCGGCCTCGAGCAGGTCCAGATCCGCCTGGCCACCATCGATCTCGCCGAACGCATCGCCAGGCAGTTGAGTTTTATCCAGGGTATTTCACCCGCCGCGGTCAAGAAGCTCGACGAACTCATCGGCATCCTCAATGGGCAGATCCCCGGGCACCAGCAGGAGGCCGGCATCGCCCTGCGCGTCGAGCGCTGGGATCTGGCCCATCAGCATGCCGCCCGGGCCGTGGAGGGCTACGTTCTGGCGGAGAGAATCTACGATGAGGCGCTCACCCTGATCGAGAAAGTCCTCGCCGACCGCGCTGCCCAGGTCCCGCCCATGGTCCCCCCGCCTCCGGCCCTCGAACAGCTCCTGGAGGCCCTCAAACGCGAGAAGGAAAACCTCGACAAGCTTGGGTTCGCTCCGCCGCGTCTCAACCTGCAGATCCTGAGCGACTGGGCCGGCGAAGGGGAAGGCGGCGGGGGCGGCCGCGGGCAGGACGGCCAGAGCAGCCAGCAGCAGAGAAACCAGGATGAGCAGGCCCGGCAGCGGGCGGCTCAGGCCCGCGCCGAGGCGGCCCGCAGAGAAGCCGAACGTGTCCAGAGACAGGCCCAGGAGGCCCGGCAGGATTCAGCCAATCAGCGCGATCGCATGCTGGCCGACGCACGGAGAATTGCGAAAACCAGACCGGCCGACGACGATGTCGCCAGCACCGAAGGTGCCCGCGGCAACACCTCCGGCCAGGAGCGGGACTTCAACATCTTCGTCTCGAAGCTCGAAGAGGACATCACCCAGGCCCGCGGCACCAACCCGCCCTCTCAGTACAAGGAGGCCATCCAGTCCTACTTCGAGGTCATCAGCAACCAGCCCTCTGGGAAGTGATAAGAACTTATTAGATCTATTGCCGGTTCTCTCTCACACTGGGGTTGCCGGATCTCGAATCTCAGGTTTCGAATCTCAGTCCGAGTCCCCTTCCCGCTCTACCGCCGCATATGACAATTCGTCAGCTCGCACCACTGACAGGGCACCCCGCGCTCGATCACCCGGTCAGCCGGCCCGATCCCCAGCAGGCCCGAAACACTCTTGATCGGATGCATCATCATCGTCGACGACAGCGTCACCCCGATCTTCTCCGCGCGGACGATCTCAAACAGCGGCTTCTGCTGGTCGAGGCCCATCCCGCAATACCCCGGACTGAACGGCGGCGTCACCGCCTCTCGCGGGCTGGCTTCGACGCCGAGCAGATGCTGCGTGAGCGCATCCGTCGCCAGGTCGGCCGCCGCCGACCCGATCGCGTCCCACGCGAAGCCTTCCAGCAGGTCGCCCCGCTCCATCAGCATCCGCGATTTCGTCTCGAAAGTATCCCCCACCGTCAGCACATACGCGGCCACCCGCGTGGCCGGCTCGAGGAATCCGGCGATCGGGCCCTCGATCGGCGGGCAGCCCGAAAGCTCGATCCGCGTCGAAGTCATCAGCCCGATCGCATGCACGACGTACACGCAGCGGGCATGAATCGTCTCGCCCACCTGTGCGAGCGCCCTGCCCGCCTCCTCCTGAATGTGTGCGGGCACTCTCCGTGCATCGCGGCACGCCATCGCCCGCAGCAGGTCGGACATTCCGACGTGAACCGGCAGCTCAACGCACCGCTGGGGAGATTCGCTCATCGCAGCTTCCTCGCCCGCGCGGTGTCGATCATGGCCTTCACGTTCTCGACCGGCGAGAATGAGTCGATCTCGCAGCCAGGCATTACGCAGGCCGTCGTGTGCGGCAGCGTCGCGTCGATGAACTCGCTCACCATCTGCGTGATCTGCTCAGGTCTGCCGTGACAGGCAAGCTGCGTCGTCGGCGAATTCATCGCGCACTGGCGGCCCTTGAAGACCTTGGCGGCCTGCTCGAACCACGCCGGCCAGGTGAGCTCCTGGCCGTAATAGGGCATGTCGTACTGCACGGCCTTCACGCCCTTCCAGCTCGAGATCATCTCCAGGGCCTTGGGCAGGTTGTGCCCGCACACGTGCCAGAACACGTAGGGGAAGATCTCGCCGGCCTTCTCGATGAAAATGCGGTCCACGTCGCCGAACTTGTCAAGGTGTTTGGGCCCCCACGTCCGCGCTCCGCCGAAGCCGCAGAAGAACTGGCAGCCGTTCCTGGCCGCGAATTCGCGGTAAAACTCGAGCGCCCCCAGCCGCTCCTGCAGGCACAGATCCAGATAGTGTCTGACCTTCGATTCCGGCTCGGTCACCATCCACTTGAGGAAGCGCTGCACCTCGACGATCGTCTCGGCATAGTTCGTGGGCGTGGCCGCCCCCACGATCACCGGCACCTGCCGGTCCATCTTCTCCTGGAACTCCAGGAGCTGCAGCATGTGCGGCGTGTAGTGCGTCACCGGCCGCGAGCCGTCAATGTACTTCTCGTAGGCCCTCGTCTCGTACAGGGCAATGGCATCGTCGAGCGTCTCAACCAGCGGCTTGAACATCAGGTAGTCGTTGTCGCCGCGGTGGATGAAGTGCTCGGGCCGCTTTTCGGGCGGAATGAAGTTCTCGATCTGGTGCGCGATGTCCACGTACATCCAGATGGCGTCGGTGCGCAAATCCGCCCACGTCTTGATGCACGCGTCCGTCGTCTTGTCGACGTCGTTGTAGATCTCCTTGTGCGTGTAGCCCGCGTACGTAATCTGCCAGTAGTCGAGCTCCGGCGCCACCGGCACGTAGTCCGTCCGCTGCAGATCAAACGCCCGTGCCATCCGCTCCCAGTGCGTCATCTCCCCGATCGGCTCGACCTTGCCCTTGAGCCGCGACACCCACCTGTCCACCACTGTGCTCATGCTCCATACTCCCGGCTGCATTGCGGATTTCGGATTGCGAATTGCGGATTGATCTCGGGGGCGGATCGACCTCAGGAGCGCGGCAGTTTACTGCCGCACGTGCGGCAACAAGTTGCCGCGCTCCTTTGCGCGATTCGGAATTCGGCGATTCAATCCGCAATCCGAAATCCGCAATCCGCAATCGATCGTTTCAGTTGCTCTCCTGAGCGAGAAGGCGCTTGATTTTCTCCACCGCCTTCCACGCGTCATCGCTCGCGTCGTCGGCCCCCATCGCCCGGGCCGCTTCGGCGCTGACGGCCGGCCCGCCGCAGATGATCTTGACCGACCCGCGCAGACCCGCCTGCTCGATCGCCGCCACCGTCGCTTTCGTGTGCATGAACGTCGAGGTCATGTACGTCCCGAGACCGACAATGTCCGGCTTGTGCTCCTGGATGGCCTTCACAAATTCGGCGTCGCTCTTGCTCTCGCCGATGTCGATGACGCGCAGGCCGCTGGCCTCAAACACCGGAATGGCCACGTTCTTGCCGACCGTGTGCACGTCGCCGTGGATGTTCCCCATGACCATCGTGCCGATGATGTGCGAGGCGTCGCCCGCCAACAGTGGCCGCACGACCTCCAGGCCGCCGAAGTACACGTCGCACGCGACCAACACCTCGGGCATGTACATTTCGCCGGAATTGAACTTCGTTCCGACGCGGCGCATGCCCTGTGAGAGGCCCTGGCTGAGTACTTCCGACGGGCGGAGCCCGCCGTCCAGTGCCTGCTGAACGAGCGGTTTGACGCCCTTCAGATCGAGGTTTTCAACGCAATCGGCCAGACGGTCCAGAAGGGCCTGTGACATGAACGGTCCTCAACAGATGCCAGAGACGATGCGGTGACAGACACCGGCAGCGGCCGCGCGGACGCGCCGCCGGGATTACACAAGGATCGGGAGTCGTTGCAGAATGGAAGCGGGCACAGGTCATCGCGTGCGACTCAAAGAGGCAACTCAACGCTCTGATGGATTATACAGTAGCGCCGTCTGGGCGGCAACGAAGCGCCTTTGGGAGTGCGGTGGCTGTGACACCGCTTTGGCTTCGGGCGCAGGCGCGCCGTCGAATCCGTAAAGCAAATCGAGACTGTAGCATAAATACAGAGTATTCTTCCTGGTTCAGGACCGGGTTGGCCGACAACTCCAGTGAGGGTGACTCATGGAGGATGTCGCC
>CAZQEN010000173.1:0-15453 GCA_964591605.1 uncultured Planctomycetales bacterium
CGCAGTTGCGAATGCATGCTGCCCATGCCACCCGCCTACCTTGACACGCACCCCCGCGACGGTTCTCTCCGCGCGTCTCCAGCGGTCCCGACGTTCTGCTCACGGCGATCGCACTTCTGCGCGTCAGAGTGAAGCAGTTCCAGGGCCCGAAGCGAGCCAGCAGCAGGCTCCAGGCGCCGATCACTGCGGGATGGGAGCGGTCAGGCAGGGCGCAGCGGCCTGAACTACGCCCGAGCCGCTCACGCACCGCTGGAAGACCCCGAAATCGTCCGGATCGCTGTCACCGTCTCCGTCGTAGTCTGCGTCGCCGCATCCCGGCGCGACCGGGGCGAGATTTGCGCGCGTGCGGCAGGCGAGCAGATGATCGAGGTCGTCGCCGTCCACGTCCAAGTCACGGTCGAAATCGGAGCGGGGGAAGATGGAAATGGTCAGATACTGATCCGCGGGCAGGCTGAAATGGGCGTGCTCGACGCCATCGGGCCAGACGATGACCAGCCGATCGACCTGCGCGGCTGAGCCCAGTCCGAAGTGCACCGGCAGGTCGCTCTGGTGGAAGGTGCCGGCGTTCGTATTGGCGTCGCGCCGGTACGTGCGTTCCTGGGGCGTGCCGAGGTGGACGGTCGCGTATAGCCGCGCGCCGATCGCGGTGGAGTTGCCGGAGGTGCCCCGCAGACGCACATACAGCCAGTGATGGCCGTTGGCCGAGACGTTGCTGAGGAACAGGCGCTGGGGCTGGGGGAAACCCGAAAGCGCGCCGGCCGTCGCCACCAGGTCCAGATCCCCGTCGCGGTCGATGTCGGCCCATGCGCTGTCGTAGCCTGCGTTCGAGTTGGTGATGCAGGCCTCGTCGAGGCCCTCGGCCGTCGTGACATCGGTGAACGACCAGTTGCCGTCGTTGCGGTAGAGCAGCCGGGCCTGGTTTTTGCTGCGAGCCAGCACGACCAGGTGATCGTGAAAGAACAGGTCGAGGTCACCGTCGTTGTCGTAGTCGACCGCCCTTCCGCCGTTGAAGTCGCCGCCGGTGTCGGTGAGCAGCGGATGGCCGACGATCGCGTCCGCATCGGTGAAGAGGTTGTTGCCATCGTTCCGCCAGATCTTGCTCGCCTCGCCGTCGGCGCCGATCACGAACAGGTCGAGATCGCCGTCGTCGTCGAAGTCGAGGAACTCGGCGTTGTAGCTGTTGCGGAAGTACTGCGTGCCGTTCGAGTCGGCGATGTCGATGAACGAGAGCACACCATTCTCGACCAGCATGTTCCTGAAGAAGTTGTTGCGGATGTTGTTGTTGCTCCGGCAGGTGGAGATGTAGACGTCGTCGTCGCCGTCACCGTCGGTGTCGCCGACGGCCATGCCGTAGGCCTTGATCCCCTCGGCCACCTGGAAACCGACGCTCTGGCCCACCGGCGTGAAGTGCTGCGGCGGGCCCTGGAGGTAGACCTGATGGCGCTCGGGCCCTTCCATGGCGATGAGGAGGTCGAGATCCCCATCCCGGTCGATATCGCACCAGGCGACATTCTGGTGGAAGCCCGCGTCGTTGAGGCCGGTCTCGAAGCTGACCTCATTGAGACCGGCCTGCCCGTCGTTGCGCAGGAGGGCGCCGGTGACGGGGTCGTTGTTCGTCTGTCCGACGAAGACGTCGACGTCTCCGTCTCCATCGTAATCCCCCCAGGCTGCGCTCCAACTGCTCGAGCCGGGCGGGTTCATCAGCGACGAGATGTCGGTGAAATCGGGGATGCCGGCGGCGATCAGGTTGTTCCGCAGGAGCGCGCGGACGGAGGTGGTCTGGAACATGAGATCGAGGTCGGTGTCGTTGTCGATGTCGGCCAGGGACGCGCTGCGGGCGTCGAGAGCGAGCCCGCCGAGGCGGGTTTCACCACTCTCGGTGAAGGTCGTGGGGAGCGTCTGAAACCGGACGGCGTCGGCGATGATGCTGCGGTTGGAGGCCGGCTGACTGCTCTGGCTGCTGAGCAGCAGGCGCCCGCCGGCGCTTGAGCCGGCGGCAAACGAGAAGACGCCCAGCACGACCCAGCGCGAACCCCGGGTCTGCTGGCTGATGGTGACGGGCGTCGAACCGAGGGCGTGTTCGACGGTGTAGTGGGCGTCGTCGGCGCGGATGGTGGCGGGCGTCGCGCCGGTGTTGTACCAGACGGCGACTTCGTAACTGCCGGCCTGGGGGAAGGTGGGCCGCCACTCGACCTGGCCGGCCGGCGAGTCACTGGTGCTCTTGAAGGAGTAGCTGGTGCCGTAGAAGCCGACCTGCGTGGTCGAGGTGCCCCAGGCCGGACCGGACACGGCGGCGAAGCCGGGACTGGTGTTGTCGAGGATGAGGACGGCCGCGCGGGCGGCGGACGGGCACATCAGCGCGACGCTCGAAGCGCGGAGCAGCCAGGCGGCGGCCTCAGGACGCAGGCGGCGCATATTCCTTCTCCTCACCAGGCACAGATGCCCCCTGCAGGAGGCCGAGCTTCCTGTTGCGTACGTCAGACGACCCGAACGTCAGCGTTCATTGTACGCGGACGGACATGGCGCAGACAAGCTGGTTGTTGAAGTGGAACACACACCGACAGCGTTTCGATCCGATGTCTGGCCTGCCCCAGACTCCCCCAACTGCCCCCTCGCCAGATGGCGTCACTCGGAGGATTGCTGGCTTTCAGTGTCTATCAGGGGCATGGCAAAGTCGTACTGGCCCGGCGGCAGTGTGCACACGCAGCGGCCCTGCCCGGCGCGCTCGAAGCGGACGCCCGGCGATTGGTCGAGCGGGGCGCCGGATTCGCGCACGGTCTTCGGGTCCGACGCCGGGAGATGCACGGTGGCCGTCGCAGCCGGGGGGATCTCGACGTGCAGCTTCACCTGTCCATCCGCGACGGACCATTCACTGGCGATCCGCCCGCGGATGGAAGTGTATGACGCCTGCGCGGAGGTCAACCCTTTGACGATCGCCGGGGCGATGATGATGCGATCGAAACCGACGGCGTCGTCCGCCGGGCGGATCCCCGCGAGGTATTTGACGAACCACTCGCTCACCGAGCCGAACATCGGGTGATTGTGGGAGTAAACGTTGTCGCTGAACTCCCAGTGCTCCCAGAGCGTGGTTGCGCCGCGGGCGAGCATGTGGCCCCAGCCGGGGAAGTCACGCTGACTCACCACGCGATACGCTAGGTCGGGCCGGCCGTGATCCGATAGAACCTGCAGCGTGAACCGCGTGCCGAAGATGCCGGTGGTGAGATGGTCGTCATGAGCGGCCAGGTCCTGCACGAGCACGTCGAAGGCCCTGGCCCGCACGTCGTCAGGGACGAGGCCGAGGTAAAGGGCAAACGACTGGCACGCCTGCGTGCCTTTGCCGTATCGCCCGGTGGCAGGGTCGAGGAACCGCGTGTTGAACGCGGTCTTGATCTGATCCGCGCGCTGGCGGAATCGCCCCGCCTCCGCGTCGCGCCCGAGCACACGGGCGAGCCGCGAGAGCAGGTCGGCGTTCCACCAGTAGAAGGCGGTGCTGGTGAGGGGCACATCCTTGGGGGCGAGGGTTTCGTGATCGCCGATGCCGCGGTCGATGATGAAGTCCTTCGCCTGCTGGTCGAGAAACTCGAGCCAGCGCTTCGCGGCGGGGTATTGCTCCTCGATCAGCCGCTTATCGCCGTAATACTGATGCATCTGCCAGAGCAGAAGCGGATGAACGGTGCCCCAGCCGATCGGCGCAGCCCCGCCGCCCAGGCCGTCTTCAAACGCCGATATCCCCACGTATGGCGCCGTCTCCGTGAATCCGCTGTTGTCGCGCACGGCGTCACCGAAATCGCGCACCGTCTTGGCGTAGAACGCAGCCATGTCGAAGTTGAGCATGGCGGTCTCACTGGTGGCGACGATGTCACCGCCGTAGCCGAACTTTTCGCGGTGCGGGCAGTCGGACTGCACGCCGAGCAGGTTGCTCAGAAACGTCGGGGCGATGAGGCCGTGGATATCGTTCAGCAGCGGGTCCGAACAGCGGAACGAGCCGGCCGTGGCCAGATCCGAGTGCAGCACGTGCCGGCTGAGTGCCGCCGGTTGCGGTCGGCCGGGGTAGCCAGTGACCTCGACGTAGCGGAATCCCCGGAAGGCGAAGCGAGGCTTGAAAATCTCGAACTCACCACCCCGACAGATGTAGACATCGGTCTGCGCGGCCAGATCCGGCGCACCGGGTCCGCCCACGCCGGCCCTTTTGATCTGGCCGCAGACGGAGGTCATCACATTGAGCGTGCCGTCCGGGTTCAGGAGCTCGCCGTACCGCAGGCGGATCTGGCGGCCGGGCTGAGCGCCCCGAACGCGGAGCGTTACCCAGCCGGTGGTGTTCTGGCCGAAGTCGAAGATGAAGACGTCCGGGGCAGGCTGCGTCAATTTCGCGGGCGGCCGGCCGGCCAGAACCGCCGCAGGATCGCCCCAGCCCTCTCGGCGGATGGGCGGAATCATCTGCGCGGATAACCGGCCGATCGGCTCAGTCGCTGGGGCTGCCTTTCTCCAGTCGCGGTCGTCGAAACCCGCAGTATCCCACCCCGACTTCTCCCGCCGGGCGTCGTACACTTCACCCAGATAGACGCTGTTCCGCAGGATCGGGCTGTCCGCGACGCGCCAGCTCGGGTCGGTGACCACACTTTCCCGCGTGCCGTCCTCGTACTCGATGTTGAGCTGCAGAATGGTCCGCGGGCGCCCCACCGTCAGATGCTCCCGGATGTTGAGCCAGCCCCACATCTTCAGAGGAAGTGGGTTATACCACCCATTGCCCACCAGCAGGCCGGCTGCGTTGCGGCCTTGCGTGAGATGGGAGGTCACGTCGTAGGTGGAGTAAAGCACCTGCTGGCCGTAGCTGGTCCAGGCTGGGTCGAGCACCCGCCCGTCCCAGGACGGGCCGACGGACGTGCGCGGCCCTCCGGCCCACCCTCGGCCGCACACCGGCCGTCCATTGAGCTGAAACTCATAGAAGCCCAGCCCCGTCACATACGCCCGAGCCCTCCGCACGGGTCGCTGAATCTCAAACTCTCTGCGAAACAGCGGCGCGGGCTGGTCGTTGAACAAGTCCGCCGGATTCTCCGGCAGCGGGCGCGGGTCGCAGATCCACTGGCCTTTCCAGTCGCTCGCAGACAGCAGGCCCATCTCGAATCGGGCGGTGTCACTGAAGGGCGAGGCGGCCCCGCGGGCATCCCAGACGCGCACCTGCCAGAAGACGGTCTGGCCGGAGGTCAACGCCCGGCCGCCATACTCGATCTGGATCGACTGGCCGGATTCGACCCGGCCGCTGTCCCACAAGTCGGCTGCCCCGGCGGTGAGCTTCTCGCTCGTCGAGGCCGCCACTACCTGCCAGGCCGTCTGCGTGGCGCCGCGATCCTTCGATTGCAGCCGCCACGACAGCCGCGGCCGCGGGGTGTCGATGCCGAGCGGATCCTTGAGGTACTCGCAGCTCAGGTCCACCGGCCGCAGGTCGGCGAGGACACTCACGCTGGTCAGGTTCGCGGTCACCAGGGCGGCCAGCATCAGGACGTACGATCTTGGCATGACGGACTCCTCGGGTCGATCCGCAGGCCCGCGAGTATACCCCCTCCGCGGCCACGTCGGGCATGGGAATCACGGCTGAAGAAAAGCAGGGGCGGGACGGATGTCCAGCGCCAGGGCAGAAGTCACCAGCCCCCGGCCTGCAGGACAGAGACGAAAATGAAGGCCGTGAGGGCCGTGAGAAAGCCAACGAAGCCGCAGGTGAGGGTGATGCAGTGGGGCTGGGGCAGGCGCAGATACAGTCGAAGGGCGGGGACAACGAAGAAGATGTAACAGGCCAGCATCGGCGCACAACCAAGGAGAAGGCCGATCACCACCTGCAGAAAGAGGGGCAGGTCAACCATCAGGCCACCAGCGCTCAGTGACAGCATGGTCGTGGCGAGGAAGGCGACGGCGAACCAGCAGAAGAGCACGGGCGCGGTGTAGGCGGTGACCCGAAGGATCTGAACGCTGCGGATGCGGCAGCGCCCGAGCGTCTGACGCAGGGCACAAAGCAGGCCCGAGCCGGCCACGAACGCAACTGACAAGAACAAGGCGACCTGCAGAGTCGGTTTTCCCCCATCCTTGAGCGACCCCGCCACGGCCAGCAGGATTTCGGCCAGATCCGCCAGATCCAGATCGTTCGCCGCTGGCCTGGGACGAGACGTGCCCGGTGCGACCGCCTTCAAAACCGTGCCGATGGACCAGGCCAGCGGGTGGAGGGTCAGCAGAAACAGGAAGGGCGCGAGCAGAATCAGGAAGATGAGCGGTCGCGGATGAATCCGATCGTGGATCGAGACGCTCGACCAGAAACGCCGTGGCCGCAGCGTCGCATAAAGCGTGCGGCCCAGCGAGGAGAACGGGCGCTGCCGCCACCAGTGCTCGAACAGGAACGCACTGCGGTTCTGACTGCGCTCGAGCACGTCGGGCCAGTGGAATTCGAGGCCGCACTCAGGGCAGCGCGACTGCGTGAGCATCCGCAGGTTGTAGTCGCATTTGGAGCAGCGTACCTCGAAGGTGATCAGGTCCCATGCAGGCTGACCGTCGGATTGAAGCAGCGGCACGGCGGAGGGTATGGCGGACACAGCATGGGGCGGCTCGACGGGCATGGCGACAGGCTACCGGGCGGCGGTCTGCGTGTCCACCGATTACCGGTTCTTCCCTCGTATCCGCTGATCGAAAGGGTTTTCTCAACGGTTTCGATTGATCTGATCAAGGAGCTGCAGAGACTCGGTGATGGCCGGGTGATCGGCAGGGTAGACGGTGCGGCGGATGGTGAGGGCCCGCTGGGCGCAGGTGCGGGCGAGTTCGAGCGGATCGGGGGAGGGGCCGGGAAAGCCGGGCGTCCGGGACGCCTCGGGGAGCGGGAGAGCCGAATGTGCAGAACTGTGCTCGACGAGCCAGCAGGCGAGGTTGTGGAGACAGGAGGCCGTCGTGGGATGATCCTGCCCCAGTCGCTCGGCCGCCCCCAACAACGCGTCCTGCAGGAACGGTTCAGCACCTGCGAGATCCCCGCGCTGGGTGAGCAGGCGTCCCAGCCGGGTCATGACCACGACGCCTTCGGGCGCGCCCTGCCCAAGCCAGATCTCGCTGACCTCCAGGGCTTCAGAGAGGCGTGCCAGCGCCTGATCGGGCTCGCCGTGAGAGCGCTTGATCTCCGCCAGAGCACAGAGATTCGCGACGACCTGTTCGGGCTCCTCGGCCAGCACGGCGTCGCCCTGCTCGAGGGCCGAAGTCAACAGGTGCTCAGCAACGTCCAGCTCGCCGCGTGCGGCGAGCACACAGCCCATCCGGCCGTAGGACCACACGAGGTAGGGATCACCGGGGCGGTACCGGGCGGACCACACGTCGATCGCCCTCTGAGAAGCCTCTTGCGCCCCCGCCTGGTCGCCCCGGTCGAGCAGCAACGCCGCAAGACATTCATGGGCACGAGCCCGGTAGGGACTGTCCGGAGCGAGCAGCCGTTCATTCATCGCGCAGGCTTCGCGGAGCATGGGCTCGGCCTGGGCGTAGCAGCCTTTGGCGTGGAGGAGCATGCCGAGGCGCTGCAGGCTCCAGGCCACGTCGGGGTGTACGTCGCCATGGACGCGGCGCGTGAGTTCCAGGGCCTCCCGAAGCAGGGCTTCGGCCTGCGGGACGCGGCCGACCGCCGCCTCGAGCTTGCCCAGTTGGATGAGCAGCGCGGCAGCCTGCGGCGTCTGGTCCGCCCCCAGACGATGGAGCATGTCGCGTGCTTCCACCAGCGGGGCGCGGGCGGCGTCGAAGTGATTCTGCACGAAGTGGAGCTGCCCCCAGCGGCCCAGAAGGCCGGCCGCCTCGATCGAGTCATTGCCGGAGAACTGCCGCAGCATGGCCAGCGCCTGAGCGTAGAGGGGCTCGACCTGGTCATACTGGCCGCGGGTCTGCAGGACCCATCCCAGGTTCTGGAGGCTCTCGGCGAGGTCCGGATGGCCGTCGGGGTGGAGCCGCCGGCGCTGCTCGAGCGACTGGCGGAAGAGGGCCTCCGCCCCGGCGAAGTCGTCGAGGTCATAGAGGAGCGCACCGAGGTGATTGAGACTCGCCGCGATGTCGGCGTGCATAGGCGGAAGAAGGGACCGGCGGATTTCGAGGGCCCGCTGCAGGTGCGGCCGGGCCTCGGCGAAGAGTCCCATGCCGTGATAGGCCCGGCCGATGGTGGTCCGCACGGCGGCCTCGACTTCGGGCTCGCCCGCAAGCTGCGAGTCGACGCGGGCGGCGGCATCGTCGAGCACCTCACGGGCGATGAGCTGCCGTCGGGCGGAGCTGTCTGCGGCCGGCGTCTGCGGTGAGCGCGGCGGGACGAGCATGCTCTGAAGGAACTGCTGAATGACGCCGGCGCGCTGCACGGAGCGTTCGGCGTCGGCGCGGGCCCGGGCTTCGGAGCGGTACAAAACCGAGAGCCAGATTGCAGAGGTACAGACCAATACGAATAAAGCGCCGACGGCAGCGGCGGCCACCCGGTGGCGGCGGACCATCCTGCGGATCAGATACCATGTGCTGTCGCGCCTGGCCTCGATCGGCTCGCCGGCCAGGAAGCGTTCGAGGTCGCGGGCCAGTTCGGCGGCACTCTGATAGCGGCGCTCGAGGTCCTTGGCCAGGCATTTGAGGATGATGGTGTCGAGCTCATCGTTCACGTCCGCCCGGAGCAAGCCGGGCCGCAGCGGATCGGTGTGCAGAATGTGATGGAGCACCTCGGCGAAGGTGCCGGCGACCGGATACGGGAACTGGCCGGTGACGGCCCGATAGAGCATGACGCCCAGGGCGTAGATGTCGCAGCGCGAGTCGATGCGGTGGGAGGCTCCCTGGGCCTGTTCGGGGCTGGCCCAGGGAAGGGAGCCCACGAACTGGCCGGTGAGCGTCATGGTCGTTTCGGGCGGGGCGGCGTCCGACGCGGAGCCGGCGAGCTTGGCGAGGCCGAAGTCGAGCACGTGCGGCTCACCGGCGTCGTCGATGCGTACATTGCTGGGTTTGAGATCTCGGTGGATGATACCGCGGACGTGGGCGGCGTGCACCGCCCAGGCGATTTTCACGAAGAGCTGCAGGGTGGTTTTCAACGGGGGGTGCATCCCCAATACAGGGGCATTTCTCCGGGGTGGCATGGGCAGCGTGCTCGCTGCCCGTGCGAAAGGGGCACGGGCAGTCTGCATCCGCGATTGCGGATGTCCCGGCGAGCCGGGACCCATGCCACCCGTCTGCCACTGAATTCTGGACGCACCATCCAGCGGGGCATCGCCGGCCAGATACTCGTCCAGCGAGCGGCCGGCGATGTAGTCCATCACCAGATAGCAGGCGTCGCCCGCGATCACGCAGTCAAGGATGGTGAAGATGTTGGGATGCCGCAGACGGCTGAGCACCTGCACCTCGCGTTCGAAGCGCGCGCGGGCGTCGGCGGCGGCGAGGCGGTGTTCGCGGAGCACCTTGATGGCCACCGGCCGGCCGCTGGTCTGCTGAATCGCCCGGTAGACCCGGCCCTGGCCGCCGCGATGGATCTCAGACTGGATTTCGTAGCCGGCAAAGGCATCGTGCGGCACAGGGGGTCCGGCGAAGGAATCAGCGGCGTCGATCGACGGGTCGCCGGGGACGGCGTCGGACCCGCTGCGTGCCCGGAGTTCGGCCTGTTCGACAACCCGGAGGGCTCCGAGCCGCTCGGCCAGTTCGGGGCCGAATTCGGCGTGGTCGGCGATCACCTGATCATCGGAGACCGCCTCTCCGGCCGCCCGCCGCGAAATCACTTCGCGCAGGATGGTGCTCACGCGCCCGAAGCGGCCGGTGATGCTGCCGTCACACCGTGTGTGCTTGCTCATGGGAGTCAAAGTCGTCTCAGAGCCTGCCACTTCGGCGCATTCGCGTGATTCGGGGCGAAGCGGCTGCATCCGGCATGGCGGGCAACGGCGCTCGCCATGCCACCCGGCGCCGGGCCACACGCCTGCAACATTCAACGCTCTGGGATGGCCTGCGCGCCCGCGAATCGTGGTTCGGGCAGGTCAATCCGTCGAGCTCAGGTAACTGCTCACGCTGCCGAGCCGCTGGGCGAGCAGGCGGGTGCCGCGGCGGCACAGGCCGTGGATCGCCCGCTGCGTCCGGCCCATTTCGCGGGCTGCGGCGGCAACCGTCCATCCCTGGAGGTATACCAGCTCGATCGCCCGGCGGTACGGGGCCGGAAGCTCCCTGATTTCATGATTCATCGATGCAATCGCCTCGCGGCAGGCCACGCTGCGACTGGGGCTCCGCTGAGGCGATGCGAGCAGGTTCAGCAGCTCGATAACCGAGTCTTCGAGCGAAGCCCGGCCCGCCGACGGGCCGGGACGTCCGCCACCGCGCCGCATGGCCCGCTGATGGCGGATCAGGCTCCGCAGCCGGCGCAGGGCGATGGTGGTCAGCCAGCGGTCGAAAGATGTCTCGTCCGTCGCGGTAAAGTCGCGGATGTGCGTGAACACGCGGACGTAGGTTTCCTGAAGCATGTCATCGGCGTCGAGGGTGCAGCGCAGGTCGGCGGGGATCTTGAAGTGCAGGTACCGTTTGAGACGGGCGTGGGCTTCCGTGAGCAGCAGTTTCAGAGCCACGGCGTCTCCGGCCACGGCCTGGCGGATGATGTTGAGCCTGTCGGAAGTCGTGTCCATACGGCCGGACTCCGGGGACAGCCGGCGAACTGAGAAGACTGGCCCATCGCACCCGTCAGTGTACCTCTGGCGGCGGGCTCATCCCAAGAGAAAAGCCGAAGAGTCGGGGGCGGCTGGGCGATTTCCGCAAGTCTCTGAATGCGGGGGCCGGTGGGCTGAGTTGAGGTCCTGCCCGGCAGGCAGGACCTGCCTGGGCAGGTTCGCGGACCTGTCGGACAGGACTTTTCGCCCGATCGGCGGGCGCGCCGGCTCGGGACGGCGTTAGGTACCGGGACGCCCCGAGCAGGGCTATGGCTCGACGGCACCTTTTCGACCGGAGGACATCATGCGCTCACACCCGTTCGTTATCGCTGTCCGAACCCTGGGGCCGGTGATCCTCGGGGCCGCCCTCCTGGGCGCCGGTCCACCCGGCGTCGGAGACAAGCACGTCATCTGCCGCGTCGTCACGAGCTGGAGCTCCAACTGCGACGGCAGCACGCGCTCCGACTGGGACGACATGGTCAACGCCTGGTACGCCGAAATCACCAATGACGAGGGCCGCCCGGACGGGCACGGCAACCGCGCCTGGGACCAAGCCGGCTTTCAGCGGAACGGAAACATCGTCGACAGCGATTTCACCGATCCCGCGGTGGTCGACTGGGGTCACGATGACAACGTGAGCCGACTGGATCGCGCGGACGCCTACATGGTCGGGTTTCACGGCGGTGAAACCGGCGACGCCGGCGCCGGAGAGGTGATCCGCTGGCGCGGGACGGTACGCGTCAATGAAGCGGGCGATGGAAACTGCAAAACCTGGCAGGGCAGCATGCGACTGGGCAACTGGGACCTGGAGTTCTTCCATATCTCCTCCTGCCACAGCATGTGCAGCGACAGCCCTTTCGCCTGGGAAGACAGCATGGCGAACGTCCACCAGATCAGCGGCTTTCACGGCATCATGTACATCATCCCGTGGTGGCCCGAGCTCTACGCCGATTTCGGCGACGACGGGTTCGACATGTCGCTGGGCGATGCCTGGCTCGACCAGCTTTACGATCCCGAGCACTGGTACGAGCTCTGGCAGGATGGTGATCAGTGCCCGGTGGCCATGGCCTCGGGCGCGGACCTCGTGGATGCGTGGGACCGCCTCCAGAACGAACAATACAACAACGTGTACGACGACCCGACGCCGAACAACTCCGTACGGATCTGGGTCGGCGACTGCAATCCCGATGACGACCCGGCGCTGCCCTGACGCCCGCTTCTGGAGACGGCCATGGAACGCTTCACTCGGATCTCAAATCTCAGATCTCAAATCTCGAATCTGAACCCACGCCGCGGCCGGGCCGTGCTCGCCGTCGCCTTGCCTCTGTGCCTCTCCCTGGCCATGGCAGCAGCGGCCAGTGCCCAGACCACCGAACCCCCCGAGCCGCCTCCGCTCTCCCGCACGCTCACGCTCAACGACTACAAAACGATGGTCAGCGCCCTCCTGCCTGCATCGCCGCCCTCTTCGATCCTCACCACGCCCAACGGTCCCGACTGGCTGGCGAGCTTGTCCGTCTCGGCGATTTCGATGGCCGTTCAGGACACCTCTGTGCCTACGATGACCGAAACGAGCGGCCCGCGCAGTGAGTCGCGCGACCCCGCCGAAACCAAGGTGATCCGCATCGACCGCAGCCGCGGATACGTCCGCTACGCCAACCGGGCCCGCGCCTTCAACTACATGACCTCGCCTCGCACCGGCGTCTCCGATGCCGTGGCCATGTCGCGGATGACAACCGCACTCAATACGCTGGGCATTCCCACAGCCGAGCGCGGGCCCAGCCGCGTCGACAACGTCCGCGGCCAGGACCATGTGCCCCCTAACGCCCCCGGTGCGCCCTTCACGCGCGAACGATTTGTCACGATGGATCGTGTGATGAACGGCTACCCTGTCTTCGGCTCGATGGCACGGCTGGCGGTCTCGAACGCCGGCGGCGGGCAGTCCGCGCGTCTTCTCGTGCGCTGGCCGAAGTTCCAGATGCCCACTGGCCAGACCTTCCGCGCGCGCCAGAGCATCGTCGATGACCTCGCTCAGCGGATGTTCGACTCGCAGAAGGGCGCCGCCGTCAACAACCTCGACATTATCCTGGGCTACCTGCCCTACGGCCAGAACTTCCGCCCTGTTGCCATTGCCAAATACTGGGATCGTGACTCGGGCGAAGTGATCGTCGCTCCGCTGGTCAATATGCCGGCCGACAGCGACCTCGACGGCGTTTCCGAAACCTCCGACAACTGTCCGGCCGGGCGGAATCCGGGCCAGGAGGACTTTGATAGCGACGGTGTCGGCGACATCTGCGACAACTGCCTGAAGGTCCCGAATCCCGCGCAGTCCGACGCCGACGGCGACGGGATCGGCGACGCGTGCGACTGCAACAGCCCGGCCGCTGACTTCGACAGCGACTGTGACGTGGATGCGGACGATCTGGCGGTCTTCCACGGCTGTGTCACCGGTGATGCCGTACCCAACGAAGCAGCGGATTGTCGCGAGGCGGATTTTGACGGCGACGCCGACATCGATCTGCGCGACTTCGCATACTTTCAGCGATGCTACTCGGGGACCGGCGCCGTAGATCCGCTCTGCGGGACGTGACGGCACCGCTCGATAACGTGGTCCGGGCCTGAGGGCCACGACACGACGCCCTCCCGTGAGGTTTTGCGGCCTTTGACCCTTGAATCCCGCACCCAAGCGGTTATGACTGGCGGGCCGGAGCCAGGCTGGCGCCGCCTCACCCGCCCCGGGGCGGCCCGGTCAGCGGAATCGGACATGGGGCACGGTGTGCATCACGCAGATGAAATCCACCCCACTCCTCGCAGCGATGTGGCCCGCCCTTCTCCAATTATGGGTATTCGGAGTCTTGCAGCATACTCTGGCGGCATCGCCTGCCCGGCCGCCCAACATCGTCATGATCGTGGCGGACGATCTGGGTTGGAACGCGGTCGGCTATCACGGCGGGTTCGCACGCACACCGCACATCGACCGGATCGCCCAGTACGGCGTGCAGCTCGACCGGTTCTACGTCAGCCCGATGTGTTCGCCGACGCGGGCCGGGCTGATGACCGGGCGGTATCCGCTGCGGCTGGGGATGGGGCGGACGGTGGTGCGGCCCTGGGCGCGGTATGGACTTTCGCCCGACCAGACCACGCTGGCCGAGGCGCTGCGGGAGGCCGGCTACGCCAGCCGTGCGGCGATCGGGAAGTGGCACCTGGGGCACCTCGAGGCAAGGTGGCACC
Organism: uncultured Planctomycetales bacterium; assembly: GCA_964591605.1. Classification (GTDB taxonomy): domain Bacteria; phylum Planctomycetota; class Phycisphaerae; order UBA1845; family PWPN01; genus CAYLLT01. The sequence goes on from CAZQEN010000173.1 coordinate 13,881, forward strand.
CGCTCTCGCAGGGATTCACGTTTGCCGCGGGCTGCTACAACGGTGCGGCCGACTACTGGACGCGTGAGCGCGAGGGTGAGATCGACTGGCACATCAACGCCCAGCCCGTACAGCCGAAGGGCTACACGACCGACCTGATCGCCGACGAGGCCGTCCGATTCATTCGCGAATCCGTGCCGGGGGGGCCGTTCTTCTGCTACGTCGCCTTTACCGCGCCGCACGGTCCGTTCCAGGCGCCCGACGACGTGATCGCCCGGTACCAGGCGCTCGATGACACGCCGGACGACGGCAAACCTTCGCGAAAGCAGATCCTGGCGGCGATGATCGCATGTCTGGACCAGGGCGTCGGCCGGATCCTGCAGGCCATTTCGGACGAAGGGATCGGGGGCGAGACGCTGGTGTGGTTCCTGAGCGACAACGGCGGCGTTCCCGACATCGAGGACAACAACACGCCGCTGCGGGGCTCGAAGCTCACCGTCTATGAGGGAGGTGTGCGTGTTCCGGCAGCGGTGTGGTGGCCGGGGGTCATCGAGGGCGGGCGGAAGATCACCACGCCGATGTCGCATGTGGATGTGCTTCCCACGCTGCTGCAGGCGGCCTCGGGCCAAGTGGAGAGCGCCCGGCCGCTGGACGGTCTCGGCATGTTCGAGATCCTGACCGGTAAGGCGGGCGCAGAGATGCCGCAGCGGGATTTGTACCACTTCACCGGTCAGAACGGGCTCGACAGGGAGCAACTGGCGATCCTCTCGGCCGACGGATGGAAGCTGGTGATCATCGGCCCGGATGTGCGACAGGAAGGTGGATACCGCACGCCCAAACACCGCGTCGAGCTCTTCCATCTGGCCCGGGACCCGCTGGAGAAAACCGACCTGGCCGGCCAGGAACTGCAGCGGGTGGAGGCGCTGGGCGACAGGCTCGTCGCGTTCCGCCGGTCGGAACCTGACGGGGCGATGGCTGTGACGCCGACTCCGGCCGGCTTCCGGCCCCCGCCGCAATGGCGCAATCCGCTGGCCGACCGGAAGTGACCGGGAGCCCTCGCCCCCCCACCGTGATGGGCCCAGCAGGCCCGCCGATGAGCCGGTGACCAAAATCTTCGCACCCACTGGCTTGACGCAGCGTAGAATCCCTCAAGAGAGACCCTGCCGTCTCCGGGGCGAGGGGACGGCCCGGGCCTTGGGGCATGTTGTGCTAACCTGTTCCACAGAAGGAGGACGATATGAAGTCTTCATCTCGTCTGTCCAGGGCGGCGCGGTGGCTGCTCATCCTGGCGATGCCGGGGATTCTGCCGGCCTACATCATGCGGTGCGATAAGGCGGCACTGAACTTCCAGCGAGGCTTTTTCACCGGTCTGGGCGCGGCGATCAGCGCGGCCGCCGTGGACGCGCAGACCTGAGCCGGGTTCACGGTCGAGCCAATGGGGTTGCCACCGGACGTTTCGCCGTCGCTGACGCCCTGGTCATTGTGCGCAGGCGGGGCGCCTGCGCCGCAATGACACCGGGGCGCGGCTGGGGGGTGTCCACGTCTGGAGCCTGGCGTCTGCGCCACTACTGGCGCGCGATCGCCGGTGGCCGGC
>CAZQEN010000174.1:0-15439 GCA_964591605.1 uncultured Planctomycetales bacterium
CGAGGTGCACGAGGAGAACTTCAACACGCGTACGTTCACCATGCGGATCGAGGATCGCACCGCCCGCGATCAATACCGGTGGATCCCCGGCCAGTTCAACATGATTTACCTGCCCGGGGTCGGCGAGGCGGCCATCTCGATCAGCTCCGATCCCGAAGAAACCGAGGTGATCGGGCACACCATCCGCGTTGTCGGCTCGGTCACCCGGGCCATCAGCCGGCTGGGAGAACGGGGAATCCTCGGGTTGCGGGGGCCGTTCGGCCGGGGCTGGCCGCTCACGCAGCTCGAAGGGGGAGATGTCGTGATGGTGGCCGGCGGCATCGGTCTGGCGCCCCTGCGGCCCGTTGTGTACTGGCTGCTCCGCAACCGGCCAAAGTTCCGGCGCGTCATGCTGCTCTACGGCTGCCGCACCCCCGAAGACCGGCTCTATCGCGAGGAGCTCGACCGGTGGGCGGAGAACCCCGCCCTGGATCTGCTCGTCACGGTGGACAACGCCACCTCAGGGTGGGTCGGACCGGTCGGCGTGGTCACCAAGCTCCTGCAGCGCATCCGGGTCAACGCCGATCATACCACCGTCTTCGTATGCGGCCCGCGCATGCTGAACCGGGCGGCCGCCTGGAGTTTCCTGCAGCTCCACGTGCCCCCCGAGCGCGTCTTCCTGAGCCTCGAACGCAACATGCACTGCGGTTTCGGTCAGTGCGGGCACTGTCAGTACGGCCCCAAGTTCGTCTGCAAGGACGGTCCCGTCTTCGCATTCAGCGAGATCAGCGACATCTTCGCGAAGGAGGAGATCTGATCATGAACCGGACCACCCCTTCGGCCGGCAACAACAAACCGAAGCTGGCCGTCTACAAGTTTTCCAGTTGCGACGGGTGCCAGCTCTCCCTCCTGAACCTCGAGGACGAGCTGCTCGAGCTGGTGGGCGCCGTCGAGGTCGCCTATTTCCTGGAGGCCCGCCGGCGCGAACTGCCGCCCCCCTACGACATCGGACTGGTGGAAGGGAGTATCTCAACTCCCGAAGAAGAAGAACGGATTCACCGCATCCGCCGCGACTGCCGTTTCCTGGTGGCCATCGGCGCCTGCGCCACCTCGGGCGGGATTCAGGCCCTGCGCAACTGGGCCGACGTGGAGGAATACACCCGCGCGGTCTACGCCCGCCCCGAATACATCAAGACGCTCGATACCGCGACGCCCATCGCCGCCCACATCTTCGTGGACTTCGAGCTCCGCGGCTGCCCGGTCAATCACCGCCAGCTCCTCGAACTGCTCGCCGCGACCCTTGTCGGGCGCAAGCCGGCGATTCCCACGCACGCCGTCTGCATCGAGTGCAAGCAGCGGGGCATTTCCTGCCGGCTCGTCGCCGCCGGCGAGCCGTGCCTGGGGCCGATCACCCAGGCCGGCTGCGGGGCCCTGTGCCCCGGCATCGGCCGCCCGTGCTATGGCTGCTTCGGCCCCATGGAGCTGCCCAACATCGATTCCCTGGTCCGGCGCCTCACCGAGGCCGGGCGCACCCCGGCCGAGCTCACACGCATGATTCGTTCGTTCAACGGATACCTGGAACCCTTCAAGCAGGCGGGTGATCGCTATGAGCGAGTCCACAAAAAAGCTTGAATCGCGCACGATCCGCGTCAACGCCCTGGCCCGGGTGGAGGGCGAAGGAGCCCTGCACCTGACCATTCACGACGGAAAAGTCAGCGAGGCGCGCCTCGAAATCTTCGAGCCGCCGCGTTTCTACGAGGCCTTCCTCCGCGGCCGCGATTTCCGCGAGGTGCCGGACATCACCGCCCGCATCTGCGGCATCTGTCCGGTCGCCTACCAGATGAGCTCCTGTCACGCCCTCGAAAAGGCCATGGGCGTCTCCGCGCAGATCGACGCGGGCATCCGCACCCTGCGCAACCTGCTCTACTGCGGCGAGTGGATCGAGAGCCACGTTCTGCACATGTTCATGCTGCATCTGCCGGACTTCCTCGGCTACGAGAGCGCCATCAGCATGGCCGCGGACCACGGCCCCGTCGTGCAGCGCGCCCTGCGCCTCAAAAAACTCGGCAATCAACTGCTCGATGCGGTGGGAGGCCGCTCCGTCCATCCGGTCAACGTGTGCGTCGGTGGATTCTACAGCCTTCCGGACGCGGGCGCGCTCACGGCGCTCGTGCCGGACCTGAAACGGGCCATCGGCGACATGAGCGAGCTGACCCTCTTCCTCGCTGAGAAACTCGATTATCCCGACTTCGAGTGCGACTACGAGTTCGTCGCGCTCCAGCCCGACAATGAATACCCGATGAACCTGGGACCGATTGTCTCCAGCAAGGGCCTGCGCATCGCCCAGGAGGACTATCTCGAAGCGATCGAAGAATGGCACGTCGCCCACTCGAACGCCCTCCACGCCCTGATCAAGGGACGCGGCGCCTACCACGTCGGACCGCTGGCCCGCCTCAACCTCAACGCCGGGAAGCTGCACCCGAAGGCGGCCGCCCTTCTGCCGAAAGTGTGCGCAGCGGTCGGACACGAGCTGCCCTGGCAGAACAGCTTCCTGAGCCTCCCCGCCCGCGGCCTGGAGACGGTGCACGCGCTGGCGCTCGCCCTCGACATCATCGAGAACTACAAGCCCCCCGGCCGCAGCCGTGTGCCCATCATCCCGCGGGTGGGTGTCGGTGCGGCGGCAACCGAGGCGCCCCGCGGCGTGCTCTGGCATCGCTATGAAGCCGACGCACAGGGACTCATCACCGCCGCCCGCATCATCCCCCCCACCAGCCAGAACCAGACCCAGATCGAGCAGGACCTCCGCGCCTACGCCCAGCAGTCCGCCGACCTGTCCGACGACGATCTCGCCCTGCGCTGCGAGCATCTCATCCGCAACTACGATCCCTGCATCAGTTGCGCCACGCACTTTCTCAAGTTCCACGTGGACCGGACTCCATGACCCCGGAGATCCGGGTCGTGGGAGTCGGCCGGGCGTGCTGCGGCGATGACGCGATCGGGATTCTGGTCGCCCGGCAGCTCGTATCCCGCCTGGGTGATCTGGCAACCGTCGTCACGGAAACCGGCTCCGGAACCGCACTGCTGGAGGCCATGGAAGAGGCGCGGCTGGTCGTGGTGACCGACGCCGCCGAGGCGGACCACAATCTGGCTCCCGGCGCCTGGCGCCGGATCGACCTCACCGACTCCGCCGATTGCCTGAGCCGGTGCCGCCTGCGCGACACACACACCGTCAGCGTGGAGAGTCTGCTGCGGCTGGCCCGAGCCCTCGGCCGGACTCCAGCCGGTATCTGGCTGTACGCCCTGGCGGGAAGCCGCTTTGCTCCTGAAACGCCTCCCTCACCCGCGGTGGCCGAGGCATTGCCCCGCCTGATCGGGCAGATCGCCGCAGACCTTCACGCCTGGGTCTCCGCTGGCCCGCCGCTCCGCGTGGTTGAAGCGCCGCGCACCGGAGGGTCGTGATACAGCCCGTGCCCCAGAATGTACTCACGCACCGCGTCGGGCACGAGATAGCGAATCGAACGGTTCTCGCGGACACGCCAGCGGATCTCCGTCGCCGAGACATCCAGCCGGGGCGTCGGAATAATGAGGTCGCGCAGCTTCCCCACCTGCTCCGGCGTGAGAACGGCGAGCAGCGGCGAGAGGTCCGGCACTTCGAATCCCGGCCGGACGGCCGTGACGATCCGGCACATCTCCACCAGGTCCGAAAGCCGCTGCCAGCTCTTCAGTTCCAGCAGCGCATCCCCTCCGATGATCCAGTAAAGCGTGATCTGCGGCCCGAGCGTTTGCCGGATTGTTGCCGCCGAGCGGAGCGAGTACGTCATCCCCCCCTGCTGCAGCTCAACGTCGCTCGCCTCGAAATGCGGCTCACCCGCAATCGCGAGGCGAACCATCTCGAGCCGATGGTGGGGCGCCACCAGCTCATGCGTCCAGCGATGCGGCGGATAGGCCGCCGGGATGAAGATCACCCGCGACAGATCGAGGTATTCACGGATGGCCCGCGCACAGACCAGGTGCCCGACGTGGATCGGGTTGAAAGTGCCGCCAAACAGGGCCACGCCGCCTCGGTGCATCAGCTCTGATCATACCGTCTATTGGGCGTACCGCTGCTGGAATTCCTGCATCTGTTTGGCCCGGCGCTCCTTCTCCTCGGGATCCATCCGGTTCAGATACCACCGGTGATTCGACGAATTGAGGACCTCGTCGAGCTTCTTCTCCAGCGCCTCGGCCGCCTGCGCCTTCGCCGCGTCGCCGGAAGCTTTACCCTTGTGGATCAGCTCCTCGAGTTCCGGCATGTATTTGGCATAGAAGTGCTTGGCCACCTCATATGTACCGTGCCAGTGCGTATAGTCCGGGCCCATCATCGACGCCCCGTGGCGGGCCCGCCGGCCCTCATGGTGCCAGATCTCGTACCATGTGAAATCGAGCGGATTCGAGAATTCCGCCGGCCGCAGCAGCGGCTTGGCCAGCGCGTACAGCTCCAGGCCGGGCTTGGCGAACTTCTCGTGATAGAGCCCGATCAGGCTGTCATATTGCGTGTAGAAGTTGTCCACCCACTGTTTCTCATGGCAGTTGAGGCACACGTCCTGCATGCTGGCCCGGCGGGTCTTCCAGTCGACCTCCGCTCCCGGCAGACCCATCTTCCGGTCGCTCTCCTCGGGTCGGATCGAAACCGCCGGCCGGTTGTTCCAACTGATCCGCATGCCCACGTCGTGCGAGACCGGCTGGTTTTTCGTCGCGCTCATGTGGCAGGTCGCGCAGGTGGGGGCGGCGCTGTAGTCTTCACCGACGATCCACTTCGACGACGACAGGTTCATCTTGTCGATGTTGGCCCGAAACGCGATCCCATGCTTGGACTCCTCATAGATCTCCCGCTGCGGGTGATCCGGCCCCATGTGACACTTTCCGCAGTTGTCCGGGTGCCGGGCCTGTTCGGCCGAGAAGGCATGCCGGCTGTGACAGGCCGAGCAGGAGCCCTCTGAACCGTCCGGGTTGATCCGCCCGATGCCCGTGTTCGGCCACGTGGCGGGGTCCAGCTTGCCGCCGGGGAGCACTTTGATTTCCGTGCCGTGGCATTGCCAGCACCCCATGACCGCGGACGCCGCGACGCCGCCCTGGAAGGCGGGAGTCACCATGTCGCGGTTCCCCTCGACCACCTCCGCCAGCGTGTTGTCGAGCGAACCCAGGATACGGGCCCCCTTGGAATGATGGGAGTTCGCGAATTCCTGCGTCTCCCTCGCGTGGCACCGGGCGCAATCCCTGGGCGAGACGATCGTCGCGATCCACTGTCCCTCGTGCTTGAAGGCGTCGGGCTCGCCCTCCCGCGCGCCGTGGCACTCGTAGCAGCCGATATTCCCGCGATAGTGCTTGCTCGTGCCCCACTGCTGGTAAATCGACGCGTTCTCTTTCTTGTGGCAATCGACGCAGGCCTTGCTCTCCTTCGAGAGCTCAGCCAGGCCCCAGGTCTGGGCGCTCGCCAGCGATGCAAGGGAGAGGATAAGGCAGGTTGTCACAGCGGATCTCATCTGGCTCCTCCAGTCATTTGCCGAATGTCGAGTGGCCATTTCTGATTGCCGATTGCCAATTGCCAATTGCCGACTGCCCATTGGTGGTCTCCGATTGGCGATTGGCGGTCTCCAACTGCCGATTGGCGATCGACGGTCTCCAATTGCCGGTTTTCCGGTGTCAGCCGCGGAGCGGCGTCAGGTGGCAGCCCACGGCGTCAGCCGTAGGTGGAGTCACCCTCGCGAAGCCCAGCCCCGGACGGGGCGCCAGAAGCTCCGGTGCGATTCTGTCGCTCCGTGCGGGGCGCTGGCTCCGCCGCGCTCACACCTGCCGGGGCTGGCCTGCCATACCCCTGGATCCCGGCTCATCCCTCCACCGCAATTCGCCCGCCAGCACCGGCACCGAGATGCGCACGAAAATCGTGTACAGCAGCAACCCGAACGCCCAGATCCCCAGGCACACGAGCACCTCACGCAACGTCGGCTGATATTCAACGATTTCCCCCAGCGGCGTGGGAATGAACGCCGGCACGATCAGACCCATGCCCTTCTCGATCCAGATCCCCACGATCGCCAGCACGCACGCCACGTTGAGCGGGCCCAGACCCCGCGAGGCCGGCAGGACCAGCAGGATCGCGGCGATCAGGTTCATGCCGATCGCCGTCCAGATCCACGGGACCAGCGCGTGCCGTCCATGCAGGCCCAGATACAGGTACTGCGACGAAGCCACGTGAGCCGAATCGGTGTAAAACTCGGTGAACACCTCGCAGCCGAGCAGAAAGATGTTGATGATCATGGCCACCTGCACGATGCGGCGGAGCGTGAGCAGGGCCTCATCGCTCACGTGATGCGCGGTGAAGTTCCGAACGACCTGGAGCGTGAGGATGATGAACGCCGGCCCCGCCGCAAACGCGCTGGCCAGAAAGCGCGGGGCGATGATGGCCGAGTTCCAGAACGGACGGCCGCCCAATCCCACGTACAGAAACGCCGTCACGGTGTGAATGCTCACCGCCCACACGATCGCGACGAACACGAACGGCACGTAAAACGCCTTCGACGGCGTCCGCCCGCAGTATGCGCAGTACAGCAGATACCCGCAGATGTGCAGATTGAGCAGCAGGTAGCCGTTCAGTGCAATGACGTCCCACGTGAGCATCGAGATCGGGAAGTTGAACCGCCGCAGGAGGTTCAGGAACCGGTCGGGCCTTCCCAGATCGACGGTCACGAAAAGCAGGCACATGATGATGACCGCCACCGCCAGCAGCTCGCCGAAAATCACGACATCGTGCAGGTGCAGGTTGCGATAGACATATACCGGGATCACGAGCATTGCCGCCGCCGCGGCCAGCCCGACCAGATACGTGAAATTCGCGATGTACAGGCCCCACGAGACCTGGTCGGTCATGCCGGTGGTGATCAGGCCGTGGACGAGTTGCTGGCAGTACGAATAGAGCCCCACCAGCGCGATGACCGTGAGCACGGTCATCCACGCGTGATAGCGCCAGTCGCCCACGAAGCTGATGCGGGCACATTCCCAGAGAAAGCGCAGGTATCGCTTCACGACGCCTCCTCGGGTGCGGCCGGGGCCTCCGGGTCCGCATAACGGCTGCCGCGCTCATCGAAGTAGTAGAAGAACCGCGGCAGCGTCCCCACGTCCTCCTTGAGCACGAACACTCGCTTGTTGCGCAGGATGTACGCCACGTCGCTGCTCGGATCGAGCACATTCCCGAACTTGCGCGAGCCGGTCGGACAGACCTCCAGACACGCGGGCAGTTTGCCCTCGCGCGTGCGGTGCAGGCAGAACGTGCACTTCTCCATCACGCCCTTGGATCGCGGCCGGTTGGAGAGGTACGAGATGTTCGGGTTGAGCTCGCCGGGCGGGATCTGCGGCTCGGCGAAATTGAACCGCCGCGCCCAGTACGGGCACGCGGCCTCACAGTAGCGGCAGCCGATGCACCAGTTGTAATCGATCACCGTGATGCCGTCGGGCTCCTGCCAGGTGGCCTCCACCGGACAGACCTTCACGCACGGCGGCTTGGCGCACTGGTGGCACTGCACGGGCATGAAGTAGCTGTCGTGGCCGGGTACCTCCGGTGGGTCGTAGTGATGATCCGACGTCTCGAGATTGATGCTGCCCTTTTCCATCTTGAGAACGCGGATGTACTGAATCTCGGGCGAGCGCGACTGGTTATTCTCCTGCACGCAGGCGTGGACGCACCGGCGACAGCCGATGCAGCGGCTGATGTTCAGGGCATAGACAAACTGCACGCCCGTCAGCGGCGGCGGATCTGTGACGTTGACCGGGGTCTTGTGCCTGGCCTCGACCTCGCGGCGGATCCGCTCCAGGGCCGCCTCTTTCTCCTGCGGCGTCATCTCCTTGTAGTGCTTCTGAAGGAACTTCTCGATCGAAGGGATATCGTCTGGAGAGAGATCCTTGAGCGGCGAGAGAGCGGCGGCCACCGCAGAGACGCCCGCGGCTGCCACGGCCGTCTTGCGAAACAGCCCGCGGCGCGACAGCCGGGGTGTAAACCCGCCCTCCTGCGGGGGGCCGGAAGCATTCTCACCAGGCCCGTCCGCCCTCATGGAGAGACCTCCCCGGCCGGCTCGGCCGGTCCACTGGCGGGCAGGGCCGCCGGCGCCCGGGCCGGATGATAGACCTGCAGCGGGTTCTGCACGCCCCCTTTCGGATGGGAAACCTCCTGATCTCCCATCCGCAGCGTGTTGGGCGGGGGCGCCGGCTGCAGAGACTGGAACGGCGGATGGTGCGGATCATGACACTCGATGCACCGCAGCCGGTGCCCCGGACCCCGCGACGCCTCCCAGTGGCCGTCGGTCCGCCCGTGAGCACCCGCCAGCCAGTCCCGATACACCGTCCCGTGACACTTCGCACACAGCAATTGCGGCTGGTCGTATGGAATCTCGCGGCCCCAGTCATCCACGAAGGCGTCGCGATTCGTCAGATGGTGACAGTTGAAGCACCGCGTATTGAGCCCGTGACGCAGTTCGATGTCGCGGTGCTGCGTCAGCGAACGCGTCGTCTCGGGCGGAGAGGGAAAATGCCGATGGCAGTCGCTGCAGCGGTATGAGAATCCGGCGAGCTCGAGCTGCGCCCGGAGCTTCGGCTGGCGGACCGGCCGCGTGCTGGTCACCTTCGCCGGCACCGGCTGGGCCGGCGCCGCCGGGCTCGTGAAACCCCACGGACCCGCCAGCAGCGCCGCGGCCGTCACAAACAATGCCAGGACCACCCACAGCCAGACCGGCCGGGAGACAGGGGTAACCTTCGGGTCCAGGATCCACTTCAACACGGATGCCGACTCACGGTGTCAACGTCTATCCTGAAACGTTAACCGCAGTTTGACGATCTGGCCACCGCACCCCGCCGCGCCGGCAGGGCGCCGCGTTACCGCCACATCCACCGGATCATCCACTTTCATGAGTCAATTGTCAAGAATTTTCTTGATCTTGTCATAGGAAAAGTGTAGATAGAGGACAGCCTGGTCTTCTGGTGACGCTGACGATGCTCGAACTGTCCACGACCGCCGGTTACGCCCTGCTGGCCCTGGGCTACCTCGAACGCTGCCGCGACCGCTGGGTGCTGGCCCGGGAGATCGCCCGCCACACCGGCGTGGCCCCCCCCTATCTCTCACGCATTCTCTACACCCTGGTGAAGGCCGGCATCGTCAATGCCAAGCGGGGATATCGCGGCGGCTTCTGCCTGTCGCGCCCCGGCTCCCGGATCGCCGTGCTCGACGTGGTGGACGCGGTGGAGCACCGCCCGCGCGAGCCGCGCTGCCTGCTGGGGCTGGCCGAATGCTCGGACCGCACCGCCTGCCCCGTGCACGCCCTGTGGAAGACCGCACGCTCCCAGGTCGAAGCGCAGCTCGCACGGCTCACCCTGGATCAGATCGCCGAGGCGGTCGCCCGGCGCGGCGCGACGCTCGCCCCCGCCGGCTCATCGGCGGGACCGGTGGGGCACGTCATGCAGCCGGCCGGTGATGAGCCGCGCCGGACACGGCAGAAGGCCCCGGGCCCCCGGCGCTCCGCGAAACGGTCGCGCTGACAAGGATGACTCGCATGGGATGGCTTCGCGCTCACACGCACGCCCGGCCGTCAATGCCACTGCTGCTGCTCACCTGCGTCCTGCACGCGGCAACGAGGGGCACTTCCCCGGCGACGGCCCAGACCACCGCACACGCCTCCGAGCCCGCCGCGTCGGCACCCGCTACCCGGCCAGCGGAGTCAAAACTCCCGCTACCCGGCCCCAAATACGCACCCCTGCGCTACGACGACGACTTCAGCTATCTCGACGGACCCGAAGGGTCCTACACCCCCGACCTCTTCGATCCCATCAAGCGAATACACCTCGGCGATGATGTGACCCTCCGCCTGGGCGGCGAAATCCGCGGCCGGCTCGAAGCACTCACCCACAAGAACTACGGCCGCAACCAGGGCCGATTCCCCGGCGCCACCCCCACGCAGGACACCTACTTCCTGCATCGCTACCACTTTCACGCCGACGTGCAGTATCAGAAGCTCCTGCGCGTCTTCGTCGAGGGCATCAGCGCCTGGGGCGAGGACCGCGACCAGTTCACCCCCATCGCCCCGTACCAGGACCGCTTCGACGTGCACCAGCTCTTCCTGGACCTCCGGCCGTTCGGGCAGGAAACACCCTTCACCGTGCGGTTCGGCCGCCAGGAACTTCAATACGGCAAACAGAGGCTCATTTCTCCACTGGACTGGGCTAACGTCCGCCGCACCTGGGACGCCCTCAAGATCTTCTGGTCCGACCAGAACTGGAACATCGACGCGTTCTATGCCAAACCGGTCGAGTTCCGGAACCGCAGCCGCGACGTGTACGACGAGGACCTGGACTTCTACGGTCTGTACACCACCTACAAGGGCATCAAAGACCACGGCATCGACGCCTATTTCCTCGCGGTCGATAACACCGGCACCTACACGAACGCCAACCTGACGACGGGCGACGTGGGCGACCTGGCCGTCTACACGCTGGGAACGCGCTTCTTCGGCAAGACCCGCCTGGGCCCCGGCCTGTGGGACTACGACACCGAACTGGCCGGCCAGTGGGGCAAGGCCGCCGGCGACACCATCCAGGCCTGGATGTGGTCCGCCGAAACCGGCTATACCTTCGACACGCTCACCATGAAGCCGCGCGTCGGCATCGGCATCGACTACGCCAGCGGCGACGACGACGCCTACGACGACATCCACGGCACGTTCAACCAGCTCTTCCCGTTCGGCCACTACTACCTGGGTTATCTCGACCAGGTCGGGCGGCAGAACATCTGGGCCCAGAACGTGAATCTCGCCTTCAACCCGTTCAAAAACGTCACCACCCAGTTGGCCTTTCACAGTTTCTGGCTCAACCAGACGGAGGATGCCCTCTACAACGCGGCTGGCGTGCCCGTCCGCCGAAGTCCGCACGGCGATGTCGGCCGGTTCATCGGAAATGAGCTCGACCTGACCATTCAGTGGAGCCTCGACGTCCACACGTCTCTGCTGTTCGGCTATTCGCACATGTGGCCGAGCCGTCACTTTTTCACCCGGCGCAACGGAGACGCCGAGGATCCTGACCTGCTGTACGTGCAGTACCGGTACCAGTTTTAGGGGGTGCGCCCGCCCCGGTGCGGCCGGCCCCCCTCGTGATGGAGGAACGCCAGATGGAGTTTCGGACGATCCGCAAGTGGATGTACCTGATCGCGGCCAGCGGGGTGCTGCTGCAGGCCACCGTCGGCTGCCCCGACAACGCGATGATCCGCGGGGTGGCCTCCAGCAGCCTGCAGAGCCTCATCAACGGCATCATCGGCCTGTACGTCAAGGCCGGGGCCAATCAGCTCTTCGGGGTCTGAGCGGTCCGCCGCAGGTGCGAGGTGACGGATGAACGGCAGACAACGACGCGCGATCGAGCGGCCCGGACAGGCCCGCCGGACGCAGCATTCGGGAGCAAACCGGACATGACGGCCATGGCGACACTCACGGCGGGCCAGGAGCGAACGTCTGGGCCCCTGCGCGACGGCCTCGGCCGGCGCATCGACCACCTGCGCCTGTCCGTCACCGACCAGTGCGACCTGCGCTGCCGCTATTGCCGCCCGAATGCCCGCCAGGAGCGCGGCCACGCTGCGCTGACCGACGCCCAGCGGCTTCGCTTCCTGCAACTCCTCATGCAGGCCGGCGGCTTGAGCCAGGTGCGATTCACCGGCGGCGAGCCGCTGCTCCACCCCACGCTCCCCGCCCTGATCGCCGATACCCGCCGGCTCTCCGCAACGCTCGATATTGCCCTGACGACGAACGGCCGGCGCCTGCACGACTGTGCCGCCGACCTGCGCCGCGCCGGCCTGAACCGCATCAATGTTTCACTCGATACGCTCGATCCCGACCGCTACCACGACCTGACCGGCGGTGAACTGGACGCCGTGTTGCGCGGTCTGGACACCGCACACCGCGTCGGTTTGCACCCTATTCGGATTAATGCCGTCGTCCTGGCCGGAATCAACGACGAACAATTGCCCTCCATGGTTCGCTGGGCGGGGGAGCATGGCCTCGAGATTCGGTTCCTCGAGGCCATGCCTGTTGGAACGGCTGCGGGCTTCAATCGCGTGCACTTCGTCAGTGCAACGCAGATCCTCGAGCGGCTATGGGAGGCATTCAGCGTATCCGATATGGGCCGCGAACCCGGCTCAACTGCGCATCATTACCACGTCACAGCGCCGGGATGGGATGCGAAGGTGGGCATCATCGCGCCCGTCACGCGCCCCTTCTGCGGCGATTGCCGCCGGATGCGCCTGACCGCCGATGGACGCTTGTTCCCCTGTCTCCAGGATTCGCGAAACATCCCTCTGAGTCCCCTGCTGGCGACATCCCGCGATGACGAAGAGGTCTGGCAGGCCGTCGTCGCCGCCATCGCCGACAAGCCCGCGGCCGGCTCCGCGCAGAGCGTTCAGATGGTGCAATTGGGTGGATAGTGCCTGAGCACGATCGATCCTCCGGGTGGCATGGGCAGCGTACCCGCTGCCCGTGTCTCGGGACCCACCGGCAATTCGCACATTGCCCACGCCACCGACCCCGAAGAAACCGGGTGGCATGGGCAGCATACTCGCTGCCCGTGTCTCGAGACGCACGGGCAATGAGTACATTGCCCATGCCACCCACCCCGAAGGACTCGCGGTGTCAGACCACTCGCCCATTCCCTGACGATCGCAGTCCGCGTCGATCCGAGCAGCCACGCGCCCACGGCTTCAGATCACGCGACCCCCGCTTCGACCATGCGGATCTCCGGCTGTGTCGCCCAGGTCATCAACTGCAGGTGTGTCAAACCGGTTGCCTCGGAGACCGCATCAAATGAGGGCATGTGCGACGCGCCGGCCCCGGCCGGTTCACCTGGGAACAACCGCTCGAAGCAATTTCTCAGCCGCGACACGCTGCTCTGCTCGCCCATGCCCTCCCGGTGCAGACGCCCCTCGACGTAAACGTCCCACAGCAGCCGATACCGATCACGAATGCGATTCTGCCGCCCCGGCGTGCCTTCGAAACGTTCGGTCCGATACTCAAACTGCGGATCGAGCATGTCGGCGATGTGCAGGAGCTCACGGCGCAGGAACGAGATGAACGCCGCCGGTTCACCATCGCGCGTGCCAACGCCGGCTACCGAGCAGAGAGAAGCTGCAGCGACCTGAATCATCAGGGTGTTTTCCTCGACCGGCGGGTCACCGGCGGACTTGCGAACGAACAGCTCGGCGGACTGGGCGGCTGGCCGCATGGCATCGCGGACGATGCACCGGCCGGCGCGCCAGAGGATCAAAGGACGCTCGGCCAGCAACCGCTCGAACACGGCGCTCAGGCCGAGGCGGGCAAAAAGGGAGGCATAAGCTTTCTGGAAGGCCGTCTCGCGCTCGCGGCCGGCCGGGATCTCGTAGAGCGGGTCGATGATCGCGTGAAGGTCCTTCTCGACCTGCGGATCACGGCGTGCGGCCAGAAAGACCGTTCGCTCCATCAAAACGGGTTCGTATTCGATACGCATCGCTTACTTCCCGCGGCTCAGCGCCGGATCGAGATTGACCTGAACGAGCTCATCCTCCGAGGCGGATGAGCCCGGACAGCTCTCCTCCGCGCCGCAATGGATCTCCGTATCCGCGGAGGGATCAGCACTCCGCAGCTCGAGCAGTTCGGGCCCGATGTGGACGCCCAGGGCGTCGCACTCGGCGGCCAGGAACGCGGCGGCGAAGGCGGCTGCTCGGCCGTAGAGGGTATCGGGCGCCGCCTCGCGCACGCGCCGTAGGCACGCGGGCAGCCAGCGGCCCAGGTGATCGCCCAGGAAAGAGGCTTGCGACTCGCGGATGATCTCGCGTCCCGCGTCGTCGCCGGTGTCTGCCGCCCGGGCTTCCTTCGCCGCCAGAACGCTCATGAATTCGGCCTCGACGCACAGGTGGTCGGCTCGCTCGTGCCCTTCCGAGGCAGGCATGAGTCCGAACGCGGAGTAGAAGCCGCCGATGTCGGCCAGGAACGAGGCCTGCTGGATGATCTCGCTCTGGCCGTATTCGAGCTCGTAGAGCGGGCACGCGCCGCGGACGGTGTGGCCGAAAAGGCGGATGTACTCGGATTCGAGTTCCGCCAGCGAACCGTCGGCGGAGCCATCGAGCGTCAGCAATCGCCGCAGAGCTGCGAGATCTTCGGCGAGCGACGGGTACGCGTACGTCAGGATCTCCGGCCAGTCGGTCCATCGGGCCGGGTTGGCC
Organism: uncultured Planctomycetales bacterium; assembly: GCA_964591605.1. GTDB lineage: Bacteria > Planctomycetota > Phycisphaerae > UBA1845 > PWPN01 > CAYLLT01. Next base: position 14,234 of record CAZQEN010000174.1, read on the forward strand.
CAGGCGGCGAGGTCTTCTCGTGTGGGCCAGCGGAAGATCTCGGCGATCAGCACGTAGGCGAAACCCCGTGCGGCATGAACATCTGGCCGCTCGCCGACCGCTGTACCGGCCGCGCCCTGTGGCCGCCGGGCTTGCTGAGTGCCGAGTGTCGAATGCTGATGGTTGGGCGGCTGCATGATCTGCCTCAAATCGAATTCGCGTGCACCGCCGGGCGCACGTGGACGGGCTCTTCCACCTGCGTGCGGAAGATCTCCTGGCCCTCGCGGTTGAACGCGATGATCCGGTCGTTATACATCTCGTACTGCTTGCCGTTGACCTGCGTCTCATAGACCCTCTCGCCCTGCTCGATCTCGTAGCGGGCGATGATCTGGTTGGACCGGCGGAAGAGCTGGAGGACGGCCAGGAGCTCGCGGTCCGGGTTCGTGTAGCGTTCGACCGCCTGCGTGACGCCGGGGCCGAACATCTGCTCGAGATAGGGCGTGGGCACCCAGCGCGGCGGGATGTAATAGCCGTTGGGCTCGGTGCCGAACTGCGGATAAAGCGGCAGGGCCACCTTCGCCACGTGCACGAGGTAGTAAAGCGGGTTCTGCCGGTCCTCGGTCCACACGTTTTTGTCGTTGACTTTGACCAGCCCCTGCATGCGGACCTGGCCGATGCACGCGGCCATGCAGCGGGTCTCCATGGGGATGCCCTCATGCTCGGGGTCGTTGCCCTCGACGCGCGGGTAGCAGGCAATGCACTTTTCGCTCGTGCGCGTGGAGCCGCGGTACAGCGATTTTTTATAGGGACAGGCCTCGACGCACTTGCGGTAGCCGCGGCACTCCTTCTGGTCGATGAGCACGATGCCGTCTTCGGGCCGCTTGTAGATCGCGTTGCGCGGGCAGGCGGCCAGGCACGCCGGATACGAGCAGTGATTGCACAGCCGCGCCAGGTAATAGAACCAGGTGCGGTGCTTCTTCTCGGCGGAGACGGTTTCGCCCTGGCCGAAGTCCATCGGTTTCGAGCGGCCGTGCTGGACGGTGTCCTCGAACCGGTTCGGCGCCGACCACTCCTCGTCGGAGGGCAGGTAGCCCAGCACGAGGTTGGGCTGCTGGCCGCGGGCGACGATCTCGGGCGCCTCGAAGATCGTCTTGCCTCCGAGCGAGCCGTATGGCTTTTCGCTTCCTTCCTCGATCTCGCCGTCCCACGAGACCCCGTCGGGGTTGG
>CAZQEN010000175.1:0-15420 GCA_964591605.1 uncultured Planctomycetales bacterium
AAGTCCCTGGCAACCATCGTGCGCCCTGCCGGGCGAGGATCGCAGCTCCTCTGAAACCATATCCCGAAAGAATTGCCAGACCCTCCGCTTTTTCGGGGTGATTTTGCGCGGGCTTTTCGGACCGTGGCGGTAGAATGCGAGCTTCGGGCGCTATTCCTTATCGGGCTTCGGGCCTCTGTGGGCAGTTGACAACTGACGTTCCCGTCTCACGTGCCGCGGCACAAAGGAGGATTCCATGCAACGCAAGGACCACCGATGGATCTCCCTGTGGGTTCTGCTGACGCTCTGGCCGTCGGCGGTCTGGGGGGTGCAGCCGCTGGGGACGGCGTTTACCTACCAGGGAAAGGCGGTTCTCAACGGGGTGCCGGTCGATGGCACGTGTGATATGCGCTTCCGGCTGTTTGACGATCCGGCCGGCGGGAGCCAGATTGGGCCGGATCTGCTGGGCCTGGTCGACGTGCACGCCGGATTGTTCATGGTGGAGGTGGATTTCGGGGCGGGGGCGTTCAACGGCGACGCGCGGTGGCTGGAGATTGCGCTCTCGTGCCCCAACGGCGGTGCGCTCACGACGCTGACTCCGCGCCAGCCGGTGACACCGGCCCCCTACGCACTGTACGCGACCAACGCGTGGCATACCACGGGGAACGCGGGCACGACGCCCGGAACGCATTATGCGGGCACCTCTGACAACGTCGATTTCGTCATCGGCACGAACGGCGCAGAGCGGGCGCGGGTGACCGCGCTGGGCGACCTGGGGATCGGCATCAATGTGCCGACGGCGAAGGTGGATGTGCTCAACGAGTCGCGGGGGAACTCGCTGATTGTGCGGCGGAGCACGGTTGGGGCATCCGATCTGCTGGCCAATTCGCTGGGCCAGGTGATCGTGGGCGACCCGGCGGGAACGCTGGCGAAGCTGACCGTCAATTCGGCCGCGGGCGAGGATGCGTTCCGGGTGCGCGTCGACGGTACAACCCATTTGATGGTTGCGCAGGACGGGCAGGTGGGCGTGGGTACGTCTACGCCGACGGCCAGGCTGCAGGTGAATCCGCGAACGGGGGAAGATCGCTTCGCCGTCGGGGCATCGACCGGCAATACGACGGATCTGGTGGTGAACAGCAACGGCGAGGTAGCGGTGGGCGATCCGGCCGGCGTGCTGGCCAAGCTGGCGGTCAATTCCGCGGCTGGGCAGGATGCGTTCCGCGTGCGGGTGGATGGCACGACGCACTTCATGGTCGCTCAGGACGGGCAGATCGGTGTCGGTTCATCCACACCCACGTCCCGACTCGAGATCAACCCGCGAACGGGTGAAAACCGGTTCGCCGTCAACGCGGCGGCGGGCAACACAACGGACCTGCTCGTGGATGACGGCGGCAATGTCGTCGTGGGCGCCCCGACGGGCGCGGCGGCGCAACTCACCGTCAACGGCACCGCTGAAGACGCGCTGCGCGTGCGCACCGACGGCAGCACCCGGTTTCTCGTCGCCGCGGACGGCAAAATCGGCGTGCACACTTCCGTCCCGACAGCGACGTTTCACGTCAATCCGCCGGCCGGCGCCGCCGGCTTCATTGTCGAGCAACCCAACAGCGCAATCCCGGCTATCACCGTGGACAGCGGCGGCGATGTGACCATCGGCCAGGTGGTCAACACGATCGCGCTGCTGAACGTGAACGCCCCGAGCGGGCAGAACCCCCTGGCGGTCAAGGTGCAGGGGACGACGGAAGTCATGGTCAACAGCGCCGGCAATCTGGGCGTCGGGACGGTGAACCCGACGGCGCCGATTCACGTGACCGGCGGCGCGGATGCGAGCCTGACGGGCGGGGGGAACATCATCTGCGGCGACACCACCGGCGGGAATATCGTCATCGATGGCAATGAGATCATGGCCCGCGACAATCAGATCGCGGCGGTGCTGCATCTCAATGCCGCCGGCGGCCCCGTTGCGATTGGCGGACAGGGACTGGCGATCCCGAATGATGCGGCGCTGGCGGTCGACGGGAAGGTGCTCTGCGAGGAGCTGGAGGTGAAGCTCTCGGGCGACTGGCCGGATTACGTGTTCGGCGAGGGTTATGAGCTTACACCGCTGCCGGAACTGGAAGAGAAGATCCGCAAGACCGGGCATCTGCCGGACATGCCGTCGGCCGAGGCAGTCGAGAAGGAGGGGATTGCCGTCGGCGACATGCAGAAACGGCTGCTGCAGAAGGTGGAAGAGCTCACGCTGCATGTCATCGCGCTCGACAAGCAGAATCGAAGCATGCAGCAGGAGAACGAGGAGCTGCGGCGGCGCCTGGCATCGCTGGAGCAGGCGGTTCGGTGACCAGCGGGTCGGGCATGAATGAAAGGATCCACCGATGCGAATAGAAAGCAGACTTCTATCGGCGGTCGTGGCGGTGGGGCTCATCGGCAGTGCGACGAGCGACTGCTTTGCGCCTGACGCCAAGGGCAAGCTGTCCAAGAACATCTATCGCATGCCGTACCAGAACGGCGAGAGCATCACGGTCAGCCAGGACTACGTCGGCCACGGCTCCACGCCGGCGGGCAATACCGGGCCGATGGATATGAACAGTTCGTCGAATCCGTCGATCATCGTTGCGGCGGCGCCGGGGCGGGTCATCGCGCTGAACGACTCGCGCAATGACTGTGGGTGCCACGCCAACTTCGGACCGTGCGCGAATATCATCGACATTCTTCACGACAACGGCGAAATGAGCCGGCATCTGCACATTCAGCAGAACAGCGCGTCGGTGTTCGCCGGGCTGAGCGTGAATGATTGCGTGGTGACCGGACAGATCATCGCCATCGAGGGCGACGTGGGCTGGACCTGCAGCAACAGCACGAGCGAGCGGTTGCCGGTGGTCGGAACGTGCATCAACACGCTGCCCGATCCGCTGATCACGCCGCGGTGCGGGCGGCATCTGCACTGGGAGATCCGCGACCTGGACACCGACGAGTTCGTCAACCCGATCACCTGCGGGATCACCGGCTGGATCTATCAGGACAACGGGAACTATGTTCCCGCGAACTGCACGACCGCCGGGTGTCCGACCGACGTGGCGGTGCCGTCGGTAAACCTCAATGGACTGGGGAGCTGGCAGGTGGTTCAGGCGGACAACGACATCACGGCCGACGACGTGCAGGTGCAGAACTCGGCGAGCATGGTGATGCATGCGGGGAACTCGGTGCGGCTGCTTCCGGGGGTGGCGGTCCTGCCGGGCGGTCACTTCCGCGCGGAGATCGGCCCGTGCAACACGACGTCGGGGCTGGGCTGTCCGCCGCCGTGAAGTGGTCAGGGCGGCGTGTCGCCGAAGGTGACGCCGGTGGAGCGGGCGGCCTGGACGAGGGGGTGGTCGGGGGGGACGAGGCGCTGCTGGCCGGCGACGGTGTCGAGGGGGACGGAGGTGAGGCGGCCCTGCTGCATGACGACGAGCTCGTTGAAGCAGCCCTCGGCGGCGCGCTGGACGCCGTAGCAGCCAAAGAGAGTGCCCAGGACGCGGTCGGCGGGGACGGGGGTTCCGCCGCGCTGGACGTGTCCGAGGATGGTGGCACGACACTCCAGGTTCGTTTTCTCCGAGATCTGGTGAGCCAGGACTTCGCTGATGCCGCCCAGGCGGACGGGGTCGGGGCTGTCCTTGACGTAGCGGTCGACGACCTGCTGGCCGCCGACGGGTTTGGCGCCTTCGGCGACGGCGATCAGGGTGAAGGCCTTGCCGCGGCGGCTGCGCTGGAGGCACTGACTGCAGATGCGGTCGAGATCGTACGGGATCTCGGGGATGAGGATGATGTCGACGCCGGTGGCGAGGGCGGCGTGGAGCGTGAGCCAGCCGGCGTTGCGGCCCATGAGCTCGACGAGCATGACGCGGTGGTGGCTGGAGGCGGTGGTGTGGATGCGGTCGAGGGCTTCGGCGGCGGTGTTGACGGCGGTCTGGAAGCCGAAGGTGATCTCGGTGTGCATCAGGTCGTTGTCGATGGTCTTGGGCAGGCCGATGAAACGGATGCCGTGCCGGGCGACGCTGGCGGCGCCGGTCATGGTGCCGTCGCCGCCGATGCACATGATCAGGTCGAGTTCGCGGCGGCGGGCGTGTTCGACGACGCGGCGGGTGACGTCTTCGAAGATGAGGTTGCCGGCCTCGTCCTTGCCAGTGGCATAGTGCGAGGGGTCGGCCTTGTTGCTCGAGCCGAGGATGGTGCCGCCGAGGGTGAGGATGTTGGAGACGTCCTCCCATTTCATCGGGTGGACGCGGTTTTCGATCAGGCCCAGGAAGCCGTCTTCGATGCCCCAGACCTCCCACTTGTGCTGGTTCATGGCGGACTTGGCGACGGCTCGAATGACCGCATTGAGGCCGGGGCAGTCGCCGCCGCCGGTCATGATGCCGATGCGTCGGATGGGATCTGAGCTGGACATGGGGACCTCGTGGGCAAAGTCGAAAGTCGACAATCGAAAATCAAAAGCCGGTGGGACTGATTTCGACTTTCAGCGTTTCATCTTCTCGCTTCGAGCGCCAACAGCCGCTTTTTGAGCGGGACGCCCGCCTCGGCGGAAAAGCCGCCCCATTGTCCACCGCTGGCGACGACGCGGTGACAGGGGATCACAAGCGGGACGGGGTTACGCGCGAGAGCGTTGCCGACGGCCCGCGCCGCGCGGGGGTGGCCGAGGCGCTCGGCGAGCTGGCCGTAGGTCAGGGTGCGGCCAGGGGGGATGCGGCGGCAGGCCTTGAGCACTTCTTTCTGGAAGCTCGTCAGGTGGTCGAGGCGCACGGGCACATCGAATGCGACTGATCGGCCGGCGAAATAATCGCGGATCTGCTGCTGGAGCATCGGGAGCATGTCCGGGTCGTGCCGGCCGGCGGGAAAGTCGCGGCGCATGCGGCGCTCGGCCACGGCGGCGGAGCCTTCGAGGAGCAGAACCTGCGTCAGTTCGTGGTTCTCCGCGACGACACCGACGCAGGTATCCGGTGTTTCGATTACGCACCAGGTGATCATGCAGACAATGTATCGACCTGGGCGAGACTGGGCAACCGGTGTTGCTGCCGGATTTCCGGCGGGTGCGCATCTGCTCAGCCGTGGAGACGGCGAAGAAAAGCGGCGTGGTCGTCGCCGCGGGTGCTGGCTTCGAGGACCTCGAACAGGCGGGGCAGGTCGCTTCGCAGGAGCGCGGCCGGATCGAGCCAAAGACCGGGGAAGGTTTCGCTGCGGATCAGGCCGTCAGTGCCGGCAGCGAGCGGGACGTACTGGCCCTGGCGGAGGATGAACCAGTCGATGGCGGTCTCTTCGGTGCGCCAGACGAGATACTCGCGCACACCGTTGCGGCGGTAGGCGTTGAGCTTTGCGTGCAGGTCGATGCTGACGCTGCTGGCGGTCACCTCGGCGACGAGTTCAGGGGGGCCGGAGACGCAGCCGTCGTCGTCGATTTTCGCCGCTCCGCCGGCGGTGCGGGGAATCAGGAGCATCACATCCGGCTGGGGGGCGTTGTCCTCGTCGAGGCGAATGGTGGAGTTGTCGCCGATGATCAGGCCGGGGGTCTTGCTCAGGTAGTGAGTCAGCCAGCCGATCAAGACAGCGTGCGGGTGTCCGTGATTGGTGATGCGCACCGGGGATGGCATATAGACGATACCCTCGATGAGTTCAGCCTTGTTGACGCGGCGCATCGCCTCATAGCGGCGTTCGAATTCGGCGCGGGTGAGTCGATCGCCATTGTGGAGCTCAGGAATGGCCTGCGGAGGGCTCGGTCGAGGGGGAGGAGCAGTGGTGGTCATGACGTCGGCCATGCAATCATTTTAGCACCCGCCGGCCGGAGGCGGCAATGGTGACGGGCGTCATGTCGTGCCGGAGAGGCGGTCGATCTCGACCTGCTGGAATTCGGCGCAGAGGTCGATGATGCGGTCGAGGATGGCCCGGCCGGCCTCGGTGGTTTCGAGGCCGTGCCACTGGATGCCGATGCGGAAGGAGTCGCGCCCGCGATGGGCATGGCGCACGCGACCGACGACCTCGATGGGCGGATGATCGGGCGCCGGCGACCAGCGGCAACAGACAATGTCGTTGGCCTCCCATCGGGGGTATTCGGTGAGCGGAAATCCGATGCTCATGCCGCCGGCGGAGATGTCGAAGAGCTCGCCGGTGAAGGATGCGGTCGTCGGGTCATCGTTGAGGCGGGCGGTCACCGGAATCTGACGGCCGCGGGGAGCGGGGGCCCGGTAATCGAGCCGGCGCTGCCATGCGACGATCTGAGTGGGCCAGTCGACGAGGACGGCCGGAACCTCGGCCCCTTCGATGACCAGGCGGCGCACGCCGAGCAGGTTGGAGCTGAAGACGCACCGGCGGGCGCCGCGGCGGAAGGAGAGGCCGAGCGTCTGGCCTTCCACCAGCTCGGGGACGTACTGACCATCGCTCCACGGATACTCGATCAGGAGGCCGGCCGGCCCGCGAGATTCCTCGAGAAACCTGGAGTTGAATCCGGCCCATCCGTCGGCCACGCGGCAGCTCAGGGCGAGCGGAGACTGACGGGCAATGGCTTCGCGCAGGATCTCCTCCTGCGAGCGTTCATGCACCGGGTCGATCCGGCTCATGCATCTGCTCCCTTGGACAGGTTGGCGGGGGTGCCGAGTCGCGACTGCAGATGGCGGCGCAGCCGCTGGGCCGCGGGTGTGGTCGTGTCGTAGCCGGGGCCGGTCAGGAACTGGAGGCCCAGGATCATCTTGTCGTCGGTGCCGCCGGGAGTCTTGCTGCAGAGGACCGAGTCGATGACGTAATGGTTCTGTTCGCCGGGGGCAAGCGTGAATTCGAGGGTGATGCGGTCGCCGATCCAGAGCTGCTCTCCGATGCGGCGTTCGATGCGGCAGGCCATTCCGTCGGGGCTGATGTTGCAGAGCCAGGAGATGGCGCCGCCGAGCTCGCTGTTTTCCTTCTGCCAGCGGAGCTCGACCTGGGTGGAACGGGCGGGGCGGAATCGCGAGTAGCGCCGGCGCTGCATGACCTGCAAAGCGTCGGGGCGGGTCAGGTAGACGCGGGCGATAAACGGCGGCTCGTGCACCGGATCGACGCGGAGGACGTCCGCATCGAAGAGGTAGCGGTTTTCGCCCAGGGAGATGAATCCGTCGCAGCAGGTTCCGACCAGGAGGTTGAGTTCGGCCAGGGTGACGGGGGGATGGGCGGGGTCAGCCGGATTTGCGAGATCGGCGTGAGCCGGGAGGGCCACGACGAGGGTCGCGGGCCGCAGGGACGATTCGCCCGAGGGCATGATCGCCTCGATCTGGCCGCGGAGCGACTCGTCCTCATTGAAGATGCGCGGTTCGAGATAGACGCCAGCCTTGTGCCGCAATGCCTGTTCGAGGATTCGGGCTGACTGGCGCGCGTTCAGATCGATGGCATAACTCATTTCGACCTCAGGGACGCCGGGTCCGAAAAAGTGAGTGTCGACACTTCCCCTATAAAGGTAACATTCGGTGCGCGAGCAGCCGGACTTGATCTGTGGGGTGTCTGGGGCCGGCCAGGCGCTGTGGGGGTGGGGCACGGGAGCGGGCGCTTCGGATGGGAGGGAGGGCCGATGGTGGGTTTCACTCAGGGGTGGCCCGTTCTGCCGATCGCGAGCAAGGCCCCTCATGGACATTCGGAGTTCTGACGCATGCTGCGCCTGTTGGCGTGTCAAGGCATGGAATCATCCCGCCGGGGCGATCCGGAGGGAGGGAGTGTCACCCGCTGCGCGGCGACCTTTGAGGGCGGAGCGGAGGTTGTGTTCACTACAGCGGGGTGTCACATGAGGAGCGATAACACAACCGTGAAGTCGGAAACGAAGCGCAGGCCGCGGCGGGGCCGGGCGGGCGATGGGTCTCCCGGACATGTGGCCGAGGCCCTGGTGGCCTCGCCGGTGAGGCAACGCATTCCGGACCGGATCCGGGTGAAGCTGGAGAGGGCGCTGCTGGAGCGTGCCTCGCGGGAGGATTCGCTCGAGGAGATTGCCCGGAAGTTCGAGCTCGAGCGGTATGGGATCTCGATGGAGATGCTGTCGGGATATGCGGCGACGCTCGACGAGCTGGTGCGGCCGGTGGCGTCCACGCAGATCGTGGCCGGCGTGCTGGGTTGCCTGCCGGCATCGTTTCGGTCGCGGATGCTCAGGGGGAATCAGGTTCTGCTGCTGAGCAAGGTGGCGGCCATCCTGTGGGAGTCGCGCGAATCGCAGATGGAAGTGGGCGAGCTGCTCAAGCTGGCGACGCTGCTGCGTGCGGCGGCTCAGACCCGCCGCCAACAGGCGGGCGGGCGGCGAGGCAAGGAGGGCGGGTCGCCGAAAGAGGCGGCGCTGTTTGACATGGGGCGGATGGGCGGGTCGGTGCGGGCGCTGTACGGGCTCTCGTGGCCGGTGGGCGTGAGGAAAGGGCCGGCGGAAGACGGGAAAAACGCCGTCTCGGCGCCGGCCCGCTGAACGGGGGGTCTGTTGAGGCCACGTCGATCGTGGACATCAATCGCGTGGCTGCATCCTGGCCTGCACGGCGGGTGGTGACTGCAGATCCGCGCTGGATGCCCCCAGGACGGTGCCATCGCGGGCACTCTGGACGTAGGCGATGACGGCGCAGTTGGCGGCGGTCGCGGACGTGGGCAGAGAGAGCCGGAACGTGTTCCGGCCGGAGTTTGCGACGGGGGCCGTGCGGAACAGGCGAACGACATTCGCGTACGTTCGTGATTTCGATCCGCTGGCGGGGCGGGTCCTGATGCTCTTTTCGATGAGGGCCAGATTGAGCACGGCGTCTCCGGGAGCGCCCAACGTAGAGCAATCGATGCGGTAGGGGGGGCGCGGTCCGGGCTGTGCGGGCTGGACACTCATTTTCACGTCGATCCTGGCCGGGCGGGCGAGCGCGGCCTGCAGGATGCTCTCACCTTTCTCTTTTTGCGAGCCGAGGAACTCCTTCGTTCCGTTGACGATCATCTGCGGGGTATAGGCGTTTTCGAGCCGCATCGCCTCGATGTACGCCTGCTGGCGCTGTTCGAATTGTACGCTGCTGAACGGGTCGCGCCGGTCGGGCGGACTCCAATAGTCCACATGAAACGCGAGCGGATAAACCCTGCGGCCGGTTTTTCCGGCCTGGTCGATGAGCTCCTTGAGGAACGATTCGGCCGCGGGGCATTGGGGGCAGGCCTCGGAGGTGAACAGCTCGACGACGGCCACCGGCGCGGAGGGTCGGGCGGCCACCCGTGCGCTTCGATCGGCGGCGAGGATGGCGGCCGTCGCGAGGCCGCATGTCAGGCCGGTGACGGCGAGCGCGCGGAACGTCTTCGAACGCAGGGGGTGTCCCTCGTCTCTCATGGTGACTCCCTTTGCCGGGCGGAATTTGTCCTATGGTCATCGACCGCTCGGGGTGATTCTCCTGCGGAAAGTTACAGGCCATTTTTGCCGATCGGGGGCGGTGATCCGTAAACCGTTGTGCCGGCTGGATGAGGGATGGGGACCGGGGTGGTTTCGCGGCAGAAAGGGGATGTGGACTGCGGTGATCGAGGTTCTGGTCGGCAGGCGGGACCTGGCGGTGTGGGAATCGGGGGGAGGGCAGTATAATTGCGGGTAGCGCGGAGTCATGATCGAAGGGATGATCGCAGGATGAAGCGGCAGATTCGCCACGTGGTCTGGCTGGGGTGTTGCCTGGGGCTGTTGTGCCGGGGGTCGGAGCTCCGGGCGGATGGCGGGTCGCTCTACGGCATCCACTGGTGGGGTTATACGCAGGGACAGCCCGTTGACACCACCCCGGTCAGCCTCCTGAACGCGTCGGTGCAGGGCGGCTGGGACGTGGAGACGATCCTGACGCATTCCGGGGCGTCCTGGTGGACGGCCGCGTACTTTCAGCCGCTGTATGCCGACCTGTTCGCCAACAAGAACGTCACCCTGATTACGCGGATCGACTACAACTGGGGAGAGACCGTGCCGGCGCCGACGACGATGTCGGCGGCGGCGTGGGCGACGTCGGTCGTGGGCGTGGTGAACACTCTTCGAAGTTCGTGTCACCTCTGGATTATCGGAAACGAGCCGAACCTGCAGGGTGAGGGCAACGGCTGGCCGGGCAACCAGGTCACGCCCGCGGGTTACGCGAATATCTATCGGACGGTTCGCAGCGCGATTCACGGCTCGGCGGGGGCGAGTCCGGCGGGGCCGCATCGCGTGCTGATCGCGCCGCCCAGTCCGGGCGGCATCATCAGCGGGGTCCGGTGGATGTCGGGTACCGACTGGCTGGGGCAGGTGCTGGATAACATTCCGGCGGCCGAGGTGGACGGCTTTGCGATCCATTCCTACCTGGGTTCGGTGGGCGAATTCCGCAACGGCTACGTCGGGCAGTTGAACGTGATGGATGCGAAAGGGCACGCCGACAAGCCGGTGTACATCACCGAGTGGAACCGCTACACCACGCCGGGCAGCGCGAGCGAGGAGGCGATCTCGGCCCAGCTCTGCCGGGATGCGTTCGCGGATGTCGCGGCGTGGAACGCGGATCCGTGCCATCACAACATCGTGTCGATGTCGTGGTTTGTCTACGACTCCAACCAACAGGGCGGTGGCCAGTGGGATGGATACGCCATCGAGTACTGGAAAAACGCGGGGAATCCGGCCGGGCAGGCGGGGGACCTGTTCACGGCGTTTCAGCAGGCGGTGGCGCAGAACTATCCGGCCGGGGCGATCGGGACGCCGGCGGTGACCGGGGGCGCGGGCATGACCCACACGATGCCCGCCGGGAGCAACGCGGCGCTGTTCTCGTCGCAGGTGGTGACGGATTCTGTGAATCTGCCGTCGCAGGGGGGCACGAAGGCGATTGACGGGGTGGTTGCGTCGGGCAACAAGTGGACGAGCGCGGGCACGCCGCCGCCGCACTGGCTCAAGCTGGACCTGGGGCTGGAGCTGGTAGTGAGCGGTTATGTGGTGCGCCATGCGGGGGCGGGGGGCGAGTCGACGTCGCTGAACACGCAGAGTTTCCGCATCCAGGCGGGGCCGACGTTCGACGGGCCGTGGACGGATGAGGCCATCGTCTGCAACACCGCGCAGGAGAACGTGACGATGCGCAGCTACGCCGCGCCCAGGCCGCTGCGCTACGTCCGCCTGTTCATCACCGATCCGGGCGTGGACGACTTCGCGCGGATTCCGGAGTTCGAGGTGTACTCGTCCGGCTCTCTGACGGCGAACTTCGTGGGGAGCCCGGTGGCCGGCAAGGTGCCGCTGACGGTTCAGTTCACCGACCAGTCGGTGGGCGACCATGACACGTGGCTGTGGGATTTCGGGGATGGGGGCAGCAGCACGGTGGCGAGCCCGCTGCACACGTACACGCAGATCGGCGTTTACAGCGTGACGCTGGCGGTCGGTGGTGCCGCAGGGAGCGACAGTGTCACGAAAGACGGCTACATCACGGTGCTGCCGGTCGGGGCGGACTTCGACGGAGACACCGACGTGGACCAGGTCGATTTCGCGCATCTGCAGCGCTGTCTGGGCGGTGCGGGGCAGGAGGCCGGGCCGGATTGCATCACGGCGCGGCTGGACAACGACCTGGACGTGGACGGGGCCGATCTCAACACCTTCGTGGGCTGCATGAGCGGAGCGGATATCGCGGCGGCGTTGTATTGCCGGTGAGCAAGCCGTTGCTTCCTGTCAGCCGCGAAAAGGCACAAGAGGCACAAAAGGCGCGGCAGGGGATAGCCAGCAAAGCAATTCGCGATCCGGGATTTGAGATCTGAGATTTGAGATTTGAGATGAGGATGCCCGGGGGTTTGCGGAGCGGGGGAGGAATTGGAGCGTCGATCGCACGTGAGGAGTCGCTCTTACGTCTCTTGTCCCTGTCCGTGGCCGTCTGAGGATTCCAATTTCCTCTGCCGGCCATCCCCGCGAGAACGGAGTCAGGTTCACTCCGCTCGGCTCGTTCCGGCCGGCGTGGCACCCGCTCGTGCACGTCGTCCATAGCTCACTACCCGGATGCTGTTGATGGCGAACTGCGAGGCCATGATGAGGGGGAGAATCGCGGCACCGCCTGCACCACCCTTCCATGCCAGCCAGACCGCAACGCCGAGGAAAACGAGCATCCATGAGCTTGTCATCAGCAGACTTCTACGCCAATCATCCAGGTGACTGATGTCCCACTGCTTCCACCACATGTGCCATCCGGCGTTTTCGCACATGGGCAGGGTGGTCGGGATCACCCAACCGCACTCGGGGCAGACGCCGCTCACATTCCCGGTGAGGTCGTAGTCGCATCTTCCGCAGTGAACGGGATCGGCGGCGAAGTTGGCCTTCGCCTGCTTCTCGTTCGGCTGTTTGAACGCGTAGCAGGCGCTCACGGCCACCGCGAAGACCCACGCAACCAGCCACAGGACCTGTTGATGCAGAATCAGGACCGGCAGGAAAAGCACCGCCAGCGCGAGATTGAAATTGAAGCTGCGGCGCCGGACCTGCCGCGAGTGGAGCGGGACGGTTGGAGACCCGTGTATCCTGCTGAAGATGAGCATGCACGCAAGGAACGAAACCAGGATGGAACCCGTGATGAGCCATTCCATGATCGCGCCTCGATGCAGAGGGAGGGTTTGCTGCACGAACAGCTCTGCCGAGCACAGTATATCGGAGGTTGCAGGCGTCAGCCAGCTACGGGTTCGAGTCCGCCGGGATGGTTGTGGCCGTTTTCCAGGCGATTGCAGCTTCTTTGACCGGAGGGCATTCGAGCGTTGCCAGGGACTTTGAGTCCCTGGATGTGGGTTGATGCTTTCCTTTTCTCCTCTCTTCTCTTCTCTTCTCCGCCCTCTGGGCGGAGAAGGGAGAGGAATTGTCTGGGCCCCTTTGTTCCAGGGACTCAAAGTCCCTGGCAACCATCGTGCGCCCTGCCGGGCGAAGATCTGACGTCGAATTCCACCCACCTCCCGGAAAAAAGGGCACACCCGCCGGGATGCCGGTGGAATCTACGCCGTCGGCTCGGCGAAGAGGGCTTCGACGAAGGTGGCCGGGTCGAAGGGTTCGATGTCGGCGGGGGTTTCGCCCAGGCCGACGAACTTGACGGGGATGTTGATCTGGTCGCGGATGCCGATGACGATGCCGCCCTTGGCGCTGCCGTCGAGTTTCGCCAGGAACAGGCCGGTGACCCTGACGTGCTGGCTGAACATCTTCGCCTGGTTGATCGCGTTCTGGCCGATGGTTGAGTCGAGGACGAGCAGCACTTCGTGCGGGGCGTCGGGGATTTTCTTTTGGATCACCTTCTGGATTTTGCCCAGCTCGCGCATGAGGTGATCCTGCGTGTGGAGCCGGCCGGCGGTGTCGACGATGAGGAAATCGGCGTTGCGGCTGACGGCGGCTTCACAGGCGTCGTAGGCGACCGCGCCCGGGTCGCTGCCCTGCTGGTGCTTGACGATCTGGACGCCCAGCCGGTTCGACCATTCGGTGAGCTGGGCGACGGCCGCCGCGCGGAAGGTGTCGCACGCGGCCAGGATCACCTTTTTGCCGTCTTTGGAGAAGTGCTGGCACAGCTTGGCCACGCTGGTCGTCTTGCCCGAGCCGTTGATGCCGACGACGAGGATGACCGTCGGGCCGGCGGGGGCGGTGATGAGCTGGCGGTCGGCTTCGGGCCAGTAGGTGACGATCTGCTGCTTGAGAAACGGGATGATCTCCTGCGTTTCCTTGATCTTGCCGGCCTTCCAGGCGGTGCGGACCTCCTCGATGAGGCGCACGGTCGGGCCGGGGCCCATGTCGTCGGCGAGCATCGTCTCTTCGAGCTGTGCGATGACGGCGTCGTCGATCTTCTTGCCGAAGGGCAGGATCGAGCGGAAGCTGCCGACGATCCTGTCGCGGGTTTTGGCGAGTCCCTGTTTGAAGCGGTCGAAGAGTCCCATGTTTGTCAGTGGTCAGTGGTCAGTTGTGTTCGCGGCAACAAGTTACCGCGCTCCTGCTCATCGCTCATCACTTCTCGTCCCCGCGGGCGATGCGGCAGGCGGGGTGGGTTTTCCAGATGGCGTCGAGGACGCCGTTGATGAACTGGGGGGTTTCGGCGTCGCCGAATTCTCGGCCAAGCTCGATGGCCTCGTCGATGACGACGCGGGCGGGCACGTCGGGCTGCTCGATGAGCTCGTAGAGGGCCAGGCGCAGGATGTTGCGGTCGACGACGGCCATGCGGGCGACGTCCCAGTGGGCCGAGACGCCGGCGATCATCTGGTCGAATCGTTCGTGGGTTGACCAGGCGCCGGCGGTCAGTCTCCGCGCATAGTCGGTGCCCTCCGGGCTGAGTTCGGCCTCGCGGGCCACGGGATCGACGATGGTCGCGGTGGCGGCGCTGGTGGGGAGCTTCTGCACGTCAAGCTGGTAGAGCGACTGCAGGGACACGACGCGGGCCAGGTGTCGGGGTTTGGTCGTATTCAAGCCTTCGGTACTCAACCGTAGGGTGGGCTCCGCCCACCTAACGTCATTGTTGGTCTTCCTGTATCGGGAGGTGGGCAGAGCCCACCCTACACGAATCAGGTGGGCAGAGTTCACCCTACGCTCCCGTGTCGGATGGTGGGCGGAGCCCACCCTACACGACCTCGTTGGTCTTCCCACGTTGGGAGGTGGGCAGAGCCCACCCTACACGAATCAGGTGGGCGGAGCCCACCCTACGCTCCCGTGTCGGATGGTGGGCGGAGCCCACCCTACACGACCTCGTTGGTCTTCCCACGTTGGGAGGTGGGCAGAGCCCACCCTACACGAATCAGGTGGGCGGAGTTCACCCTACGCTCCCATGTCGGGAGGTGGGCGGAGCCCACCCTACGCGATTCGGGTGAGGTTGCTCTCGCATCCACCGGCGAGACGGCGGTGCCACACCACACGGAGATTGTACGCGCAAGGGGGCGTGCGTACAGGCGGGCGCCGGGATGTGCGGCGGTGGAGGTCAGCCCTTGCCGTCGAGTTTGGCGTAGAGGTTGACCATTTCGATGGCGGTGAGGGCGAAGTCGGCCCCGTGGTTGCCCTGCTTGGCGCCGGCGCGGTTGATGGCCTGGTCGAGCGTGTGGGTGGTGAGGACGCCGAAGACGATGGGGACGCCGGTCTCCATCGAGGCCTGAGCGATGCCCTTGGCGGCCTCGCTGCATACGTGCTCGAAGTGGGTGGTTTCGCCGCGGATGACGCAGCCCAGGCAGATGACCGCGTCGTATTTCCCGCCGGCGGCGCAGCGCTTGGCTGTCATCGGCAGCTCCCAGGAGCCGGGGACCCAGATGACGGTGATGTTCTTTCGTTCGCAGCCGTGGCGTTCCAGGGTGTCGACGGCGGCATCAAGCAGGCGCGAGGTGATGAACTCGTTGAAGCGGCTGACGATGATGGCGAAGCGGGCCTTTCGGACGACCAGGTCGCCGGTGATGGTCTGGATGTCGGGCATGGTTGTGGATTCCTCGAGAATCAGGCCAGGCGGGGCAGATCGGGCTGCGGCCGCATGGTGTTGCGGGCATTGTACCAGAAGGAGGGTG
>CAZQEN010000176.1:0-3708 GCA_964591605.1 uncultured Planctomycetales bacterium
GCCGCCTCGGCAATCCGCGCTGCGAACACATCATGCACCCCGAGCGTGCGGATGAGGGCGACGCGGGTGCCGTGGAGGCGGCTCATGTACTCGAAGAGGCGCTCGCGGCCGAGGCAGGACTGGGCGTATTCGCCGACCGGGCCGACGGGGTCCTGCTCGGTGGGGCCGGAGCTGTCGGCGGGCCAGAAGGGATAGATGTTGCCGGTGGAGAGGGCGACGATGCGGCTTTCCCTGAATCGCTGGGCGACGCGGGCGGGCAGATAGGTGTTGAGGGCCCAGGTGAGGCCGGGGTTGCCGGTGGCGCCGAACTTGTGGGCGACCAGGTGGACGACGCAGGGGGCATCCGGGAGAGAGGCGAGGGCCCGCTCGTCGAGCAGATCGGCGGTGATGGTGTGGACGCCGTGTTCTTCCAGGCGGCGGCGGACGGCCGGGTCGCTGAAGCGGGCGACGCCGATCACCCGGGAGCGAAGGCTCGCGGCGTCGAGCGCGCGGCGAGCCATGCGGGCGAGGGTGGGACCCATTTTGCCGGCGACGCCGAGGATCAACAGATCGCCGCCCCATCGGCCGGCGCTCTCGATGAGCGCGGGCGACGGCGTCGTCATCACGTCGTCCAACTGGGCCTCGGACTCGATGCGGGGCGGGAGATCGGGCATGGGGGAGCTCATTTGCCGGCGTACCAGAAGGATCGGCGCCAGAAGTGTTCGCGGAGCCGGTGTTCGAGCTCGTCGGTCATGGGCGGCTCGTCGCTGACGCCGCAGTTGAGCTCGGCCTGGCGCGGGTTGCGGATGCCGGGGATGACGGTGGAGACGGCCGGGGGCTTGAGCGTGAACTTCAGTGCGGCGGCGGCCAGGTCGCGCTCGGCCGATCCCACTTCTTTGCGGATCTTCTCGACGCGGGCGACGGTGCGTTCGAGGCGGTCGCCGGCGAAGTAGTTGTTGCGGAAATCGGCGGGTTCGAAGCGGGTGTGCGGGGTCAGTTTGCCGGTCAGGGCGCTTTCATCGAACGGAACGCGGACGATGATGCCGACCCGGTGCTCGGCGGCGGCCGGGAAGAGCTCGGCCTGCGGCTCCTGCTCGAAGATGTTGTAGATGACCTGGACGCTGTCGAGCCAGCCGCCGCGCATGAGGTCGATGACGCCGTTCTGGTCGTGCTCGGGGGTGGAGATGCCGATGCCGAGGATCTTTCCCTCCTTCTGGAACTTGCGGAGGATTTCGAGGGCGGCGGGCTGGCGGTTCCAGGCCCGCGTCCAGGTGTGGAGCTGGACGATGTCGATGCAGTCGGTGGACAGATCGCGGAGGCTGCGTTCGAGGCGTTCGCGCAGATACTTCTCGGGGTAGCGGTCCTCGATGCGGTCGTGGACGCCGGGGGGCCATTTGCCCGGCGCCGGGGGGATCTTGGTGGCGACGTAGATGCGCTGGCCTTTGCGGTCGCGGAGGGCCTGGGCGATGACGCGTTCGCTGCGGCCGTCGCCGTAGCCCTGGGCGGTGTCGATGAAGTTGCAGCCCAGGTCGATGGCCCGGTGGAGGGCGGCGATGGAGTCGTCGTCGCTCTGCGTGCCCCAGTGCGAGCCGAGGGCCCAGGCGCCAAAGCCGATTTCCGAGACTTGCCAGCCGAGCCGGCCGAAGGGACGGTATTTCATGGGAGTCCTCCGCTGTGACGGGGCCCGCGGGCGTGGGCCGCGATGGAGCCGCATCCAGCGCCGGGATTGTAACCGGGTGAGCCGTCGGGGCGGAATGGCGTGGAGAGGTGCAGAACGCGAAGCGCGAACCTCTTGTTGTCCTCGAAGGGTTCGACCCGTGGCCGCGACGACAGGGTTAAAGCAGATCTCGAAACTCCTCGACGGTCAGCCGCGCTTGACGAAGGATCGAGTGGAGCGTCCCCGTTTTCAAGTCGCGTGAGTGCATCGGAACCGTGACGGTGAGCGTTCCTTTGCGCAAGTGCAGATGGCTGCCGGTCTGCCGGAGCTGAATGAATCCCGCGCTTTCGAGAGCGCTGACGACCTGTCGCGGCTTGAGGGAGGGCAGTTTCTCACCCATGCGCCTTCACCGCCAGATCGACGCGAATACGGAACGTCGAGACGATGTTTTCCGGTTCCGTTCGGCGCGGATCTTCATCGTCGGGGACGGGGCGCAGATAGGTCAGGTTGGACTCGAAGCAGCTCTCGAGGTAACCCGTCACGGCTTCGCGCAGCATGCTTTGAGCCTCCCGCACGGTGCTGCCCTGCGATGCCACGTCCAGATCCGGGCAGAGCGACCAGAAACCGTCGCCCTCCCTGATCACCAGTCCAACAAAACTGAGTGCATTCCGGCTCATTCAGGCCCTCGATCGCGCGTTCGAACGATCCACGGTGGTATTATACTGGAATCCATGCTCGGTGCACTCATGCCCACAAACCTTTGGGCCCGACTTCACGCACTTCTCAGCAGGCCGCTTTTCGGCACGAAAGTGATTCCGCGCGATGCACGCGTGGATCCGGCGGAGTTTCCGGAAGATGAGTTTCCCGTGTACTGCCCCAAGTGCCATTATCTGCTCCGCGGTCTGCCGGACGGACGCTGCCCGGAATGTGGAGATCCTTTCGATCGCGGCAGGCTGTTGATTACACAGTATGCATTCAATTGGCAGATTCATCCCGAACTCAGGTCTCTCAAGTACGTGACCGTTGCCTTCACCGTCGGGCTTGGGATCTATTGGATCGGCACTGCAAAGCTCATTCAGTGGTATTGGGAAGCTACCATGCAGAGCAGCGTGGGAGACTTTGAAACCGTTTCACGCCGCGTCGTGTGGCTCGTGATCGCGAGATTCGTCCTGTTCACTCTGGGCTTGTTGCTCATGATGTGGCTGTATCGACGGTCAAAAGCCGGGGTTGCAGAGCGGGCGATCAAGCGAAAACGACGCCAGGTCATCGATGCGTATTTCCGTGATCGCCCCTGTGAGAGCGGCGCAGCGGCACCGACAGATGCTGCACGCGGAGCGTGAAGCCCCTGTTGTTCTCGAAGGATTCGACGATGCCGGTGGCGGCGACGATGGGGTGCGTGACGGTGAGGTGGCCGAGGCGGCGGTAGGTGTCGGGGAAGAGGATGGTTTCGACGAAGCCGGTGCGGTCGGCGAGGGTGACGAATTTCATGAGCTCGCCGGTGGTTGCGACGTTGATGCGGTCGGCGACCATGATGCCGCAGACGTGGACGCGGCGGCCCAGGTGCCGGCAGAGCTGATTGACGGGGGTGTAGCGGGACCAGTCGATGTCGCGGCCCTGATCGTCGCGGCCCAGGAACGTGAACGGGTCGATGGTGATCGGGAATTCGAGCAGTTCGAGCTCGCGGCGGGCGCGGGCCCAGGCGTCGGGGACGGTGAGGGCGATGGGCGGGAGGTCGCGGTCGCGAGAAGGGATTCCCGCGGAAGTGGGTGCGAGATGGGAATCTCGCGCCAGCGGATGAGGAGTGGGTGCGAGATGGGAATCTCGCGCCAGCGAATCTGAGCCCTGCTGGCGGACAACGCCAACGGCGTTGTGTCCTCCAGCCCAGGGTTGTCCGCGAAGCGGGCTACCCTGGGAATCCATCGTTCCGGCGGCAGAACCCGGAACGGGCTCCGGCGCGGCCGCAGGGCGGGCCACAACCCCGTTGGGGTTGTTGATAGCCTGGCCTCCGGTACCCAGGGTAGGTCGCTGTGGCGACCAACCCTGGGCTGAAGGACATAGCCCCTTCGGGGCAG
>CAZQEN010000176.1:3808-15265 GCA_964591605.1 uncultured Planctomycetales bacterium
AGGTACCAGAACAATTCCGGGCGCGAGTGGCCGAAGATGTCGAGGGCGCCGGCGTCGAGCAGGAGTCGGGCTTCGGCGTCGCCGGGGCGGCAGCGGGACAGGAAGTCGGTGACGGATGTGAACGCCCCCCTCTGGCGCTCGCTCCACCAGCGCTGCGTGAAGTCGGCTGGGAGGCCTTTGATGTGGGAAAGGGGGATGCGGATGAGCCACTTCGGCGGTTGCAGGGAATCCACATCTGAGGTCTCACATTTCAAATTTGAAATCTCAGATTTGAGATTTGAGATTGGAGATACTGGATTTGATGATCTGAGTTGGGAGATATCGGTATTCGTCTGATCTGTCCCTCTTCCGATCCCCTCCTCACGCCTTTGTGCGCTCGTGCGGTCACTCCATGATGGGCATCCACATGCCGAACCCCTCGCTGGCGCTTCGGGCTCCATTGCCTGCTCGTGTGCTCTCCTCCTCTCCCCCTCTCCCCCTCTCCCGCTCTCCAGGTAAGTCTCTCTTCGTGTCTTCGTGTCTTCGTGGTGAATCTGTCGTTCACGATCTGACCCTCTCCGTGCCTCCGTATCTCCGTGGTGAATCCTTTCGACCGCGAATGCCGGGCGCGAGCGGTTCACGCAGGGGGGGAGGAAGCGGGCGCCCAGGCGCAGGGCTTCGAGGACGTAGAGGATCTGCGGGAGCGTGGGTGAATGCGCGTAGAAGCCGCGGTAATTTGAGAGAATCGCGGCCAGGTAGTGGGCGGGCCAGCGGCGCTTGAGCCACGCGCCCTGGAAGGCTTCGAGGGCGTATTCGGCCGAGTGGGCCTTGTTGAACATGAAGCCGGCGAAGGCGCTGACGACCGCCCAGACGGCGTCGATCTCCGGCGGCGTGCGGCCGTGGGCCAGGGCGCTGCTGTGGAATTCCCCCTGCATCTCGGCAATCAGCCTGCGGTTCTCCTTGTTGAGCGCGCGGCGGAGGACGTCGGCCCGGCCCACGTTCATGCCGGCGAATTCGACGGCGATCTGCAGGATGTGCTCCTCGAAGACCATGAGGCCGTAGGTTTTCTCCAATACCGGCACGAGCAAGGGGTGGGCGTATGTCGGCGGCTCGTGGCCCTGATGCCGCCGGCAGAAGACCTCCTTTTTGCCCTGATTGGACGCTCCCGGCCGGATCATCGCGACGATCGTCGTGAGGCAGTCGATGTCGCGGCAGTTGCTCTGCACGAGCAGGCTGGTCATCGCGGGCGATTCGATGTGGTGCACGCCGCGGGCCTGGCCGCCGGCGATCATGTCCCACGTCTCGCGCTCGCTGTAATCGACGTCGCGTTCGAGATCGACGTCGATGCCCTCGGTGCGTTTCACCTCGGCCACCGTGTCGCGCAGCACCGACAGGCCCGCCTGGCCGAGCAGGTCGATCTTGATGAAGCCCAGCTCCTCGATCGCGTCCATGTCGTACTGGGCGACGAGCGGCCCCTTGGGCGAGCGCTGCACGGGTACCAGGCCGCCGAGCGGCTCGGGCGAGATCACGATCCCGCACGGGTGCATGGCCCAGTGGCGCGGGAGGCCCTCGATCTGACCGGCGGTGCGCAGGATCGTGCGGTACGGCTCCTCGTGCACGGGAATGTCGCGGGCCTCGGGCAGGTTCCTGACCGATTCGCCGAGCGTGGTGGCGGCCGAGCGCGGGAGGACTTTGGTGGCTCGGTACACTTCGTGAGCGGGCAGGCCGTACGCCTTGCCCAGCTCGGCCAGGGCCGCACGGCCGTGGAACGTGTTGGCCGTGCCGATCATGGCCACGCGGTCGCTGCCCCAGCGCTCGTACACCCAGCGGATGACCTGGTCGCGCTGGTCCCAGGGCAGGTCGAGGTCGATGTCGGCCATCTTGCTGAATTTCGCCCGCTCGGGGTTGACGAAGCGGTCGAAGGGCAGGTCGAAGCGGAACGGGCAGGCCTGGCTGACGCCCAGGGCGTAGCAGACGAGCGAATCGGCCGCCGAGCCGCGGGCGAGCGTTGCGATGGACTCGCGGTTGCAGTATTCGAGGATCTCGTGAAAGACCAGGAAGTATTCGGCATACTGCACCTGCTCGATGATGCGGAGTTCGCGCTCGAGGCGGGCCATCACGTCGTCCCAGCGCGGGCGCGTACCGCCGATGCCCTTGTACTGCGGCCGTTCGATGTAGCGTTTGCGGCAGCCGGCCAGGCAGATCTCGCGCAGGTGGGCGATGGCGGGCCGGCCGTCGGGACTCTCGAACGCGGGGAAGCGGTTCTGCGACAGGTCGAGCCGCACATTGCACTGCTCGGCGATTTTGAACGTGTTTTGCAGGGCCTCCGGCCGACGGGCGAACAGATGCTGCATCTCGCGCGGCGTCCGCAGGTGCCAGAGGCCCTCAGGCTTGTCGGGATGCGGGCGGTCGATGAGCGTGAGCGTGCCGATCGAGGCGAGGGCCCGCAGCATCGTGTTGTCGTCTCGCAGGAGGCAGCGGGCCTCGGGCGTGGCCACAACCGGAATGCCCAGTTCGTCGGCGATCTGCGCGCGTTTGCGGGCGGCGGGCACGTCCTGCGGGGCGTGGATGGCGAGCTCGACGTAGAGGCGGTCGGGGAAGACATCGCGAAGCGCGGTGAGCAGGCGTGGGAAAGTGAGAAAGTGAGAAGGTGAGAAAGAAGAGTCGCTCTTGAGCCCGCAGGTGCGATCCCGGCGCGCTGGGATTCTCGCGCCCACTCCCGCGGCAATCCTTTCCCGCAGATCCACACAGCCGCCGCTGGTGCGAGAATCCCTTCTCGCACCACCATCCGCACCACCGCTGGTGCGAGAATCCCTTCTCGCACCCACTCCCGCGGGAATCCCTTCCCGCGAATACGCGTGGCCGTGGGCATTCCCATCGGCTGACAGACCATTCGTGAATTGAAGACGTCCTACCAGGCAGATCAGATCGCCCGCATGCTCATGCAGATCGTGAAGATCGAGCGTCAGCGCCTCTTTTTCACCGTCCGGCTGGCGCAGGTGATGCAGCGAAATGAGCTGGCACAGATTGATGTAGCCGCGCATCGATCGGGCCAGGAGCGTGAGGTGGAACTGCTGTGGCATCGCGCAGCCGATCTCCGCCCTTTCCGATCTCAAATCTGAAATCTCAAATCTCAAATTTAAAATCTGAGATTTGAGATTTGAAAGAAACTGGCCATCGAGCCGTACCCGCACCTCCGCCCCGAAGATCGGCTTGATCCCGCGCTCCGCACACGCCTGCTGAAACGCGACCGCGCCATAGAGGCCGTGCAGATCTGTCAGCGCGACGGCCGGCATGTCGTGAAATGCCGCCCACGCCGGCAGCGCTTCCACGTGGATCAGCGACGAGCCGAACGAGTAGGCGGAACGGTTGTGGAGCGAAACATACATCGCAAACACCCCGGGCGGCCGCCGGCGCCCTCACGAAAGCGAGCAAAACTGCAGGCCTTTCCTCATTGATTATACCTCGAAGTTTGGGTATTGTTAGGAAAGAGGGGAAAGCGAACAGATGCGAGTTACAGAGCGATCTGCTGCAGCGCGTCGGTCAGGCGATCGATGTCCTGGAGCGTGCTGAACGGCCCGGGCGTGATGCGGACGGCGCCGTCGGGGAATGTGCCGAGTTCGCGGTGGATGTACGGGGCGCAGTGCAGGCCGGGGCGGATGGCGATGTTGAATGATTCGTCGAGGATCGCGCCCACTTCGGCGGGGGCCAGGCCCTCGACGCTGATCGCCAGGGCGCCGGCGCGGCGGGACCAGTCGCGCGAACCGTGGATGGTGAATCGATCGTCGCCTTCGAGCGCGGCGACGAGGCGCTGGATCAGCGCGCGCTCGTGGGTGAGCGTTTTCGCCGGGTCGTTCTGTGTGACCCAGTCGACGCCGGCGCCCAGGCCGGCGATGCCGACGGTGTTGGGCGTGCCGCCCTCGAGCCAGTAGGGGTAAAGGTGCGGCTGCGTGGGCGAGGCGGAATCGCCGCCGGTGCCGCCGATCCGCAGCGGGCGCGGGTCGGCACGCGGGCCCACGTACAGGCCACCCGTGCCGGTGGGGCCCATGAGCGACTTGTGGCCGGGGAACGCGAGCAGGTCGATGTTCATCTGGCGGACGGAGATGGGCACGAGGCCGGCCGACTGGGCCGAGTCGAGGAGAAAGAGCACGTCGCGCTCGCGGGCGATGCGGCCGATGTCCTGCGCCGGCTGGATCGTGCTCAGGACGTTGCTGCAGTGCGTGATCGCGATGAGCCGCGTTTTTGGCGTGATGGCATTGCGGATCGCATCCGGATCGACGAAGCCGCCGTCGCTCATCGGCAGCCGCGTGAGTGCGATGGAACCCTCGTCGGCCATCGTCTGCAGCGGGCGCGAGACGCTGTTGTGCTCGAGCGTGGTGGTGATCGCGTGATCGCCCTCGCGCAGCACGCCCCTGATCGCGATGTTGAGCGCGTCGGTGCAGTTGAGCGCAAGGATCATCCGCTGCGGGTCGTCGCCGTCGAAGAGGCTGGTGAGCTTGGCGCGCACGTCGTCGAGCTTCTTCTCGGCCGCAATGGCCATGCGATGCCCGGCCCGCCCCGGATTGGCCGCGTCCTCGGCCAGGAAGCGCACCATCTCCTCGGTCACGCAGGGGGGCTTGGGCCAGCTTGTCGCACCGTTATCAAGGTAAATCATTGCTCGCTTCTCACGATGGATTCCAGGTCGATGCCTGCCGTGCCCGCCAGATCATCGAGAAATGCCTTGAAATAACGGCAGCGCTGATATACGCGGGCGATGCTCAGATTCGCCAACAGATCCACGCCTTCCGCCGTCTCCCGATACGCTCGGCCCGCCTGCCGAAAAAGCTGATGCAGAACCACCTTTGGAGGACTGTCCAAATCGATGGCCTCGGCGTCACGACTTAATCGCTGTTCGTCGAGCAGGAGCTTATTCGCGAGGCGGCTTCGATCACAAAGAATCCATGCCTCGATATCGTGCATCGCGACATGGACGTGGACAAATGGCCGGAGAGGCACATCGACCTCCTTCAAAATCCCTTTCCGGAGCTCGTCCACCGTGTTCCATCGCGGGTGCCTGGGGTGGAAGTCGACCAGAGCAAAAATGTGAACCTCGCCGTCGCGGGAGCATCGGGCCTTCGCCAACCTCGGAAGGTTCTTAATGACCTCGTCGCGTCCTTCGTGTCGGCGCGACCACTCCACGCGCGCGGAACGCCCCGCGAAAACAGGTGCCAGAAACCGCCGGAGAGCGAGGCGTTCCATCTCGCCCTCGAACATGAAGCGAATGATGCTCACGGATGCCGTTCCAGCTCGCCCATACTCATCAGCTCTCCCAGCGAGAACTCCGCCAGCCAGTCCGAAAGGTCACGCTGCGAGAGTTTCTCGAACGTCGAGCGGCCTTGCTGCGACTCTGCCACGATGATTTCTTCGGCGCGGAAATGAGAGACGAGATTCGGACTGTGCGTCGTCACGATAACCTGCGCGGAGTCGGCGGCGGAACGGATCAGGTCGCTCAAAATGCCGAGCATGCGGGGATGAAGCCCGACCTCCGGCTCATCCAGGCAGATGACAACGTTTGGCGGTGGACGCAGAAGGATTGCCAGCAGGCACAAATACTTGTACTGGCCGTCCGACAGTTCCCAGAGATACAACGGCCGGTTGGCGTATTCGCTGTGCCAGGAGAAAAGGATGCGGCCTTCCCCGGTCGCATCCGGCTTGAAGTGAACGCGTCGGAAATCCGGAAACACGAGTTTTACGTAGTGATCGAAGTCCGCCTGGAAACCGTCATCGCTGAGGCGCGTGCTGAGCACGTTCGCCAGGTTCGAACCATCCTGATACAGAACCAGATCGCTGGTTGCCACGCGTGGGAGCTTGTATGCGGAGAACCGAGGTGAATAGATCGGGTCGTAGACCTGGATCCACGAGAGCAGGGTGGAGGTCACATACGCGCCGGGATAATGCAGCGGCTGCTTCACCTGGGAGATGGCGAGTTCGCCGGCCTCCTTGAGCTCGATGGCGGAATCGGCCTGACCGGTCGTCTCATTGACAAAAGAGGCAAGATTCTGACGGCGATCCAGCAACGGAGTGGCCGGCACATCGGCTCCGAAAAGCCCCCTGTCGCCCGAGATCCTTCCAAGTCGCTCCTCCTGAACCAGGGCCTCAGCACCGAACTGGCTCAGTTCGATCACGTATCGCCAGACACGCTGTTCGGTGTCCTGTGGCACAGCGAGATCGAGTGAAACGTGAACCGAGTCAACACCCGGCATTGCAGATCGAACGGAGAGGTAGCCTCCACGGCCTTTCAGGCCCAATGCCAGAAATCCGGAGGCTGCGTCTCGGAGCAAGCCGAATAGCTCAATCAGGCTGCTCTTCCCCGTTGCGTTCGGGCCGATGAAAAGGTTGAGGCGATCCAGATCGAGGGTAACATCGACCAGAGAACGATAACCGGTGACGTTCATTCGCGTGATCATGTTGGATCTCGAGTTCACATCAGGATACCGTCACGACCTCTCGAATGGCATCCCCAGGCACGCCAGCCAAACCCTGATCTCATCGATCCATGGCTCAGCCGCAGTTGCCACACCTCGTACATGGCTTGCTCACCCAGAGCGGTGCCGGCAATTGCGTAAAAACTTTGCCCATCTCCGGGCAGCACACACCATCGCTCCGGATGTCGCAGAACCTCCCGAATCTCGGCGCGATCGAGGTCTCTCTCGACGTTCCGCATGGCCGTGGGCTGGACCTCATACAGCTTGACGAGTCCTCTTTCCGTGAGTCCACTCACCAGAGCCTGCGCCAGTCGAACGTACGCATCCTCCTCGAGAGCCGGCCTCACGTGTCGGAGTTCGACAACAACCTGATGAAGCTCCAGGTAGTCTTCAAGCGCCAGCTCCATGAGATGCCTCTGGATATCATTCAACGGCATCACGCACCAATGTACTTCGCGTAAATCGACCTCGCCTCGTCCGGTTTGCTCGTGCCCTTAATGATCGCTCTTCCATCGGCGAAAACGGTGAGCTCGTGCGGCTTGATTTCGGCCTTGAGCATGAACGCGTTGAACTTGGGCTCGGCGTGGGCGACGTTTTTCACCTTCTCAGCGATGGTCGGGAAATCGATCTTGAGGCCCGGTGGCGGGGAGACCTGGACGGCGTTGCGGCCGCAGAGGGTCGTGGCACTGCCGGCGAACTTGCCCTCGAGGAACTCGAAGTTCTTGCGTTTGCAGCACGGGCAGTCGCCCAGGTCGCGGGCTTTCTGCACGTTGAGCATCGAGACGCGGCCGGACCAGGCGTCGAAATTGAGGAGCTTGCGGTTCACCGCGTCGAAGCGGCCCATGAGGATCTTCATTGCTTCCAGTGCCTGGTGCGAGGCGACCATGTTGACGACCGGCCCGAGCACGCCGGCGGTGTCGCAGGTCGGGTTCATCTCCGGCGGCGGGGCCTGCTCGAAAACGCAGCGCAGGCAGGGCGTCTCGCCCGGGATGACCGGCATCGACAGGCCCGTCGCGCCGATGCACGCGCCGTAGACCCACGGGCGGTCGGTCTTGACGGCCAGATCGTTGATCAGGAACCGCGTCTCGAAATTGTCGGTGCCGTCGAGCAGCAGGTCGGCGCCCTCGCCGAGCTTCTCGATGTTGCGGTGATTCACGTCGGTGACGACGGCCTCGACGTCGATCGACGAGTTGATGCGCTGGATCTTGCGGCGGGCGGCCTCGGCCTTGGGCAGATTGGCTGCGATGTCGTCTTCGTTGAAGAGCACCTGACGCTGCAGGTTGTTGAGCTCGATGAAGTCGCGATCGACGATGCGCATGAAGCCGATGCCCGCACGGGCGAGGGTGTTGGCCAGCACGGTCCCCAGCGCGCCGCAGCCGATGAGCGTCACGCGGGCCTCGAGCAGGCGGCGCTGACCTTCCTCGCCGATGGGCTCGAAGAGCATCTGCCGCGAGTAGCGGGCGAGTTTGGGGTCCTGTTCGATGCGTTGTGCAGCCTTACTGATGGCCATGGACGGATTCATTTCCTTTCGTCGTGGTTGCTGCGACCCAGCTCGGCCAGAAAACCCTCCTCCACCGTCTCGGCCTGGGGGGCGGGCGGCGTCGGAACCGGTGGACCGCTCGCGGGTGCGGCGCCCGGAGCAGCATCCTGGGATTGTAGCGGCGGGGGCGGCGGAGTTCCGGGCTGTTCGGCCATCGGCCGAGCCACCGGCGTCGACGGGGCAGGCGGAGTCTGACGCAGGTTCGCCTTGGCCTGCAACAGGCGGTCGCGGGCGGACTCTTTGAGGCCCTCGACGGGCGGAGTCGGCGGCTCGGGCACCTTGACCGACGTTCGCGACGCCGCTGTCCGCGACAGGGCGACAAACTGAGTCCAACTGTGCCGCGCCGCGCTGAGAAACAGGAGAGCGAAGATCAGAAACAGCAGCCCCTCATAGTCGCCGTCGGAAATCCAGATGATGCCCACGCCGCTGAGGGCCAGCCCCACGATGGCCGATACCAGGGCGTCGACGGCCAGACCGACGGTCAGGCCGGACCAGCAGAGGATCGCCGCGCCCAGCAGGGAGAGGCCGCCGATCCGCAGAAGCCAGTTGGTCGCGAAGACGGAGGTGACGTAGAGCCGCGTGCCCTGGGCCACGTCGTAAGGCCGCAGGAAGCCGAAAAAGAGCATCAGAGCGGCGGCGATGGCGGCGTACATGGCGGTCTGATTCAGCACCGCCCGGCGGGATTCATCAAAACCGGTGGATGTATCGAATTCGCTCATGAGGATGCCATCCGGCACGCTGGAATCACCATCGAAATCGCGAGAAAGCGCTTATCCGCGGTGCGATCTGACCGGTCGCGCCTTTATCCCTCCAGGACGGTCTTCTCGATCGGCTCGACTTCGCACCCCCGCTCGCGCAGGAATTCGATCGCGCCCTCCACGTGACTCTTCGGCCCGGAGAGGAGCAGAGCCATGATGCTGACGCTCTCGCCGGTGCTCGACTGGCGGATGTCGAAGGTGACATCGTAGCGGCCGGCCATCTCCCAGGTGAGCGGCTCACGGCGGACCTCGCCGATGAAGGTGATCCACATCTTCCTCGAGACCACCGGCTCATCCGGGCTGGACGGCTGGCGCGGGGGCGGCGTCGGCACCGGGGCCCGGTAGGCGCGGCTTTCATGGACGCTCACCTCGATGCCGGATTCGAGCAGGAACTGCTCGGCGGCCATCACCTGGGGCTCCTCGCCGACGATCAGCAGATGAAAGTGGCCGCGGTGCTGCGAGACGTTGGCGGAGATGATGTTGAACACGACGCGGGTGCGGCGTGCCATCTCGCAGAGCAGGGGCTGGGTCACCGTCTGCGTGGGAAACGTCAACTCGATGTCGTGTTCGACGGCCATGTCACCACCTGATCATGCGCCCACGCTGCGGCGCGGGCTGAGATCTCATTCCGACAAGCCAAAGCGGCGTCGATGCCGCCGCACTCCACATCATCCGCCGGCGACGGCCTGAATGATGCTGATCTCGTCGCTGTCTTTGACCGGCGTCTTGAGGTCCTCCATGAACCGGATGTCTTCGTCGTTGACAAACACGTTGACGAACCGGTTCAGCGTGCCGTCTTCTTTGAAGAGGCGCGGCTTGAAGTCCGCGTATTTCGCACAGAGGCCCGTGAGCACGTCGCCGATCGTCCCGCCGGTGGCGGGGATGACGTCGGCGCCGTTGGTGAACTTACGCAGGGGGGTCGGAATTCGTACCTGGGGCATTTCTCTTCCTTTTCTTGTCCACAGATGGACACCTGGTTCTCTCATACGGCCACGGCCGCGGGGCGCGGGCGGGCCGACTTTTTCTGATCGTCGATCAGGCCGTCGAACTCGCTGAGTTTCGCGTTGATCAGCGCCGGCTCCTCGAGGCGGTCGAGCACGGCCTCCTGCGTCTTGAGACCGTTGCCGGTGATGGCGATCACGATCGACTCGTCCCGCGGGATGCGGCCCTGATCGAGCAGCTTCTTCGTGACGGCCATCGTCGTCCCGCCGGCCGGTTCCGTCCAGACGCCCTCGGTCTCGGCCAGCGTCTTGATGCCCTCGACGATCTCATCATCGGTGACGCTCTCGGCCCAGCCGTTGGATTCCTTGACCGCCTGAATCACGTAGTAGCCGTCGGCCGGATTGCCGATGGCGATCGACTTGGCGATGGTGTGCGGCTTCTGCGGCTTGATGATGTCGGTGCCGGCGTGGATGGCCTTGACGACCGGATCACACCCCCCCGCCTGGGCCGAGTATACGCGGCACGGGGTATCTTCGATCAGACCAAGCTGGACGAACTCGCGGAAGGCCTTCCAGATCTTGGGCAGGATGGTCCCGCCGGCCGTCGGCACGACAATGTGCCGCGGCAGCCGCCAGCCGAGTTGCTCGGCCACTTCGAAGCCGTAGGTCTTGGCGCCCTCGGTGTAATACGGCCGAAGATTCACGTTCACGATCGCCCAGCGGTACTTGTCGGCGATCTCGGCGCAGAGGCGGTTCACATCGTCGTAGTTGCCGCGGATGCGGACCATTTTGGGCTTGTAGATGAGCGAGCCGAGGACTTTGCCCTGCTCGAGATCGTGCGGAATCATCACCCACGCCGGCTTGCTGACGACGGCCGAATGGGCTGAGACGCTGTTGGCCAGATTGCCCGTGCTCGCGCAGCCGAACGTCTCGAAGCCGAACTCGAGCCCCTTGCTGAAGGCGACGCTGACCACGCGCTCCTTGTAGGAGAGCGAAGGGGCGTTGACGGAATCGTCTTTGACGTAGAGTTCGCGGCAGCCCCAGCGTTTTTCGAGGTTGCGGGCGCGGCGCAGCGGCGTCCAGCCGGAGTGGTGGCCGGTGGCGGGCTCGCCCTCGACGGGCAGGAGGTCCCGGTAGCGCCACAGGGACGACGGGCCGGCCTCGATGGACTCGCGTGTGACGCGGCCGCGCATCCGCCCGTAGTCGTATTCGACCTCAAGCGGCCCGAAGCACACTTCGCAGACATGCAGCGGCTGCGTCTCATACTGCTGGCCGCATTCGCGACATTTCAAACCGATGACGTAACTCATTCGCGTTCCTCATCAAAGCGGTCTTTCGGAGTAACCGGGCGTCCGCTTACGCACTGGCGCCGCGCGGGCTGAAGCCACGCGGCTCTTTGCAGCCTGGGCTGAAAGCCGCGGCTCCTCGCGCAACAAAAAACCCCTTGCATCCATCCGAGTGGGGCAAGAGGTCAACGCTAACTGGAGCATTTTCCTCTTATCTTTCCCGAGTCAAGTATTGGCTCGGGCAGGAGTTAGCACCCTACTGTCGCCGGAGGCGACCGGGTTGCTGTGGCGTCAAAGGGCCAGTCCCTCTGCCACTCTGGATAAGAGCAGGCAACCTGATTGTCGATCCATCAGTATACGATGCGCGCGGGGGCTGTCAACCAGGCGGGCCGGCTGGCCTGCCTTTCCGGCAAATGCCCTGGAACGGGAAACCAGAATGACGAAACCCGAATGGGGTCGGGCTCGCGGGCTGGGTGATTCAGATTCCGG
>CAZQEN010000177.1:0-15231 GCA_964591605.1 uncultured Planctomycetales bacterium
GGACCTACAGGTGTTCCATCGCACCGCGCATGCCGTAACGCCCGATGAGTTCGAGGTCCGCGGCGACCTGGTGAGCAAGGCCGGCGATGGTGTTCAGGTCCATATCCCACAGCTTCTCTGACGACAGCACGGTTCGGGCGAGCGTCATTGCGTCGTGCTGCTCCTCGTATGCCTTCCACGCCTGACTGAGCAGGCCCAGCGCTTCGGGCGTGTCGCGCAGTTGGTAGGGCTGGCCCCCACGTGTGCCGATCCCGACGCCATCTTCATTCACACGAACACGGTACAGCACGATCAGCGCGGCCAGTGAGAACGAGAGCCGCCGCGGCAGCCGCTCAAACGTGCCCACATACTGCTGCAGCGACGGGAGCACCCGTACCTTCCATTTAGAGGTGCTATTGAGCGAAATGCTGAGCAGACGATGCTGGATCGTCGGGTTGCGGAAACGGGTGAGCACATCGGCGGCAAACTCACGGGTTTCCCGCGCTTCGAGCGTCGGCAGGATCTCACCGCAGAGTGCGTCCTGCAGGAAGCCGGAGAGCAGCGGATCGTTCATGGTCTGCAGAACCGTGTCGCAACCGGCCAGATACGCGACCGGCGTCATGATCGTGTGCGCCCCGTTCAGGATGCGCACCTTCCGCGTGCGGTAGGGTGCGAGATCGTCGGTCCGGCGGACGTTGAGGCCGGCTTGTTCGAACGGGAGCTCGCAGGCAAGCTCCGATGGCCCCTCGATGATCCAACTGTGATACCATTCGCAGGCAACAAGAAGCGAATCCCGATAACCGAGCTGTGCTTGCAGGCGATCGGCCTCGGTTGTCGGGTAGCCGGTCACGATGCGGTCCACCAGCGTGTTGCAGAAGATGCACTTCTCGCTGATCCACTTCGTGAGGTCATCGCCGAGCCGCCAGTCGGCGGCATGCCGCAGAACGATCTCCCGCAACAGCCGGCCGTTGTTCTCGGTGAGCTCGCAGGGAAGCAAGACCAGGCCCGCGTTTCGGGCGCCGCGGCAGTTCACGAACCGGTGGTGCAGCAGCGCGGTCATCTGGGCCGGGAAGCTGGAAGGACAGCCCTGGGGGACCGAGTCGATCGGTTGAAACACGATCCCCGCCTCGGTCGTGTTCGACACCACGAACCGCAGCTCCGGCCGGGCGGCGAGGGCCAGGAGATCACTCCACTCGGCGTAGGGATTGATGGTCTTGGTCACGCACGTGACCAGGTCTGTCTTTTCGACGAGTACGTCGGACTCGAGCCCGCGCTGCAGCACGGTGTAGCACCCGTCCTGCTCGCGAAAGGCCTGAAGCGTGCGGCTGCCGGGCGTCGCCTGGGCGACGGCGATCGACCCGTGAAAGAGCCCGCAACGGTTCATGCGCTCGAACATCCACCCGCAGAACGCACGCAGGAAATTGCCCGTGCCGATCTGCAGCACCCGGACCGGCGCCGACCGGATGGCGTCCAGCCGTTCGGCTTCTGGCGACAACTGCCGTGCGACATTCAGCGTCAAGCGCGGAAGCATGGATCCATTATCCGGCAAGCGTTCCTGAGCACCAGTGCAGCACGGACGCCGCAACGCTCAGGGTGTGGCACAGGCGTTTCGCCTGTGGTGCGCCGCAGAGACGGCGGTGCCACACCCAGGCATTCTCCCACCAGCGGCGATGCCCACGTGCCGGGCGGAAACTCACAATCGGCTCTGATCCGGCGCGGCCGGGCGCTTGAGGGGTGCGGCCGGGTGGGGTATGAAGCCGGGAGGTGCGTTTCTTTCGTGGAGACGGTGCGGATGGAGTCGGCCATCATTGTGGGCATCGACGAAGCAGGCTACGGGCCGCTGCTCGGGCCGCTCGTGGTCTCCGCCGTCGCCTTCGAGGTGCCCGCCGACTGCGTGCGCGAGGCCGAAAATGCCGCCGACGGCCCGGATCTCTGGAACCTCCTCCGCGCCGGCGTCTCGCGCAAGCCCCTCAAGCGCGGCAGCCGCCTGGCCGTCGCTGACAGCAAAAAGCTCCATGATTCCGCGGATCACGAGAACGGCCTCAAGCTGCTCGAACAGGCCGCTCTGGCCTTTGTGATGCAGGACAGCCCCGCCCCGGCCACGCTCCGCGATCTGCTCGGCCGCCTCTGCCCCGCCATCTGCGACGAGCTGGGAATCTACCCCTGGTATGCGCCCCATGAACTGCGGCTCCCCCTTCAGTGCACGCCGGAGGGGCTCGGGCCGCAGCGCAACGCCCTGCGCGTCGTGATGGAGAAGGCGTGCGTGCGATTCCGCGGGGCGTTCGTGGAGGTCGTGCCCGAGGGGCATTTCAACCGCATGGTCGAGGCCACGCGCAACAAGAGCGTCGTCCTCTTCACCCAGACGCTGCGCCTGATCACCCGCCTGACCGCCGCGCTCGACGGCCGGCCCATGCGCATCTGGGCCGACCGCCACGGCGGGCGTGTCAGCTACCGCCGCCCCCTCATGACCGCCTTCGAGGATGCCCCGCTCGAGGTGATCGACGAATCACCCGATCACAGTGCCTATCGCCTCCGCCGCGAGCGCTCGCCGTTCGTCATCCGCTTCATGACCGGCGGCGAGTCGAAGCAGCTCCCCGTCGCCCTCGCCAGCATCTTCAGCAAATACGTCCGCGAGCTCTTCATGAAGTGCTTCAACCGCTACTGGACCGCCCAGCTCGCCGACCTCAAGCCGACGGCTGGTTACTACCAGGACGGCCAGCGCTTCCTCGCCGACATCAACCCCCTCCTCGTCCGCCAGCAGCTCGACCGCAACCGACTCGTGCGCCTGGTGTAACCGCAGCGCGCGCTCGCGCACCGCCCTGTGCGCGTGTCCACGCCAGCGCGGTACAATAACTCCCGGCCAACTCGCCGGGCTTACCGAGCCCGGCGGCTCGCGCGAGTGGCGGAACTGGCAGACGCGCAGGATTTAGGTTCCTGTGCCGAAAGGCGTGTGGGTTCGAGTCCCACCTCGCGCAATCAGTTGAACCAGAATAGTTTACAGATCAAGGTGGCTACAAGCCGGCAGCGCGTCGGATGCCCTCCGCGCCCTGCTGGACGCCAAGCTCCAGCGCAGAGTCCGTGACACCCTGGGTGGGCGACGATGCCGCCCATTGTGGTGTCCCGATGCATCGGGATCTTCCCGGCGCGCCGGGACACGTGCAGGCGGGACGATTGCACCACAATCACCCCGACCCGCGGATTGCGTCACGGAACCTCCAGCGCAGCCTTGATCTGCTCCGGCTCGCCAACGCCCTTTCGGCGCTTTATCCTCGTGATTCGGTCGAAGAGCGGCTCCTGGACGCCATGCCGCTGGCCGTGCCGGGGTGATGGAGAACCCTATGCCTGTCAAATCAAAGAAGAGTATACCGCCTGTTATCCGTCGGATGGTCCGCCGGATCGTGGAGCAGTTCGACCCG
This sequence comes from uncultured Planctomycetales bacterium, assembly GCA_964591605.1. Taxonomy (GTDB): domain Bacteria; phylum Planctomycetota; class Phycisphaerae; order UBA1845; family PWPN01; genus CAYLLT01. The sequence goes on from CAZQEN010000177.1 coordinate 3,396, forward strand.
GAGCGGATCATCCTCTTTGGATCACGCGCTCGGGGGGACGCCGGCCCGCACAGCGATGTGGACCTTCTCGTGGTGATGCCGGTGGAAGGGTCCAAACGGGAGAAAGCCGTCGAGATCGGCGTCGCTCTGCACGATCTGAAGGTGGCTAAAGACGTGACCGTGGTTCGCCCGGAGGAGTTTGAGTGGCGAAAGAAAGTTATCGGAACTCTTGAATGGCCCGCAGCCCGCGAGGGCAAGGTGTTGTATGCCCGCTCGTGACCCGGTAGCTGATGTAGTCCGGGAGTGGGTGATCAAGGCCGAAAATGATCTGAAAACCGCGGTCCAGACCCTCAAGCTGGGCTCCAAATGCCCGACCGACACGGTGGCGTTTCACGCCCAGCAGTGTGCGGAGAAGTATCTGAAAGCGCTGCTGGTGCTGCGCAGCACGGCGTTTCCCAGAATCCATGATCTGGAGGCGCTCGTGCGACTGACGCCTTCGGGCGTTCTGGCCAACTGGCCATTGGAGGAGCAGCGCAGACTGACCGCCTATGCGACGCTCACCCGCTGTCCGGGTGATTATGAGCCGATCAGTTCGTCCGAAGCCCGTCAAGCCGTACGAATTGCCCGGCGCGTGCGAAAGGAGATTCGGGCGCTCCTGCCCGCGAAGGTGCTCCGGCGACGCAGGAAGTGAATGGCCACCGGGGGGTCGTGTGCTCGGCACGATCCGGCTTGGGCGGAATTCAGAAAGGCTCACACACCGGAATCACCCATGCGCGAGAAACCGACGCTCCGCCAGCCGCGAACAGCCGAGGACTACCTGAATGCGGCCGAGACCAGGAGGCGATGGGAAAAGAACAAGTTCTTCGAACTATCGGTGAAAGAACAGCAGGCGGGGCGAGATCCGCGCAAGGCATTCGAGGACCGGGGCTGGGAACCATGACTGCGCCATCCTTCGGCCGTTGACGAGGAGCAGTGATGAAGCCCTGGCACTGAATCGCCATACCCCGTCAGGAAGTCCGGGAAGGACGATCGCTCAACCGGGACGAGTTCGCCACTGCGTTGGAGCAGGTGGTCGCCGGGACGGCACGCAAGGATTACACCGACCCGACGGAGCTCTTCAATGCGCCGCGACAAAACGAACCCGATTTCCGCTCCGCGCCGGCCCGGGACCCCACGCACCGCAAGCACAGCGGACGGATTTGAGCCTTCCGCGGATTCCGCGTATTCTGCGCTCCCACGGGTAGCGCGGCAGAGGGCCGCGCGGAGCAGATGACCGCAGGGGTTCAACACAGCGAACCCCGATACCCTCAGGGTAATGAACGCAACATCTGTGCATATAATAACTTAGAACTCAGAACTCGCGACCGGGAAGCGTCTCCGACACGCTCCCCTCCTTGCCTCTGGAGACACGAATGCCGGAAATCCGTCAGACCACTCGACGAAATCTGCTCAAGGCCTCCGCCCTCACCCTCGCCGGTCTGACGACCCGCCGTCGGGTCTGGGGAAGCAGCTCGCAGCCGGCCCATGAAACGCTCGGCGTCGCCGTCGTCGGCGTCGACGGCCAGGGCTTCTGGAACCTCCATCAGCTCCTCCAGGCCGGCGCCGCCGTCGTCGCGCTCTGCGACGTGGACGAGCGCCGCGCCGCCGAAGCCCGCAAGCTCTGCCCGAACGCCCGCTTCTTCGTCGATTTCCGCAGAATGCTCGACGAAGCGGACAGAGATATCGACGCCGTCCTCGTCGCCACCCCCGACCACACGCACGCGGTCGCCACCCTCGCCGCCCTCCACGCCGGGAAGCACGTCTACTGCGAAAAACCGCTGACCCACACCGTCTGGGAAGCCCGGCAGGTCATCGCCGCCGCCCGCAGATACAACCGCGTCACCCAGATGGGCACCCAGATCCACGCGGGCAGCAACTACCGCCGTGTCGTCGAGCTGATTCGCACGGGGGCCATCGGCCGTGTCCGCGAGGTCCACGTCTGGTGCCCGACCGTCTGGTCCGGCGGCCAGCGCCCGGCCGAATCGCCCATCCCGCCCGGCCTGCACTGGGATCTCTGGCTCGGACCGGCCCCCGACCGCCCCTACGCCGACAAGGCCTACACCCCCGCCGCCTGGCGCGGCTGGTGGGACTTTGGCGGCGGCGGCCATGCCGACATGGCCTGCCACTTCATCGATTTGCCCTTCTGGGCCCTCGGCCTGGGCCATCCCCGCACCGTCGAGGCCGATGGGCCGCCGGTGGACGCCGAATCCACCCCTGACCGGCTCACCGTCCGCTACGAATTCCCGGCCCCCTCTGCCGGCAGCTTCGGAGCCGCGTCGGCCAGCCCGGACCACGCACCCCTCAGGCTGGTCTGGTCGGTCGGCACCAACCAGCCGCACGACCCAATCCCGACCCGCCCGGCCGAAGCGGGCCAGACTCCACCCCAGCACAAAATCCCGGGCTGGGGCGACGGCGTCCTGTTCGTCGGAGAGAAGGGCATGCTGGTATCTGACTACGGCCGCCACCAGCTCCTGCCGGTCGACGACTTCGCCGGCTTCACGCCGCCCGACCCCTTCATCCGCGACTCCATTGGCCACCACCGCGAGTTCGTCGAGGCCTGCAAAGGACGCGGCCGCACCTCATGCCCCTTCGACTACTCCGGCGTGCTCACCCAGGCCGTCCTCCTGGGCAACGTCGCTTACCGCAGCGGCCGCCGGATCGAGTGGGACCCCGTCCACATGAAGATCCCCAACGCCCCCGAGGCCGAAAAGTACCTCACCCACCCCTACCGCGACGGCTGGGGGCCCGCCCGGATCTGACTCAACCTTCAGCCGCGGCTTACGCAGCGCCCGCACCCCACGGTAGCCGGCCTCGCCCAACGACAGCCGAGTCCGAGCCCGTCACCGGGCGATGAGGACCTCGCCCGGACAGTCGCATATCCCTGCATCCCCGACAATCGCTGCAAGGCGTTTGACATTCTCCGGGCCCCCCGCTCTAATCACCTGAGTTGTTTCATCGCTTCCGCCTTCGCGGCAGGAGTCCGGCTCGATGACCGAACCACAGGCCAACCTGAGCGTCCGGCGACAGGACGGCATTTGCGTCGTCGAATTCCAGGACCGCAAAATCCTCGAGGAGCTCAGCATCAACCAGATCGGCGAGCAGCTCACTGAACTCGCCGAGAGTGCTCCCAACCCTCGATTGCTCCTGGACTTCAAGAACGTCGAGCACCTCTCCAGCGCTGCCCTCGGCATGCTCATCACCCTCAACAAGCAGTTGATCGAGCGCCAGGGCAAGCTGGTCCTCGCGAATATTCATCCGCAGATCTACGAGGTCTTCAAGATTACCCGGCTCAACAAGCTGTTCAGTATTCAGAGTACGACCCAGGATGCCCTGGAAACGCTTCGATACTCCTGAGCCATGGCTTACGATTCGCAACCACTGCCCCACCAGGTCGTGATCACCAGCGATCTTCAGGCTGCCCGGGGAATCGAGGACCTCATCTTGCGGGAGGCCGAGAATCTGGGCTACAGCCCCGAATGCGCGTTTGCGATCCGCCTGGCCCTCGAAGAGGCCGTGGTCAACGCCCACAAGCACGGGAACCGCGCCGACCCCAGCAAGCGGATCATCGTGAGCTACGATGTGAAACCGAACCGAATCGTGGTCCGCGTCCGGGACGAGGGACCGGGATTCGACCCCCGCCTGATTCCCGACCCCACCGCGCCCGACCGCATCTCGCTGCCCAATGGCCGGGGGCTCATGTTGATGCGGGCCTACCTCGACGACGTCTGCTACAACGACACGGGCAACGAAGTGCAGCTCGTGAAGGAGCGATGCTGATGTCCCGCAAAACCGCCCAGAACCTGCAGGTCGAGCTGAAATGCGCGTCCGGCGCGACCAAGATCGTGCGGGTGGCCGGCTCCGCCAGCATGGACAGCGGCAACGAACTGCGCGACCGGCTCGTCAGCATGATCGAGGCCGACACCCGCCACCTCATCCTCGATCTGGCCGACCTCGAATTCATCAATTCCGTCGGCCTGGGCGGGATCATCGCCGCCCATCTGCGCTGCCGCCGTGCCGACGGCGAGATCCTCCTGGCCGCCCCCCAGCCGGCCATTCGCGAGCTCCTCGACGTCACGCGCCTCACCAAGCTCTTCTCGATTCACGATACCGTCGATTCCGCCCTCGCCGCCTGCTGACCTCCTCACTTCGTCAGCGCCAGCAACCGCGCAATCCGATCCTTGACGGGCGGATGACTGTCGAACACCGTGCTCGCACGCTCTTCGAAGTGCTTGATCGGATGCACGATGTACAGCGGCGCTGTGGCCCGGTTGGCCACCTCGAGCACCTCCGGGTCGGCGCTGATCCGCGACAGCGCGCTGGCCAGCGCCTCGGGGTTCCGTGTGAGCTCAACCGCGGAGGCGTCCGCGAGGTACTCGCGCTGCCGAGAGAAGGCCATCTCGATGATCTTGGCCAGGATCGGGGCGACGATCGACAGCACGATGGCCAGCACGAGGATAATGAGGACGGCCGGTCCGCCCGAATCGCGGTCCCGCCCTGACCGCCGCGAGTGGCCCCCCGTCAGCGCCCCCCACCGCGTCGCCCGCCAGAACATGTCGCACAGCAGCACGATCACGCCCACCAGCGTCGCCATCAGCAGCGCAAAGCGGATGTCGAAGTTCCGGATGTGCGACATCTCGTGCGCGATCACGCCCTGCAGCTCGTCGCGCGTCAGCTTGCTGCGCAGCCCCGTCGTGATCGCAATCACGCCATGCTCCGGATTGCGCCCGGTGGCGAACGCGTTCGGTGCGGTGTCCTGGATGAGATAGATCTTCGGCATGGGTACGCCGGCCGCGATGGACATCTCCTCGACGACGTTGAACAACTGCGGATCATCCGCCTTCTCGATCGGCCGCGCACCGCTGATCGACAGCACGGCCGACGCGCCCCCGAAGTAGCTCCCCGCCGCGCTGACCAGCGCAAATACCAGCGCCGCGCCCCCGATCAGCACCGCATACTCCGCGGCGAACCGCGGACCGCCGCCGTACACCCCCAGCGCATATCCCAGCACGCCGCCCACGCCGGCCACAAACAGCGCAAACACGATGACCAGCAGCCAGCTGTTGCGGCGGTTGGCGTCGATGAGTTGGTGAAAGTCGGTGGCCATGCCGTGGGCGATCGATATCCTGTCGATCACACCTTAATGAAGATCCGGCGACGGTAAAGGGGCAGGATCAGGAAGAACCACAGCACCACGTAGCACAGCGCCCACGCCAGCGACGCCTGGCAGGGATCGCGGATCCAGGACTGGAACAGCTCGTCGTACAACCACTGCGCGGCCGAGATCTGACGATCGCCCTCCCACACCTTCGTGCGCGACAGGATGCGCCCCACGATCCCGGACGCGAAGAAGACCGCGATCGCATTGGTCCCGAACACGAAGAACGGCCAGGCCCACGCGCGTTTCCCCCGCACGTCGATGAGCCAGTAGCACATGGCCAGAAACTCCATCGCCGCCCCGCCCGTGAACAGCACGTACGAGCTGGTCCAGATCTTCTTGTTCAGCGGGAACGCATGGTTCATCCACAGGCCCGCGGCCACCAGGAGATTGCCGAAGAAGAACAGCCCCAGGGCGTGATCGCGCTTCTCGCGGTAGCTGTGCAGCCAGTTGCCCACCAGCACGCCGATGAGCGTCGTCGCGATCGCCGGAAGCGTGCTGAGGATCCCCTCGGGATCGGGCCGCTCCCGGTAGAGATGGGCTCCCAGCAGTTTCACGTCGAGCCAGTCGTGCAGCCGGCCCAGCACCCGCTCGGGCGACAGGTTCGACACGTACGAATCCGGCGGCTGCACGTACGCGACGATCCACCAGTAGCCCGCGATCAGCAGCACGGTGAAGAACACGCGGCCGGTGACGCCAAACAGCAGCACGATGATCGACGCCACGAAGTAGCACAGGGCGATGCGCTGAAGCACCCCGGGCACGCGGATCGGCGCGTCGGCCGGCGTCGCCGGCGGGTGCGGGGTGTTGAAGTACTCGAAGTCCACCGCGAAGTAGACCACGGCCCCGATGAGAATCAGCCAGCCCAGCAGTTTGCGGGCGCGTTCCGGACCCGTGTGCCCCAGCCCCAGCGGCGGCTCGTCCCAGAAGACCAGCGCGAGGCCGATGATCGCCAGAATGTACGGCCCGATCAGCCGCCAGTCGGCAAAGCCGAACAGGATCATCCCCAGCAGGAACAGGATCAGGCTGCGCCGGACCACCTGCTCGAACAGCCGCAGCTTCGAGAAGCCCCGCGCGAGCCGGTTCTCAAAGGCAAACGTGATCGCCACCCCGACGATGAACAGGAAGAACGGAAACACCAGGTCCGTCGGCGTCCATCCGTTCCACTCCGCGTGCCCCAGTGGCGCATACTTGTGGCTCCAGTCGCCGGGGTTGTTCACCAGGATCATTCCGGCGATCGTGATTCCCCGGAACACGTCCAGGGAGATGAGCCGCGTGCTCTTGCCCGTTCCGCCGGCGGGGTTGTCCATCATGGCCGACAGTGTCCTCCCCCCTGCCCCGCCATGCAACAGGTGCCCCTCGTCCGGATGTATGTCCGTACATGCACGCCTGCGTTGCCCGCCGCGCCACGGGATGCCCCTCAACCGGAACAGCCATCATGTATTCAAGAGGGAAAGGAGCCCGCCGTGCGCCCGCAGCACCGGGAGAGACGAAGACATGCCCCCCAACAAATCGAACCCGTTGCGCTTGTCATACATGAGCGAGCGCCGTCACCCCGCAGAGCGTTTTCGGCGCTCCGGCGGAGAGATCGAGTCGAACAGAGACAGCGCAGGCGTGATCTCTTCCGGGGCATCCGCAGGTTTGCGGGGCCCACGGCTCCGAGCTCGATCCAATACCCGTCCGGCTTTGGTCGGCGGAGCGCTGGTGACGGCGTTTTCGGGGCCGATGAGCGGCTCCCCGGGGCGGATCGAAGCCAGACGCTCCTTGATTTTCGCCGCATACGTCTCCGACAACTCGAACCCGACGAATCGGCGATTCAACTTCTTGGCGACGGCCAGCGTCGTCCCGCTGCCGCCGAACGGGTCCAGCACCAGGTCGCCCTCGTTCGAGCAGGCCCGGATGATCCGGCCCAGGAGCTGCTCGGGCATCTGGCAGCCGTGCCAGCCGCGGCGCTCCGCGAACGTGCCGGCCACCCGCGAGAAATACCACGTGTCGCTGTCGGGCGGGAATCGGTCAGGGATATCCTGCGGGCGCAAAACGAACCCATCCTTCATCGCCACGTCGGCCGGCAGCAGCGGCGGCATCATCCAGGTGTCGTCGGGCACCCGGCCCTGGGGGTCCGCGCGCTTATCGCCGTAGACCAGTTCCCGGGCGGAGGGCACGCGCGTCGCCAGCGAATTGAACGTGAAGTTCCTGGGGTCTTTGACGAAGTGAAACAGGTGGGCGTGGCTGCGCGTGAATTTGTTCTTGCAGTGCACGCCGAATGTGTAGAACCAGATCACCCAGCTTCGGCAATGCAGCCCCAGGTCGCGCGTGCACAGCACCTTGAGTTCGGCCGCGTACTCGTCGCCGATGGCCAGCCAGAACGTCCCGTCCGGCCGGAGCACGCGCCGGACCCCCTCGATCCACTGGCGCGACCAGTCGAGGTACTCCTCGGCCGCCCTGCGGTCATCGTAGATGTCGTAGTCGTACCCGATGTTGAAGGGCGGGTCCGCGAACGCCAGATGAACCGACCCCGCCTTCAGCTCAGCCAGTCCCTTCACACAATCGACGTTGTAGATGTGATCCCGCTCCATCGTCGTCACCTCTACGTATGGTATCCTCGACTTCGCCCAACGCAAGATCTTGTGGCCCAGACGGGTGTCGGGACCATCACTGGGTCCGCACGCTCCTCTGCGGTGCCAGGCCGGGACAGACGCCCGGCCACCCTGGCCGCCACCCGGACGGTCGCGCCGCCGTCATCTGCTCGCGGCAATGCGCGGCTCGCGCGCCGGCCACACCGTGACCTTGCGATACTCGACCGGACCGTGATCGCCCTGGATGTAGATCGGACCCGGCTCATACTCGTTGCTGTCGATCGCACCGCCGGTGATGCCCTCGATCTCCTGGTTGTCGATCACTTTCTTGCCGTTGTGGACGAGCGTAAAGTACTGCCCGATCAGGGTCGCCTCAAATGTCTGCCACTCGTCCGCCGGTTTGGCGGCGTTCTCGCTGGGCAGCAGCCGGCTGTACATCGCCCCGCACATCCCGCCGTGCGGTGTCTTACCGTAGCTGTCCTCGACCTGAATCTCGTAGCGTCCGCGCAGATAAACCCCGCTGTTGCTGTTCTTGGGCACGCGGAACTCGACCAGGATCTTGAAGTCCTTGAACGCTTTCTCGGTCACGATGTTCGCCCCGCGGTCGGCGTTGGCCAGCACGCCGCTGACGACGCTCCATTTCGACTGGGCCGGGTCTCCCATGACCTTCCAGCCGCTCATGTCCTTGCCGTTGAACAGTTCCACGGGCTCGCCCCATTCGCGCTCGCGCTGGGCGGTGAACTTGCGGTTGTATCCGCGGGTGACGGCCGTTCCCTCCATCACGTCCCCCTTGACCTGGGCCTCGATCACCAGCGGCTTGCTCTCGGGCACGCGGAACTTGAGCGTGCCGTCGGCCAGGTGGACCGCCTCGATATTGGCATCTTCCCTGGCCTTCCACGTGCCCATGATCTGGTCGCCCTTCTGCATGAGCACGAGGGCCGGATCCTTGCCTCTTTGTGCCTCCACGTGCACTTTCCAGGTGCCCGAGACGTCAATGGGCGGCACGAACCGCCTGCCCGTGAACTTTGTCACCGCACCGTCCTTGCCCTTGAAGGTGCCGGTCATCGCATCGCCCTGGGCCGTCGCCTCCCAGTCGCGGTCGTTCACACGGAAGGAGACCGTGTTTCCCTCCACCTTCACCTTTTCGAGGTTCCGGTTTACTCCTCCCCCTGTGCCGAGGTAGTGAACTTCGTAATCGCCGCCTTTCCTGCTCACGCCGATCCACGAGGGCAGCCCGCGATCGCCCACCTTGAGGTCCCAGCGGCCGACGATGTCCTGGGCCGCCAGCGTGGTTGCGGTGAGGGCCAGCGCGATCAGTCCGGTACGAATGCAGGTGGTCATGGTTGGCTCCTGACGCGTATGAAAGCGGTTTCCGCGAAGTTTCGACGAAGGCGGGATTGTCGCCGAGCGCCCGGCCGCACGCAAGCTCCCCCTTCACCGCACACGGTGCGAGTCTGGCAAGTTCGCCGGGCCGGACCGCCGCTTGTGGTGCAGGCGTCTCGCCTGCTCCGTGCCCCGGCGCGCCGGGACATTCGCAGTTGTGAACGCACACTACCCGTGGTGAGGCTCGCACGGGCAGCGTCGGCCTCACTGCGCGAAGCCGACGCTGCCCATGCCACCCCGCCGCACGCTCCCCGTTCACCGCACACGGTGTATCTCGGAGAGCCGGGAAGGCGTTTCGGGGTGTCCGGTGCGGGCAGAAAGATAGGCGGTCTGCATGACGGCCATCGTGGGCAGATGCTCGCGCAGCCGGTGGCCGATCGTCCGCGGAGCCGTGCTCAGGGCGCTCAGGAAGTCCTCGACCTGTTCGGAGAGGGGGTTGCGGCAACGGTCCTGACGCAGCAGCTCGCGCTGGCCCGTTCGATCCTGCACGACCACCTGCTGATCGGTGACCAGCATCGATCCCTCGCGGGCGGCAACGCGCAGCGACCATTCGTCAGGCCCGCTCCGGCGGCACGCGCCGAGCGTGGCCATCGCTCCATCGGCAAAACGGCACAGGACGGCGGCCGTGTCTTCGGTGTCATAGACCGCCGGCGCGCGGGAGCAGGGAGTGCGCCCGGCGACGGCCAGAACCGAGGCGGGCACGCCGAGCAGTTGCACGATGGCGTCGAGCATGAGATATCCGCGGTCCAGCAGCGCCCCCCCGCCGGCCTGGGCGGCATCACCGCGCCACTGCAGCTCGCCCGACCAGCACGTGGTCACCCGCCCCTCGGCCAGAAAGATCGGGCCGAGACGCTCCAGGTCGACCGCCGCCGGACGAAGCGCCGATTCGCCGCCCCAGGTCCGAGCCGCCGCGATCGGCACGTCCGCCCGCTCGAAGAGCCGGACGAGTTCGACCAGCTCGTCGAAACGGTGCAGCGGCGGGCTCAGCATCCACACCGGGATGCGCCGCTCCGCGGCAATCCGCAGGTAATCCGGCCGCTCGCCGGGAGGAATCGCCATGAACAGGACGTCCAGCGGGCGGCTCACGATGGCGAGGCGATGGTCGTTGTACGCGCTCACACCGGGATGCTCGGTCACGAGCTTCTGGAGCCGGTCGGCCTTGCGGCTGGACACGCTGACCAGCTCACACCACGAGCTGCGCAGCAGAACCTCCGCGAGCTGCCGCCCGCCGCGCCCCAGACCGAGCAATCCCGCCTTCAGGCCCGCCATGTTCGCCTCACGGGAAGGACCCTCGCGACGACGCACCTGAAGAACCTCAAAGATCCCAATGGGTGCGCAGAAAGATGGAATTGGGGTGGCATGGGCAATGTACTCATTGCCCGTGCGCACGAAGCACGGGCCGCGATCAGGCTGTCCATGCCACCCGGTTCGACCGCTCCAGTCATTCTGTGTACCTGTGAGCGTTGTCGCATCGGCCGGGGGCCGTGTCTGCCGCAAGCATCGGCACGAACGGGCGCCGTGGACGGCTCTTCAAGGCGCAGCCCTCCGCAGTCTGGGCACCACGCTCGTCGAGTGGCCGGGGAAGCTCTGGCTGGTCGGATCGATGCAGACTTTGGCGTGGTTCACCGCAATCGCCGCCTCGCCGAAGCCCACGGCGATCAGCTTGAGCTTGCCGGGATAGCTCACGATGTCGCCCGCCGCGAAAACCCCCGGCAGATCGGTCCGCATCATCGTGTCGACCACAATGCCCTCCTTGTCGAGCCGCACACCCCATTCGCGGATGGGGCCCAGCGTACTCAGGAAGCCGATGTTGACCAGAACGGCATCGACCGCCAGCGCGTCCTCCTCGCCGGTGACGGCGTGACGAATCACAACCCGCTCGACCTGCTCGCCCCCCTCGATCCGCACCAGCTCGTACGGCGTGCGCACGCGGACGCCCGCGCCAGGCAGCTTCGCGACGCTGTCTTCGTGGGCCCGGAACTGTTCGCGGCGGTGGATCAGGGTCACCTCGCGGGCCGGGCGGGCGAGCTGCAGCGCCGAGTCGACGGCGGAGTCTCCACCTCCTATAACCAGTACAGACTGGTGGGCAAACCGGTCGGGGTCCGTGACCACGTAGCACAGCCCCCGGCCCTCGAACCGCGCGAACTCCGCCCCGGGCAGCCGGCGGGGGGTAAAGGAGCCCGCGCCGGCCGCGATCAGGACCGTGCGGGTCGCATACACGCCGCGCTGGCCGTGCAGCCGCCAGCCCTCATCGCACCGTTCGAGACGCCGGACCTGCTCATTGAGCACGATGGTCGGCTTGAACTGGATGGCCTGCCGGATCAGATCGTGGGCCAGCGTCTTGGCCAGGACGGCCGGAAAGCCCGCCACGTCGTAGATGAACTTCTCGGGATACAGCGCCGCGAGCTGCCCGCCGAGCACATCGAGGCTGTCGATGATCCGGGTCCGCATCTGGCGCAGCCCGGCGTAGAACGCGGCGAACAGCCCGGTCGGCCCGCCGCCGATGATCGTGATGTCGTCAAGGTCACTGACGTCGGGGGTCATCTTCCGCCGCCCTCACGAGCTGCAGGCATTCTAACGGCAATGCCCGCAGCGTGGGACGCCCGCGCGAGCGGCGCACCTCCGCCGGGTCCGTGTCGCAATCGGCGGGGTGGCATGGGTCCCGGCGCGCCGGGACCCGTGGGGAGGCTCGCACGGGCAGCGT
>CAZQEN010000178.1:0-15226 GCA_964591605.1 uncultured Planctomycetales bacterium
GCGGATGCCGCAAGCTTTTCTAACCTTCGGCGTTCCTTCCGGTTAAGGGACCAGTCGTAGAATTCGCGGCCGTCCCAGAAAGGTCCAAGCACTTACGGGACAATGTCTTAAGGCGTGAGCCTGATTCTTGTGAAAAATGGGGCGAGTCTGCAACTTTTGGCCGATGACTGTGTCCAACCAATCGTAGACTTTGCCCGCCGGGTCGGCCGAGGCCTGCGACCGCAACAGGCTTCTCGGGGTGCTGGAAAGCCGACCCGACGCGTTGAAAAGGAGCGACAGACGTGCCCTTCTATCTCCTGTGCCCACACTGCGAACATCCGCAGGTCGTGGCGCCCCACCGGCGGGGGAAAACGGTGGTGTGCCGACAGTGCGGCCGACCCTACCGGACGGCCAGGACGGTCAACCTCGTCCAACCGCTCATGGTCTCCTCGCTCGATGAACTGCGCGAAATCCGCAGCTCGTCGCACTCGGCGAGCCTCATCGACATATGATCTCGCGACATTCTGGCCTCCTCCTTCCGGCACGTCCGCTTTCCGGACGTGCCGTTTGTCCAGGAAGACGGCTCCCGTGCTGCCGTTGAGATCTAAAAAGTTCTAATCATATGAACGGGCTTGTCCGCAACGGCGGACGACCCGGGCGCCCCGGCCTTCCCGCCGCCGCCCTCGTCCTCGCCGTCGGCCTGCCCCCCGTCACGCCCCGCGGGCAGGTGCTGTAGAATCCGGACATGGACCAGCATGCGCTCGACATCCTCGAGTTCGACCGCGTCCGGCAGATCCTCGCCGACCACGCGAGCTGCGCGCTCGGACGGCGGATGGCCCTGCGCCTGGCCCCCGTCGCCCGGGCCGGGCTCGTCGAGCAGTGGCTCGCCCAGGTCCGTGAACTGATCGATGCCTCGGCCGACATCGACCTGCCCCCCATGGGTGGCGTGCGCGACATCCACGAGATCGTGCGCCGGGCCGTCCCGCCGCACTCGCCCGAGCCCGAGGAGTTCGCCACCGTCGCCGACACCCTGGCCGCCACCCACGAGATCGTCGCCTGGGCCGCCCGCCTCCGCGAGGAAGCAGTTGAACTGCGCCGCCTCTGCCTGCGCGTCGGCGACTTCAACGCCCTGGCCGAGGCCATCCGGCGCGTCGTCGGCCCCGGCGGCGAGATCCGCGACGACGCCAGCGCCAAACTCGGACGCATCCGCGGCGACATCGCCGAGGCCCGCCTGAGCATCGGGAGCGTCATCGACCGCCTGCTGCGCGATCAGCGCGTCACGCGCTGGCTGCGCTATCCCGAGGCCACCTTCCACGAAGACCGGCTCGTCCTGCCTCTCTCGGCCGAACACCGCGGGCGCGTCGCCGGCATCATCCACCGCAGCTCCGACTCCGGCGCGACCCTCTTCGTGGAACCAGCGGAGGCCGTCGCTCTCAACAACCGCATCATCTCGCTCAAGACCGACGAGCAGGCCGAGATCACCCGCCTGCTCTGGAACCTCACCCACCAGATCCACCTGAACAGCGCTCAGATCCTCCAGACCATCGACGCCCTCGCCGTGCTCGACCTCATCACCGCCAAGGTGCGCTTCGCCCGGACTCACCAGGCCGCCTGCCCCCGCGTCTCGCCCGACGGACAGCTCTCCCTGCGGCAGGCGCGTCATCCGCTGCTCCTGGCGCTCCAGAAAGAGGCTGCCCAGCGCGGGGAGACACGCGAGGTCGTCCCCATCGACGTGCGGCTGGGCGATGACTTCGACGTGCTCGTGGTGACCGGTCCCAACACCGGCGGCAAGACCGTCACCCTCAAGACCGTCGCCCTCTGCTGCCTCATGGCGCAGGCCGGCATGCCCATCCCCGCCGCCCCCGGCAGCACCGTCCCCATCTACCACGACATCCTCGTCGACATCGGCGACGAACAGAGCCTCCAGCAGTCGCTCAGCACCTTCAGCTCGCACCTGGGTCGCCTGCTTGACATGCTCCGCCGCGCCGGCCCGCACACCCTCCTGCTCATCGACGAGCTCGGCGCCGGCACCGATCCCGACGAAGGCGCGGCCATCGGCCGGGCCATCGTCGAGGAACTCCTCGCGCGGCGCTGCCCCGCCCTGGTCACCACCCACCTGGGGGTGCTCAAGAGCCTCGCCTACACCGAGCCGAGGGCCGAGAATGCCTCCGTCGAGTTCGATCTCGAAACCCTCCGACCCACCTATCGCCTCCTGATCGGCGAACCGGGCAACAGCAACGCCATCCACATCGCCTCGCGCCTCGGCCTGCCGCCCCGGATCGTCGATGCGGCCCGCAAACACCTCAGCAGCTCCCACGAGCAGCTCACCCGCGCCATCAAGGGCACCCTCCTCTCCCGCCGCCAGGCCGAACGCGCCCGCCAGGAGGCCGAAGCCGCCAGGGCCGAGGCCGACAGGCAGCGCCTCGAGGCCGAACGCGAGAAGACCGCCTTCCGCGATCAGCAGCAGGCCTTCGCCCGCTGGATCGAGACCATCTCCGCCCTCCGCGCCGGCGACCGCGTCCACGTCAAACGCTTCGACCGCGACGGCCGCATCGTCCGCGTCCTCCTCCACAAACAGGTCGCCGTCGTCTCCGTCGGCGCCCTCGAGATGGAAGTCCCCCTCAACGAACTCACCATTCCGGCCTGATGGCTTGACTATCTTACTGCGTAAGATAGAATACCATCGTCGTCAGGGCAGTGGATGAGGGATCATCGGATGGCACGGGGACCGCGCCGGCGCCACACGCTCGTGCATCATCGAGGCGAGTTCCGCCCCGAGGATGCCATGACGTTCATCGAGCTGAGGCCGTTTGCGAACGCCTGGCGGGGACTGGGCCTCAGCGATCTGGACTTGCAGGCCCTCCAGGCTCGGATCATGGCTGACGCGGAGGCGGCCCCCGTAGTCCCCGGCACAGGACGCTTGCGGAAGCTTCGATTCGCCCCGGCATCATGGAAGAGAGGCAGGAGTGGCGCAACCCGCGTCTGCTATGCTCACTTTCCAGCCTGCGGCGTCGCTGTGCTGGTGACCATCTACCCCAAGAGCCGGAAGGATGACCTCACCGAGGTCGAGAAACGGACAATCAGGCGGCTTCTCGCGTCAATCGAAAAGGAGCTCGAGTCCGATTGGAGAATGTTGCGCAGGTGAGCCATGAGCAGATCGGTAAAGAGCAAGAGTGTGGGTCAGGAAATCATCGCCGGCCTCGAAGAACTGGATGGTGCACTCAGACGAAGGACCCCCCTCGAAGAGCAGTTCACGGTTCGGACGGTCGAGGGGGACCTCCGACCACACGCCTATAATGCCGCAGCCGTCAAACGAACGCGCCGCCTGCTTGGAACAAGTCAGGTGGTGTTTGCACGGGTCATGGGCGTGTCGGCAGCCACGGTGGAAGCGTGGGAGCAGGGCACGCGAACCGTCAACCTCACCGCCTGCCGTTTGCTGGACGAAATCAACTACGATCCGAAACGCTGGATCAGGATGCTCCGCAGGTCGATGCGGCAAAAACGATCAGCGTGAATCAGGGCCTGCCGCTGCCGCGCCGGCATGACGAGGTCTGCGATTTTGCGAGCCAATGGTTTTGGGAGGTTTTTACAGGTAAGATGTGTACTCTGATGGTGATTTAGAAGGTGGTATTCTGCTCTTGACTGGCCGATCAGGAGTTCGAAGATCCCGTGCCTGCCAGCCCGTGAGCAAAGGGCTTATCGCTCACGAAGGACGCGCTTGCGCACCGCATGGTAGGCGGTGACGAGCGGGTTGTTCTTGACCAGGAGCGTGTCCAGGATGCGCTCGGGGGGGGTGTAGGTCACAACCTCATCCTGGAGGGTGCCGTCGGGGGCCTTGATGCCCGTCTTTCGGAAGAGGGGGATGCGGCCCTGCCCGCTCTCGGCCCAGTACTGGCTGTCGAAGTCGGCCAGGAAGTCGAGGCCGACCTCGTAGTCGATGCGCCCCTCCAGGTCGCCCGTACCGACGGCATAGATGTTGTAGTACCGGCCCTGGTAGATCATCTGATGGCGGATCCGCCCGTCGATCGTCTTGTCAAACCAGGAGTGCATGTAGGAGAACTCGAACGTCGAGAGGTTCAGACCCGGGAAGATCCGGGCCATCCACTCCGGGGCGGCCCGGCCTTCGAGCGTTCCCCCGTTGATGATCATCTCGCCCTTGCCCACGGGGTGATTGAGCTCCCCGGGCCGGGGCAGGAACTTCTGGTGCGTCTCGTCGATCAGCGTCAACGGACCCGTCGCCTTCATGCCGGGGAAGGTGAGCGTCAGGTAACGGTCGACGAGTTTGCCCGGCTGGATCCGGTCGGCCGTGTAGGTGAGGTGAAAAGGGGCATGCGGATCGCGGAGATCGACGGCGCATCGCCCGCTGACGTATCCCGCGTCGACCAGGCAGTGGAACGACAGATCCAGCGCCCCCTGCTGGGCGGTGGCGCGCATCGACACCGCCTCGACCGTCACCGGCACTTCCAGCGGGAGGTCGAACACGACCGTCCCCGCGTGCCCGTTGACCGTCACATCCGAGCCGCGCAGCGCATCGAACACGGCGCGCAGCGTCGCTTCGGACTCGTCCGGCGACGCCTCCCGGGCCGTCCACCTCGTGCGGGCCAGCCGCTTCTGCAGATCGGGGAGGTCCAGCCGATCGACGGCGATCCCGACCAGCCCGCTGACCGTGCGGCCCTTCAATCGCACGTCACCCGAAAGGGTCGCTTCCAGCGGCCCCCATCTGGCTTTCAACTGGTCGATCGTCACGCGGTTCTGATCGGTCATCACCACGCCGTCGAGCGTGATCGGCTCAAGCGGCGTGCGAACCCGCACCCCGCGCAGGTCCAGATGCGCGGCATCCAGCGACAGGCCTCTCGAATCCGCGGACACATGAGCGGAAGCGGTGCACGCACCCCCCTGCAGGCCCGCATCCCCGGCCGGCAGCAACGACCCCAGGGCCTGCGGATCCAGCAGATGCAGCCGTGCGGTGAGATCCAGGTCGGTCAGCGAAGGCTGCCGAACCGGCGAATCCAGGAGCAACAGCCCGTCCACCGACGCCGTGACGCCCGGCAGGACCAGATCCGCATCGCGCACCTCAACGCGGAAGGTCCTGTCGCTCTCGCGCAGCGCATCCACGTGGAAGCTCGCTTCCGCGGGCATGCCGGGCGTCTTGCGAAGCGCCGGGACCTGCGGCCGGCGCAGATCGAGTGTAAAGCCGGCCTTCTCGCCGCCGATCGTGCCGCCCAGACTGATCTGGTCGGGAGACGCGGCCACTTCGAGCTCGTACGTGCACTCCCCGTGGATGCCGTACGCCTCGAACAGCCGGCGCACCCGGTCGCTCATGTCGGCCACCGACCGGTCGAACCGCAGAACCCCTGCCGACGCGAGACTCGCGGAGCGAAAGACTCTCCCGCCGCGCGGGCCGTACCATCCGAAACGGCCGGGCGAAACCGGCTCCGGGCCGGACCGACTCGCCATCACCACCTGCCCGTGAAGCTGCGTCGTCTGCCAGCCGCCCAGCTCGATCTGCCCGCGGCGCAGGTCCCAGTTCTGCAGCGAGGCCGACGCGGGGTCGGGTCTCCCCTCCCACTCGAGCTCGCACCGCGCCGGCATGCCGGCCCGCTTGTGGAACTCCTCCTGACCGTTGACCTGCAGATCGGTGTGGGTGCCATCGAAGCGCAGGGCCAGGCTCTGCTCCAATCCGATCAGCAGGTTGCGCAGCTCGAAACGACACCGGCCGTGAACCTCCACCTGGCGCAACCGGTCGGCCAGTTCCGGAAAGAGCTCGATCGCCCCCGCCGCATCCTCCACCTCGGCCACGAGCTGCATCTGCTCGAAGTCATCGGAGAGGTCCTGCGACTCGAGTCCGGCGAAGGCGATGTCCGCCGCGATCCGGACCGGCCGCAGGCTCAGCTCCAGCCGGGCGGTCTGCTCGCGCCCTTCCCGCGAGAGGGCGAGTCGATGCTCGACGTTCAGCCGCAGGGGCTGGCCGGCCGGCTTGCGCGGTCGGCCGCGATACCGCAGATCCAGCGCATCCGCCAGCAGATCCATCCGCGTCAGGAGCACCCATTCGTCGGGCCGGTGCGTCAGATCCACCCGGGCCTGCAGACTCAACCCGCCGGTCGCATCCGCGGATCGCGACAGATCCGCCCACCGCGGGCAGACTTCGGCCAGCCGCTCGACATGAGCAAGCCGCACCGGCAACTCCAGCGACGCATCGAACGCCACTTCGCCCGAACCATCATCCTGCACCTCGCCTCCGTTCGCGGAGGCGAAGCGGTAGGCCAGATGCGCCCTGGAGATCTCGACCTCCAGATCGCCCGCGGATGCCCGCAACTGCAGATCGGCCCCGCCGCCCTCATGCGGGAGTTCAAGCTGCGCGGAGACTTCGAGCGGGCGGCCGCCGCGCAGCCGCAGCCAGTCGCCGGCGGTTAGCACGGTCTCATCCGACGTCTGCAGGTTCACGCGAAGCTCACGGCGCGAACCCTTCGGTTCCAGCAGGGCGCTGACCCGCACCGGTCCGGCCGCTTCGTCGATTCGCGCCCGGCGGACCAGCCCCGGGAAGTAATCACACACCTGCCGCAGATCGGGCGCCTGCGCGGCGATCCGGCACGAGAACCGCTCCAATACCTGCTCAATCCAGCGGACCGGCTCGGTCTCCGGGGAGATCGGGACGGCCAGCTCGGATTCCATCGTCAGCGACAGATCGCCGAGTGTCAGCTCCACGCGGGGACGAAGGGTCGAACCCCTCTGCCGGACGGCCTCGACGCGGAGCGTCTTGGGCGTGCCTTCGGGCACCGCCAGGTACGGCGCCGCCGGCCCGCGAACCACGCAACCGGTGTCTTTCGCGTCGATCCGCAGCGCCAGCCGGTCTTCCTGCGCATGCTGGCTGAGATCCAGATCGAAGCGGGCCGCCCCGTGCAGGTCCGCATTCACGGATGTCAGGAACGTGGCGACTTCCGGAAGCTCCCTGGCCAGAGCCTGCCAGTCCTTGATCTCGCCCGACAGACTGAGCTGCAGCGGTTCGGCCCCGCGATGGTCCAGACGCAGCGCCGGTCCCTTTCCGGAACGCTGCAGGTCGATCGCATCGGTCTGGTACGAGAGATCCGATAGAACCAACTGATCCGCGGCGGGATCCCAGCGGCCGCCGACCCGCACGTCCGCGTCGATCGGCCGGCCCGCCCCGCCGCCCGAATCCCGCACCAGCATCACGCGGTTCAGATCGAGCTGCACGCCAAAGTCCATGCTCAGATCGGCGTGTGGACGGACATCGAGTTCGCCCGTCGTCAGGCCGCCGACCTGCCGGAAGGGAAAGCCCGGCACGAGCATCAGCGGTAGGTCGTTGAGAGACAGGTCTTTCCACTGGATCCGGACCTTGCCCGCCAGCGGCTTGCCGGGCCGGAGCCGTGCGAGCGTGACATCGGCGTCGATCAGGAAGAGGCTCGACGGATTGCGGGCCGGGCGATCGGATCCGTGGGCCACGGCGGCCGCCGCATCCACCGAGAGAAGGCCGCTTTCACGATCAATACGGCACTCAAGGCGGTCCAGTCGAACAACGTGTTCTTCGTCGGGAGATCGGATGTGGCAGAGCACGTCCCGGATGTTGTACTGCCGGAACTCGAGGCCGCCCGACGACGCCGTGAAAGCGGGCAGGTTGGTGATCCGCCCGTCGGGGCCCGCATCCAGCCACAGTTCCACGCCCTGGACGCTGAGTTCCCGCGAGGAGTTCGTGAGCAGCAGCCGGAGGGGTTCGAGGGCAAGTGAGGCGTGCCGCACCTGTGCCAGAGCTGCGTCTGAGCCGCCGGGCTCGCCCGAGATGCTCAGATCCCGGATCTCGATGCCGGTCGTCCAACCCACCCGAAGAGCTCCCACCCGCACCGGGCGGCCCAGTTGGCCGGACAGGTCCTGCGCGACGCGATCGGCGATCCACCCGACCGGCAGCCACAGCGGCAGGCTGGCGTATCCGGCGGCGGCGAGCACCGCCAGACCCGCGGCCAGACCGCAGCCGATCCGCAGCAGCCGGCGTGCCGACATTCGGGAGTACCCAGGTTGCGTGGTGGCCATCGTGGTCAGGTCATTCGCGCGTAAGCGGCGAGATGGAGCCATATTACGAGCAGCGACCGCTCGTCTCAACCCTCCTTGTCCCTCACCGGAACGCGGGGTATAAGGGGACCTTGGCGGCGGGCAGGCCGCGCGGCCGCTGCCCACGGGACCAGGCATCGTTATGCGATTCGGAGTGATCTCGGACACGCATGATCGGCTTCCGACGCTCCAGCGCGCGCTGGCCATCCTCAAAGACCGCAACGTGGACGCGATCATCCATCCCGGCGACATCATCGCCCCGTTCGCTGCCAAGGAACTGCTCTCGTGGACCGGCCCGCTGCATGCGACCTACGGCAACAACGACGGGGAGCGCAAGGGGCTCAAGACGATCCTGCCGCAGATCCAGGAGGGTCCGCTCTGGGTGGAGGCGGAGGGCAAACTGATCCTCGTCCACCACTTCATCGACTGGTGTGAGCCCGCCGACATCGACCTGGCCGACTTCATTGTGACGGGGCACACCCACGAGGTGGTCAACGAGAAGCGCGGAGGCAAACTGTTCCTGAATCCGGGGGAGTGCTGCGGCTGGGTCCATGGCCGCTGCACCGTGGCCGTGCTGGACACGCAGGCGGTCTCGGCAGAGATCATCGAGGTACCGAGTTGAAAGCCGAAAGCCCGAAACCCGACAAGCCCAAGGCGCGCTCTGGCGGTTGCGTCTCCGGACTGCACCTGCTGGCTGTGGGCGCTCTGGTTCTGGGCGCGTCCGTGAGCTGCGTGCGCCGCACGGTGACCGTCAAGACGGACCCCCAGGGGGCCGCTGTCATTCTCAACGACCAGAACATCGGCACCTCACCGGCCAGTGTCGACTTCACCTGGTACGGCGACTACAGCGTGATCCTCAAGAAGGACGGATACGAGACGCTCACCACGCACCAGCGGCTCAATCCGCCGTGGTACCAGATCCCGCCGATCGACTTTGTGGCCGAAGCGCTGATGCCGTTCACCATCCACGATCAGCAGGAGATGTCGTTCACGCTGGAGCCGCGCCGGCCGGTGGACAGGCCTGCGCTCATCGAACAGGCCCGCGAGTTCCGGGATCGGGCGCTGCACGAGGGCGTCACCACCGCGGCCACCCGCCCGGCCGATGCACAGACGCGTCCTGCCGGCTGAACCCGCTCCTCTGGTCGCGACGCCGCCGCGCCCGCTCGGCATCACCCCGGCGGCTCGCCGCCCGCTCACCGGCCCGAGGCACCCCGCCCGCTTGACGCCGCCCCGCCGGCCGTCTTTAATAGTCAGTGCACGGGAGACCAAGAGCAAACCGCTCCGCCATCCCCCGGACAGGACAACTGTGATTCCCCGGGGCCGTAGCTCAGTTGGGAGAGCGCTTGCATGGCATGCAAGAGGTCGTGGGTTCGACTCCCATCGGCTCCATTCATATCTCCTTGATTTCGAGTGGTTTGCTCGTTATAGAATGTAGCGTAACGATGTCGCGTTTCGGACGATAAAAGCCGATTTCGGACGCTACAATGCCTCGCACCTCACAACCCCGCTACGACAACACCCGGAACCAGTGGTATCTGAACTTTCACCGTAAGAAGCATTTTCTCTGCTCAGGCAAGGGCAATTACGTGCAGGCGATGCGGCGGGCGAGCGAAATCATGGGGCAGCCAGTTGTTTCCGGTGAGCCGGAAACGGTCGGTGAATTGATTGCCTTGTGGATCACCACGACAGAGCCGGGCGAGTGGTCATGCTGCGTACTTGAAGCCTGGAAGGAGGCAGCCTGGTCGACTCCCCTTCGGGAGGTAGATCGCGATCATCTCCTCCGCTTCCACCAGCATCTGAAGCGAACGAAGGGAGGACAGAAGCACAATCTCCACGCCAACGGGCCGCGGACGATCCAAGCCAAGATGTTGCAGGCAGCCAAAGTACTGCGATGGGCGCATCGCCGCGGTTTCATCGACCTCATGCCGGACATGCCCACGCTCGAGAAACCTACGAAGCGACCGAGGGATTACGGACAGGTAGATCTACAGGAGATCTTCGGCCATCTGCCACAGTCCACCGAACCAATCCTGCGCTTTATCCTGGAGACAGGGTGCCGACCTTCGGAGGCGTGCAGACTGCGCTGGGAGGATGTGGATCTGACCACCAACTTGTGCGTAATCGATCGGCACAAGATCGTCAAACGCACCGGAGAGCCCAGGACCATTGCGCTATCGCCAGCGGCTCGTTCGATTCTGGAACCGATGCCGCACCGGGAAGGCCACGTGTTCCTGAACCGTCTCAAGCAGCCGTTCAAGCCCGGTGGTCTGCGAAGTACACTCCGTCGCTCCACGAAGAAGAAGTTCAGCCGCGTTTATTCGTTCCGTCACACGCGGGCTCAGTCGATACTTGATAATGGCGGGAGCCTTGAAGATGTGGCGGCGATCCTTGGCAACAGCGTCCAAGCGGCCGCGATATACGCAAAGATCAGAGCCGAGCGGGCGCGGCGGGTGGCCGCAGGCCTGCCCTCACCATTGCAGCCAGTGCACGCCGCTGATAATACTCAACAGAATGCTGACGCTGGGTCTCGAAAGACGCCAGGAGGGAAAGAGAAGAAGGGTCGATCCGCCACTGCCCGCCTGGCGTGAGCCGCTCTGCCTTGATCTTGCCCTGCCTGATGAGCGTACGCACATGACGTGGACTGTATCGGATCGCCTCCGCCACCTGCCGGACTGTCATCAACTCCTTCACGAGTCGGCCCCACACCCCTCTCCATCTGATAGAAGGGCAGAACGTTTCCGCTGAAGTTGTGGCGTGGGCTGTCAGGGAGGCCTTGTTCTCGAGACGGAATGGACGGCAGCTGGCGTCAGCTCGAAGACTGAGTGGCAGCAATGCCACCATCGCCACACTCGCCTCCCGGACTGTTCAGGGATGCCTATGCCGGTAAACCTTGACTGATCGGATCAGCTGTGGTGGCATCGGTGGCGTTGGAGGCGTTTTCCATCGGTAGTGTGAAGCCGTAACGACGGGCGGCACGCATCAGTTCGTTCGGGCTGACCCGAAGGTACGAGCGGCGGCCCTGGGCGGTCTTGGTGGTGACGAGGCCGTAACGCTTGAGCGTGCCGGCGACGCGATGGGGCGTCCACTGGCGGAACGTGATGGCGTCGTCCTGCCGGGCCTCGTGGAGAAGGTCCTTGGGGGTGAGGTCCGAATTGCCCCCGGCCACATGTGCGGCCAGCAGTGTGAACAGGATCCTGTCCGGTTCGGGTGTCGAATCCTCCATGCTGTCGGCCATGAGCTGCTCGGCGAACTTTCGGACGCACGCCACCAGACCGGTGACACCGTCGCATTCGCAGAGGGTGGCCAGATCCAGCAGCGGTTTCCACAGTTCCATGGCACGGCCGCTGGTTGCGATGGTGCAGGCATCCACATCGTGGGCCTGGCGCAGGATCCGGGGCGCCCGGCAGAGCGCCATGGCGTGCAGGTCATCCCGCAGATCCTGCCAGGTCTGGGGGTTCGCATCGAGGCGAGCCCGGATCTGGGGCTGATCGTTGCCGCTGCGGAGCATCTGCAGATTGATGCAGCGGCTGGCGAGCGTCGGCGGCAGCTCGCCGATGCTGCCCAGGGCCTTGGGGCCGAACACATCGAAGAAGATCGCGCGATGACCATCGCCGCTCTTGTGCAGGCGCGAGACACATCCCCCGGCCCGGTAGCCGGCAAGCAGGACGGTGCGCAGTTCCGACGCCTGTGAGGTAGCTTCACCCAGGCGTTCCGCCTCATCCAGCAGGAACGTCCCGCCGTGCTCGTGGAGCGTGCGGAACAGTACTCCGGCCGTCATGGAACTGGCGAGCGTGGGGCGCCAGGCCAGCCGGGCGATGAGGTCGAGCAGACGTGACTTGCCGCTGCCCAGCGGGCCGGTCACATGGATGTAGGGCACGGCCGGCCATGCGGGATAGCAGTAGGTGAGCATGATCCACAGGGCGACGATGGCCGGCGCTCCGACTTCGGCACCGTCAGGGAAGACGACGAAGCGATTGACCTGTTCAACGACTGCGTTGAACACCCCGCAGATACTGGGCGTATGCCCGGCGAGCCATTGCCGGCGACCGGCGGCGCTCCAGCCCGGGATAGCTCCGGCGGCTGGCGGATGCGGAATGGGTGAGAGCCAGATCGGGGATGTGTCAGGATGGCCGAGGGAAGGTGTCAACAGTGCCATCTCACGCCGACCACTTTCCCATTGAGTGCACAGCAACCATCTGCCCGCGGGGCCATCGGACGTGGACACGGTCGTTGCCTCGGTCAGTCCGGCCACCCCGGGGCGCAGAAAAAGCTGCGGCCGACAGACCGCCGCTGCGGGAATCTCTTCCAGACACGAAGACGCAGCTGCGGGTGGAGGCAGAGGAGAGGCGCCCATGTCGGGCTCACCGGAGCGGGCCGGCAGAGGGGGGTCTGCTGTTGCCGGGGGACAGCGCGCGGCATGGTCCGCTGCCATCGCAAGGGCCTTATGGTTGTCTCCATTCGTGCGCACTGTATGCCTGTTCGTCGGGTCAGCGGGTTCGGGCCGTTCCCCTGGATCGACGGTCACTTTTGCATGGCCTGCGACACCACTGCGAATGAGATGCACAGTCTGGTCAGGTTCTCGGGCAGGCCCGCTCACTCCGCCTTGAGAAGCAGCTCGTGCATGGCCCACTCGACCGCGAGCTTGAGGTGCGGCAGGTCACGGGCCAGGAAGCTGGTCGAGCGCTGCCACGCGCCGTTCGCGTCCCTGTAGCTGCGGGAGACCGTGAACGAGTAGAAGGGCTCGCGCCCGCCCGGTTCGCTTTCCTGACGCCAGATGGCGGCCTGCACGCGGTCGAACTGTCTGCTTGCGATGGGCTTGTTGTTCTCGGCTTCGCTCATGGGTCGATCCTTTCTGATTGAGATGGTGACGCAGCACAATGCCGCTACTCATCTGGGGTGGGAATGTTTCCCTTGAAGCTTCTCGCGCGCCTGGTATCCCACATCACTGCATCGGGCCAAGGCCGTACTCATCCTCCCTCGCTGCATCCGGGGAATCGAGGAAGCGCATGAAGCCGTCAACGTATTCAACCCGCCGGCCATGATGACCTCGGCTCAGCCTGCCAGACCGGTACCCTTGCCCAGAATCAGCAGCGCGATCAGGCAGATCATCGAATAGATCAGTGCGCTCATGATCCGTTCTTTCCAGACTTCCGACAGTTGAGGAAGGGTCGAGAAACGGAAGCCACTGGTCGGTCGTGGAGCTGCTCTTCCTGCGGCCGCGGGCGATCGCGGAGTTTTCGCACCGGAGCGATATCCGGCGGGCCTGCCTGCCATGGAAGCGCGTGGGATCGCCCCGCCGGACTGCGCTGCTGCCGCGCACGGCGGCCTGATCGACGTGGGCGGTGGCTTACCGGTCAGCACGGGGTAAGCCTCACGCAGCAGCGCGATCGCCGCACTGGCCACGTCCCGCTCGCGCGGGTCGGTCGCGTAGTTGAGCCGCTGCACGTACCGGTGCTGGAGTTGGGCATACGCGGCGTCCACGTCGCGGCGGCTGTACCGGGGCGGCAGTTCCAGAAGCTGCCGGGCTTCGTCAGGGGTCATTATGGTCCCCGTTTCACCAGACGATGGGCGATGTCCGTGCGGAAGTACTGCACCATCTCATGGGCATCACGGATGAAGCGGTAGAGCACCTTGCCGTTCAGAACACTGGCCACGCCCTTGAGGACGCCCTCATCAACCTCGCTCGGGTCATCGGCGACGCCGATCGTTTCGATGATGACACCCTTGTTCTTGAGGCGACGCGCCGCCGAGGTCGCATCTTCGGTATCCTGCCCGTCTGAGAGCAGGACGAGGTGCACGTTGGGCTGTCTGGTCAGAAGCGGAAGCGCGAGTTCCAGCGGCTTTCGGATGGTCGTGCCGCCGTCTGCCGTGATCGAGCGGATGGCCGTATCGATCCGGGGGCGATGGTCGCGGCAGCGCATCAGGGGCAGCACCAGCTTCGCTGTCTCGTTGAAGGCGATGACCATGACGGTGTCATCGGCACCCATCTGCTGACGAGTGTCCAGGCAGGCGATGATGGCATCCCGGGCGGCACCGATTCGGCTGGTATAACCGCATTTCGCAACCATGCTGCCGGACCGGTCGACGATGAAGACCAGCGTCTCGCCGGTGCCACCGTCCTGAAGCTCCGGCGGGCGCGCAGTGAGCTTTACCAGACCCCGGGCGGCACGCTCGAGAAGACTTTCAGTTGGAGACATGGATGATCCTCCGATTGAGATGAACAGGGACCCCGGCAGAGACCCTCTCTGCGTTGTGGCTGGTCAGGACTGGTTCAACCGCTTGATCAGGCTGGTCAGGTCCCGCTTGACATCGCTGGTGCTTTTCCCGCTGAGCGTGTCGGTGCCGGTGATCGTGAGCGTCCCTTCGGCCGTGAGGCCGTACCTGACGGTGACGCGATCCTCGATGCGGCCAGGCGGCAGGCCGTCCAGAAGCAACTCGCCAATGAGCGTGCAGTCGGCAGGCAGAGCCTTTTCCGGTCCCTGAGCGACGATGATCCGCGCCGCAGACTGTCCGGGTGTTTCCAGCGAGAACAGTTCTTCCTTCTCCGCCGGCAGCGGCGTGTTGGCGGGGATGATGACGCAGTTACGTGACCCGTCGTGGTGAAGGGCCAGGCAGCCCAGCGGGTGGCTGTTGACGTCGATCATCTTCACGGGCGGGGGCAGGACCTTCTTGCCCTCGCTGTCCACAGTGATCTGCTTGTCATCGCCGGCCTTGCGGGCCGCGTGAATCGCCGCGCCCATGGCCACCGCCTCGTCGGGCTGTGCGTCTGTGCGCGGATCCTTGCCGAAGAAGCTCCTGAGCATCTCGCGGACGGCGACGATGCGCGTCGAGCCACCGACCAGCAGCACAGCGCGGATGTCACGCGGGGTGAGGTTTGCGGCGGCCAGGGTCCGCTCGGTGATGGTGCGGGTCTTCCCGACAATCGAGGCGATGAGGGCGTTGAAGTCGCGACGAGTCAGCTCAAAGACCAGGCGCTGACCCTGGGCGGACATCATGAAACTGGCCGTCTCGCTCTGACTCAACGCCTTCTTGGCGGTCTCACACTTGCCCAGGGTCTCCAGCCAGGCCGGCAGATCGGTATCCGCGCTGATGTCGATGCCGTGCTGGCTCTTGAACGCCGCGATGGCCTTTTCCAGGATCAGATTGTCGATGTCGGATCCGCCCAGATCGCGATCTCCGTCGGTGG
>CAZQEN010000179.1:0-15027 GCA_964591605.1 uncultured Planctomycetales bacterium
GGTCGTTGTCCACCTGCACCAGCGCCTCCTGCCACGAAATCACGGGCGCCGTCTTCTCATGGAAAGTGCAGAACCAGATCAGCCCGGGTACGGACCTGGGTTTCCCCTCACGGCTGTCTCCTCAGACCATCCAGGTTTTGAGCAGCGGGCATTTCCATTGGAATCTCGACCAGGTCGCAGGTCTACTCAATCTCGTTGCCCTCTGGCTCTTCTGGCGCGAGTGGCGCAAGCCCAAATCACGGCCGGGATACTGCAATACCTGCGGCTACAACCTCACCGGTAATACGTCCGGCGTCTGCCCCGAGTGCGGCAGCACGATCTGCGGCGATGTGCGCCATCCGCACAAAGAATCTTTGGATTGCTCACACAAGGAGCCTTCGCATGACTGTTGAACAGCGTCTGGACCGTCTGGAATCGCAAAACCGCAGACTTCGCCTGGGCTGCATCGCGCTGCTGGCCATCACGATCAGCGGGTGCGTCATGGGGCTGCGGACGGCGCGGCAGGACGCCGCGACGGGTGACCCGCCGCTGGCCGATGTGCTCCGCGCCCGCCGCGTCGAGGTGGTCGACTCGCAGGGCCGCGTCATCGCCGCTCTCGCTCAGAACACGACTGCCACCGGTGGTGTCGTGTTCGTCAAGAACGCCGGCGGCGCTCTGGTCGCGCAGATGGGCGCAGCCGATGACGGCCGGGGCGTCGTCTGGGCCTACACCGCCGAGGGCACGATGCGCGACAGCTTCCGGTAAGGATCACTCAGATGCTGAGTGAGGCGGCGCACGATGGTCCACTTCATCCACCCCGCTTCCGCCGGGGGTTCTGAAGGAGGAGCCGCTCACAGCGTTTACGACGCCGCCGGAACGGATGGCGGTGCGGCTGCCGGTGATTCTGGCTCGATGCCCGCCATTTCCTGAAGCATGCGCCAGTTGCGGCGGCGGTCTTCGTTGGCCCGCTGGAGCGCCTCGGAGGCGTTGCCGTCGGCGTCGAAGTGCTTCTCGAAACGGCCTTCGCCGCGGGCGAAGGTGATGAAATCGACGCGCTCGCCCGTCTTGGGGTCGGTGTACCAGTCCTTCTCGGGCACGGGGTTGCCCTTGAGACTCAGGCGGTCCTTGATCCGCTCGCCGGCCTCGGGATCGTAGATCATTAGCGGGAACGTGCGCGAGTCGACGGCGATCCGGGCCCGCTCGCCCGCCAGGTGATCGCCGACGCCGTGCTCGGGCTGGCAGGTGGTGTAGGTGATGATGACGGCAGGGCCCTTGTACTCATTGGCCCGCAGGATGGCCTTGTAGAAGTGGTTGATGTGGACGGCCGTCGTCTGGGCGACAAATACGTCGGGGTGGGCCATGACGATCTGGGCCAGCTCCTTGCGGCGCTCGGTCTTGCCGGCGATCTCCTTGCCGTGCACGCTCATCTTGGTGTTCTGGCCCATGAACGTCGAGGTCGAGGCCTGGCCGCCGGTGTTCGAGTACACCTGCGTGTCAAGGACGATCACCTTGATGTCCATGCCGCTCATGAGCATGCGCGAGAGGGCCTGGAAGCCGATGTCCATCATCGCCCCGTCCCCGCCGATGACCCAGAGCCGCTTGTGGCCCCAGCCCTGCTGATCCCATCTGGCGCGGACGCCCATGGCGAAGGTCGGGGCGTTCTCGAAGAGCGAGTTGGCCCAGGGCAGGGTATACGGGTTGTAGGGGTACGTGGAGGTGTAGACGGTGTTGCAGCCGGTCGCGGCGATCAGCCCGACGTTCTGCGGCCCGTACTTGAAGCACGTGGCGGCGATGAACATCCGCAGCACCGAGGCCTCGCCGCAGCCCGCGCAGCTTCCCGCCCCGCCGACGTACTGCAGGGCCGAGTCGGCCAGCATCATGTCGGCCAGCACCTTCTCGTTGATGTACTGGGCCGGCGTGGGCCCCCGCGAGCGGAAATGGTCGAACTTCTCGCGGAACAGCGGCATGTTCACGTCGGTCTTCTTGACCATCCGCAGGGCGTTGTCGTCACAGACCTGCACGCATTCGGCGCAGCCCTTGCACTTGGTCGGGTCGATGAAGATGCCGAAATAGCCGGGCTCCTTGCCCTGCTTTTCGTACGTCTGCCAGTACTTGCGGGTCTTCGCCCAGTCGGGTTCGAGCAGCGCCCGCTTGTCGGCCGGCAGGGCTGCCAGCGCCTCCTCCATCTGCGCCCTGGGGATGACTTTGCCCAGGATCGCGGTGTCCGGGCACTCGGTCACGCATTCCATGCACCCCACGCAGTTGGGGGCAATGAACTCGGGGATCTCGGGCGCGATGAACGAGAAATCGCGCGGCCCCCCGCTCCCGGCCGGGATGACCGACCGGGCCGTGTCCAGATCCGCCTCCAGCTCGAGGTCCCCCACCCCGTGCTCGTAAAGCGGCAAAACACGATCGAAGAAGTTCGAATTGTCAACGACTTCCTCGGCCGTCCGCGGCAACCTGGCGGGACTGATGGGCATAGAAGGCTCCTATTGCGTGCCATAGCTCCCGAACCCTGACTCAGAGCCGGGCGTGCTCACTGCATCACTCGAAACTTCGAGGCTGCCGACGAGCTCCATGACGAACTTCCACGATGAAGACGACCCGCCCTGGTTCATCAATCCGAAAGTAGATGATGTACGGCCGCACCAGACGCGAATGCATCACGTGGCCATGTTTTCTGCTGCGGCGAGCCCGCCGAAATCGGCCGGGCATGAACTCCAGATCGTCGATGGCGTTCAGAATCCGTTCAACCACTCTGGACGCTCTGCCCGGTGACTCCAGAGAGATCCACTTGAAGATGGCCTCCAGGTCCGCAAGCGCCCTTTCCGTGATGTTGACGCGATACGAATCGCTCATGCGCGATCATCACTTCAGGTACTTTGCCCGGAGTTCGGCGGATACCTCCCTCCAATCCCGGTACTGTCCTCTCTCGATCTGGTCCTCAGACTCGTCGATGGCCGCAAGCGTCTCATCGTCGAGGTCAAGAACATCCTCGTCCATCATGCGACGCAGGGCATCTTCAACGACATCCTCCGCCGAGGAATACCGTCCCGCTGTGATTTGCTCGTGGATAAACTTCTGGGACTCTGCTGTCAGTGACAGGTCCATGTCGATTTCTCCAAGCCTTGCTTCCATTCTACCAGATATCATGTCGGTTCTCGTCCAGATGCCATGCAAGTTCTGACATCTACGTCTACGACACCACCGGCAGCGCTGCGGGCGCAGCCTCGTCGAGCGAGGCGTCGGCGATCAGTTCGCGAGGGACCTCGAAGACCTCCTGATAGCCGCGGCGGATGCAGGTAAGATTATCCTGCACCACCTGCTCGCCCCGCTTGCCCCAGTAGCTGCGAACCGCCTTCTCTACGCCCTCCATGAGCTGCTCGAAACTCATATGGTTGCGTTCGGCGAACGGCGTGGCCTTCAGGAACACGCCCAGGAGCACGACGCCCATCATGCGGATGCGCAGCTCGGGGTTGGTGGCCACTTCGTCGGCAATCTTAAACGTATCGAGGGCCATCACGCGGGCCTGCTTCTCGCGGATGCGGCGCCGGGCCCACATCGGCACACCCTTCCAGACCTCCTCGGGCGTCAGCTTGGACGAATTCAGGAAAATCGTGCCATGATCGGCCAGGCCTCGCAGCGTGTCACCCAGGTTGAGCGCATTCACATCATTGAGCGGTATGAACTCGACGTGCTCGAGCTCGCAGTGCGTGAGAATCTTGGATGGCGCGACAGTGAGATAATACGTCGTTGGCAGACCCTTTTTCGACGAACCGTACTTGGGATACGCCTGCACGTGCAGGCCGAACAGGTCGCCCATGAGCGTGGCGATCACCTTGTTGGTGGTGACGCTGCCGTAGCCGCCCACGGAGTGGCCTCGCATGGAATACGCGCCATCCGGCCGCACGTCCGGGTCGATCGGCGGGTCGATGGCCGTCTCATGTTTGATGCCGACGGTGCAAAACTCCTTGTGCCCGTTGCTTGTGGGACCGGCATCCTGCCGGTCAGACCGGCTGGAAGCCGGTCCCACAGCGTAGCGCATGTTCTGCACAAGCCCGATGAAGTGCCCGGGCCGGATGTCGCGGCTGCCCAGACCGGCCGAGCACTGGAGCATCATCGGAAGTTGCTCCACCTTGACTCCCGCCGTGCGAAATTCCTCGAGCTGAAGCTGCGCATCCATGAACGACGTCTTGATGTCGCACATCAGCGGATTCGATGGCGCGAGCGGGTCGTCCATGCGCTCGACGACGGTGAACGCCTTCACATCCTTGAGCGCCTGCACGATCTCCGGCCCCGGCCACGGGCGATAGCTGCACACGTTCACCGCGCCGACGCGGAGGTTCATCTCGCTGCGCATGTAGTCGATGGTCGGCTTGGCCGTCTCCATCAGGCAGCCCATGCCGACGATGGCGTACTCGGCGTCGTCCATGCGGTACGACTCGATCAGGTCGTACGGCCGGCCCGTCGCCTCGGTGAAAAGGCGCATGGCCTCGATCACGGCCGGCTTCATGTGCACGTAATAGTGCCGCTGGGCGATCTTGCCCTTCATGTACGAATCCTGGTCCTGCACGACGCCCGACATCATCGGGTGGGCGTTGTCGAACAGGTTCAGGATCCGGTCCTGCGGGCGGCCGACGTAATCCTTCATGAACTCCTTCTCGGGCAGCAGGGCGTTCTCGACGGTGTGCGTGATGAGGAAACCGTCCTGCACGTTCATGAACGGCGACTGGCAGGCCTCGGCCGCCCGGCGGGCGATGAGCGCCAGGTCGGCCGCCTCCTGCGGGTTGCGTCCGAAGAGGATGCCCCAGCCGGTATCGGCGCAGGACATCACGTCATCGTGGCCGGCGTGGACGTTGAGGCTGTGGCTGGTGAGGGCCCGGGCCCCAATGTGGAAAACGATCGGGAGGCGCTTGCCGCTGATCGTGTAAAGCACCTCTTTCATGAGGACGAGGCCCTGGCCGCTTGTGAAATTCGTCACACGCCCGCCCGCCAGAGCGAAACCCTCACAAGTAGAGGCCGATGAATGCTCGCTTTCGGGCTCGATGAAGAGGAGCTTCTCACCCCAGAGATTCTTCATCCCGTTCGAGACGGCCGCGGAGTAGCCCCCGCCCATCGTCGTCGAGCTGGTGATGGGGTAGGCGCAGGCGGCCTGCGTGATGTTCGTCTCAACCCACACGACGCCGCCGGCGCCGTCGGTGATGGTAGGGATTCCGGGGTATCTGGGCTTGACTGAGCCCCCCGTCCGCTCGCCATTATTGGATGAACCGCTCATGTACGACTCCCGCAAGGAAAGGTGGAGTCATCCGGTGATGCGGCCCGTTTCCTCCGGTCTGGACCGAGGGTCAGACCGTGAGATCCGTCGGTTCTGCTGGCTGGCTCGACCGTATCGTGGCACTGGCGTCAACCTGCAAAACAGTGCCACTCGCGAGGCGGTCGGGCCGATATACATGCCACCATCCCGTGAGATGCAGAGAAACGGGCAGTGAGCACTCCGGCCTTCGATTGCACAGGTCAGTATATAGCGGATCCCGCCGCACGACAACTACACAAAAGCTGCATAAACCATGAGTCAGCCTGCGAATCAGAATACTGTGCCGAGTCGGCTAGAAAGCGGCCCCAGGGCCGAGGACAAGCGCGAGGAGCATCAGAGGACGAGCCATCGCGGCGGACTGCTTCCGTGATTGAAGGAGAGCTGCAGGCGGTAGCGGCTCTGACGACACCCGTTACTTGCTTTTTCCCGAAGGCTCAGTTAGGCGGCCCATGAACAGAGGTTCGTGGCTTTTGTGGTCTCGGATAATGAACAGGAAGGGCCGGTCTGCCCGGAAAATGATCGCACGGGCGATGGCCGTCCGTCCGACCACGATGCCGGTCGCCGCGGCGGCCTCTGTCCCTTCCTCATTCACTTCCACAAACGCCTTATGGAAGGCCCCCGTGACGCGGAGGTTTCGAGAAGCTTCGGTCATGCCCGAAAAATCGGCAGCTTCAAAGGCGCGCCGCACACCGAGACGCTTGAATGGTGGGATCAAGTCGTAGCCGGTCTCGAGCTTGAAGCGCGGCAGCGTCACCTGCACTTCGGTTCTGCGAAGCTGGCCGATCATACGCGCCAGATGCTCAGCCGTGAGGCTCTTTTCCAATCCCGCGAGCGGCTGCCCCTTGGGCAGGAGGATCAGCATGCTCGCCGACTCGCCCTTATACGGCAGATCAATCGCCTGCAGGCGATCGTCCTCGTAATATCCGCAGCCGGTCACTTTCTCATGCATGAACGGGACAGTGATCTTCTTTCCGGAAGTGAGCGTGAATTCACCGTTAGCCGTGCTCTCCTTCTTGAACTGCCGCGCCCATTCCGCCTTGAAGTAGATGGCGTTCGTCAACACCAGGCACGTGTCACGTCCGATCGAATCAGGCGGGAGAAGATTCTTGATGCGGTCATGCGTGCGCTCTTCGACCCAACTGTTAATTCGCTGACGTTCCGGCTCCGACCGGCCGGCAAAGTCGCAGTTGAAGGCCGTGGCGGAGTACTTATCCTTCAGCCGCGTGACGAATTCGGGGCGAACCGGGAAGTGGTTGTCGACCCAGAGCGCATTGGCCAGGTTCAGCGTATACGGCCGGGTCGAGTCGAGCAGGATCTCATTCAGTTTTGCCATCGCCTCGGGCAGGTCTTCCGATGAGAAACCCAGCGCTTTGACGAGTTCCTCGGCCGTCTCGCTGCGCGCCCCCGCCTGGAGCATCCCGAAGGCATCAACGATGCTGACCGGTGAAAAAAAGACGTTTTCATCCGCGGACGCCAGTTCGTGATACAGCCTCATCGCGAACGGAAGCGCCGAGCCTCCGACGGGCGCCGCCGTCGTCTCGGCTCTGGTGGAGGAAGCGAGGAAAGTGACCAGGATGACGCTGCCGACGCATGACCTCATGACGTGGATCCTCGTCTGCCCGCTCCCGGCTCCAGGGATATAGACGCGGCGGGCCTCGCAGGGTTCCCGGATTCGGCGGAAACGCCCCGTCGCAATGATGTATTCGCGCGCCACACCCCCAGCGCTCACCCCGTCCGCTCGGCCCCCCAGGCCCAGGCGCGGCCGAGGGCGAATTCTCGCGGGGTGGGCTCGTCGGGTGTGAGCTGGCGGAGCTGCTGCGGCTCGAAGGCGGCCCCCAGGGCCTTGAGAAGCTCGATGAGATTCTCGTCGCCGAAGGTCAGACCTTCGACCACGAAGGCGTCCTTGTTGATGTCGAAGATCGTCGTCCGGCCCGCGCGGCCGCCCGCACGTCCCTCGACGCGCACACGGTTGGCCGTGTTGAACCCTCGGCGCTGAGCCACGAGGATGCGGCGCACGACGTCCGGCTCGGCGGGGTCATAGCGATACACCGGCGGCACACGGCCGGCGGCCTCGGCGGCGTTGGCCGGCTGGTCGTCGGGCTTGATGCCCCAGCCGGTGTCGGCGATCACGCGGTCGCGGATTGGGTCTGAAGGCTGCGACATATTGCTCGGTCTCACTGTCTCATTTCGGAAGGCCCAGGGCAGGTCACGCGTGCCGGGCGCGACCGGTAGGTCCTGTCTGCCGGACAGGACCTCGGACGACGAAGACCGACCGATACGACGAAGACCGCCCCATCTGCACGCTTCGCACCGAAACGCCCCACTCACGATTCCGCCACCCGTCGCTCGGCACCCCTCCAAAGGTCCCGCCCGGCAGGCGGGACCTACCCTGGGACCTGCTGAAACGCCCGCAGGTCTTGCAGGATGGTCGTGATGTGCCCGAGCCGGGCCTGTTCCTGCTCCAGGCGGGCCTGATCGACGCGGCCCTCGCCGCGGTAGTGGTGGTGCTGGGCGACATCGGGCGACCAGTAGGCGTGGCCGCCGGCGGCGTAGGCGGCCGAGCCCTGCGTGGCCCGCTGGAGGGCCTCGGCGGCGGCCAGGAGCGCATCCCTGTCGAGGTCCGGCTGGCCGGCGATGAACCGCACGAGGTCTTCCAGCCACCCGCGCGAGATCTCATGGTCCCCGCGCCGGGCGGCATGACTCAAGAAGGTCGCGAGCCACGCCTGGTGCCGGGGCGACATGCCATGCTCACAGAGCAACGCCGTGCCGATCGACCACAGTTCCGGCGGCAACGCGTCCCGAAGGGCGGCGGCCGTCAGGGCGTCGGGCCCGTGATCGAGCCGCAGCAGCCGGACGAACCGCTCGACCAGCACCTCGTGCAGCGTCAGCTTCGCCTCCGACCCGTCGGGTAGGCGCACCGTCGCATGCGGCACCCTCCGGCACACCTCGCTCAGCACCTCCTGCAACTGCCCGGCCGTCGGCCGCCAGTGAAACAGGAGATCTGCGAATTCCGCCCGGTCGTCCAGCGTCGGCGTGAAGATCGGCCCGAAGAGGATCTCCAGCTCGAAGTCTTCGAGCACCTGGCTGGCACAAAGCAGAAATGTGTGCACATCGGTATTGTGCCCGGACAGGTGATCGCCGAGCTGCCGCTCGGTCTGCGGCTTCATCGGCAGTGGACGCTGCAGAAACGCGACAATGCGCGAGGTGAGTTCATTCTGCATAAGCCGTCTCCGGTCCGGCAGCCCGCAGGGCGGTTAAGTATCCATCATACCGCGCCGCGAACGGCCCTGTCGCCGGGCGTCTCCGGTTCGCCGCAGGGGTGCGGAATGGTAAGATGATGGGGCGGGCATGAGCGAAGTCACCATTATTCTGGACGCCATTCAGGACGGCGATGCGGACGCCGCACGCCGACTCCTACCGCTTGTCTATGACGAGCTCCGCCGGCTGGCCGCACAACGGTTGTCCAGCGAATCCCCCGGCCAGACGCTGCAGGCGACGGCACTGGTCCACGAAGCGTACCTTCGCCTGGTGGATGTCGATCGACCGCAGTCCTGGAACGGCCGTGGACATTTCTTTGCCGCCGCGGCCGAGGCGATGCGGCGGATCCTCATCGAGAACGCACGTCACAAGAAGACCCGGAAAGCCGGCGGGGAACGGGAACGCGTGGACCTGGCACAGGTCGAGCCCGCGGTCAGGGACGGCTCCCCAATCGACGTCCTGGCCCTCGAAGAAGCCCTCCAGAAGCTCGAACACAAAGACAAACGCAAGGCGGAACTGGTCAAGCTGCGGTTTTTTGTCGGCCTGAGCAACGAGGAAGCTGCCGGCGTGCTGGGAATCTCGCCTTCGACGGCGGACAACGACTGGGCCTACGCCCGCGCGTGGCTGCGAATGGAAATGGACGGGCCGCCGGGGAGCTGAGTCCGTCAGCCCCCGCATCCGCGAAAAAAACCGAGATTCCGCCGGGTGACCCACCCGCGGATTTCGCACTGAAGGATGGAGGCTGGGTGGCCGGGCTCCCCCTTCAGGGCCGGATATGATCGCTGTCATGCTGAGTGAGGAAACGATCTTCAACGCCGCCAGGCGGATCCCGGATCCGATCGCCCGCGCCGCCTATCTCGACGAGGCCTGCGGCGGTGACCAGCCGCTCCGCCGACGCCTCGACGCCCTGCTGCGGGTCCACGAGAGCGAAGACGACTTCCTGGCTTCACCGGCCGTCGTTCCCTCCGAACTGGGACCCGACCTCCAGCCGCCGATGCCGCTCACTCGGCCCGGCACGACGATCGGCCCCTATAAGCTCCTCGAGCAGATCGGCGAGGGCGGCTTCGGCGTCGTGTTCATGGCCGACCAGCAGGCCCCGGTCCGCCGCACGGTAGCCCTCAAGATCCTCAAACCGGGCATGGACACGCGGCAGGTCATCGCCCGCTTCGAGGCCGAGCGCCAGGCCCTGGCCCTCATGGATCACCCCAACATCGCACGGGTGCTCGATGCCGGCGCCACCGAGGGCGGCCGGCCGTATTTCGTGATGGATCTGGTCCGCGGCATCCCCATCACTGACTACTGCGACCAGAACACGCTCACGACGCGCGAGCGGCTGGGCCTCTTCGTGCGGGTCTGCCAGGCCGTCCAGCACGCGCACCAGAAAGGCATCATCCATCGCGATCTCAAGCCGACCAATGTGCTGGTCACGCTCCACGACGGCGTTCCCGTCCCCAAGGTGATCGACTTCGGGGTTGCCAAGGCCGTGGGCCAGCAGCTCACCGAGAAGACGCTCTTCACGAACTTCGCCCAGATCGTCGGCACGCCGCTCTATATGAGCCCTGAACAGGCGGAGATGAGTCCCGACGTGGCGTCGGGAGACGTGGATACGCGCAGCGATATCTACAGCCTGGGCGTGCTCCTGTACGAACTGCTTACCGGCACCACGCCCTTCGACCGCGACCGGCTGAAAAAAGCGGCGTTCGGCGAGATGTGCCGGATCATCCGCGAGGAAGAGCCGCCGCGCCCCAGCACGCGCCTGAGTACGCTGGGTGCGACGGTGACCACCGTGTCGGCTCAGCGCAGCACCGATCCCAGACAACTGGGCCGCACGATCCGCGGCGAGCTGGACTGGATCGTGATGAAGGCGCTGGAGAAGGACCGCAGCCGGCGCTACGAGACGGCCAACGGCCTGGCCATGGACGTGCAGCGCTACCTGTCTGACGAGCCGGTGCAGGCGTGCCCGCCGTCGGCAGGCTACAGGCTGCGCAAACTTGCCCGCAGGCATCGGGCAGCGCTGATCGTGGCAACGGCATTCGTGGTGCTGCTGGCCACGGCGACCACCGTGAGCACCTGGCAGGCAGTCCGGGCGACCAGAGCTGAGCGGCAGGTTGTTCGCCAGCGCGACGAAGTACGCGCCGCGTTGACTCAGAAACAGAGCGCGCTGGCACGTGCAAAGGCGGAGAGCGAGCGAGCTGAAAAGAGCTTTCTGCGAGCGACCATTGCCATCCGGGAAGTGCTCACCAGGGCCGCGATCGGAGCCGGCGAATGGTCCCAGCTCCCGGCGCCGCTGCGCAGGCGGATCTCGGAGGAAGCGGTGAAATTCTACGAGAGCCTCTCGCAGGAAGACAGCCTCGACCCTAACCTCCAATACCAGGCAGCGGTAGGATATCGCGCCATTGGTTCGCTTTATGCGACAGACGGAGAATGGGCGGACGGGGAGAAATTCTTCCAGCGCTCGGTCGCAATCCTGGACCGGCTGGCGGGCGCACATCGGGAAGTGGCGCAGTACCGGCAGCAACTGGCCTGGAGCCTGCTCAACCTTGGGCGCACGCTTCGCAACGCCGGCCGGCCCGAGGAAGCGACGGTTTCGGTCGAGAGGGCAACGGGGCTGTACGAGACGCTGGTCAGCGGTACGCCCACCTCGTTCGACTACCAGAACGAACTGGGGATCTGCTATCGGGAGCTCAGCTACTGGTATCGGCAAAGCAATGATTTCAAGCGTGCGGGTGAGATGATTGACCGGGGGATCTCCATGCTGACAACCGCGGCGTCGCAGCACCCCGATCAGCCGCAGTTCAAAGAATCTCTGGCGTGGATGTATCTGTCGCTCGGTCAGCTTCGCGCCGGCGAGGGTCGGGCCGAGGAAGCGAAAGCGGCGCTCCGCGCCGCGGCCGAGGGCTATGAGCGCGCGGTTTCAAAGCGGCAGAATGCGGGCATCATCTATAACTGGGCATGGGCGTACCAGACACTGATGGAGTTGCCCGGCACTGATCCGCAGCAGGCCATGGCCGACGCGGAAGACGCCTATCGCCAGTTCCTCGAAGTGCAGGCTCGCACGCCCGCGGAGCTGAAGGAGCACCGGGACTTGCGTGAACGATTTGGCCACGTTTACAGAATCTGGGCGTTCAGGCTCCGCGGCGCCGGGCGGGCGAAGGAGGCCGAGCAGAGTTTCCTGCAGGCCGCGGCGTTATTCGACAAGCTGACAGAAGACGAACCAGATGTTGCCAAGTACCGGGATTTCGCGACCAACACACATCAGCAACTTGCGGACCTGAACCGGCTGCCGGAAGCAGCCAAACCGCACCCCCCTGACGAAGGAAACCGGGCCTCCTTCGGAGAGGATAGGAGGGGTAGAGAAGATAGCGACCGGTGAGGACGCCACCAGATCGACACTGTTCTCCGTAACCGTCAGAGCTCGCTGAATGACTCCTGATGCATGATCGGGCAGGAGGCCACAGTCCGATCACAGGGAATCTGCGCGCGTTTTCAAAGGAGATGTGGTGATGAATCGAACGAAACAATGGTGTGTGCAGGCATTCTGTCTCCTGCTGATGCCCGGGGCATCGGCCGGACGGGCCTGGGCCGTGGACATCGCAAGTGATTTTGACCATGACTGCGACGTCGATTCCGCAGATCTCGGCAGATTTAGGGCGTGCGCCCTCGGTGCGGCGATCCCGCAGACGGACCCGGCCTGCAACGACGCCCGACTCGACGCGGACGAGGATGTGGACCTCGATGACTTCGGCATCTTCCAGCGCTGCTACAGCGGCGCTGGGCTTGCGGCCGACCCGAACTGCGATGGAACCTGCGTCGGTCCCGGCTGCAACTGCCTCTGCGGCCAGACCGACTGCAACGGCGCCTGCACCTGGCTGTGCAGCGACAGTGCCAACTGAGGAACTTGCGGGCACGCCTGCACCACCGGCCGCTGTGAGACCGGCGTCTGCGTCCCCTGCCCCGCCGGAACGACCCTGTGCTCGGGTGTCTGTGTCTACTTGCCGGAAGACCCGCAGAATTGTGGCAGTTGCGGGAACGTGTGCCCTCTCGGCACGAGCTGCATGGGCGGCTTCTGCCAGCCCAACGACGGCGGCGGCTGCTCGGGCACCTGCCTCGGGCTCTGCTCCGGCCAGTGCGTCAACCTCTGCTCCGACGGCGCGAACTGTGGAACGTGCGGAAACGTGTGCCCGGCCGGGACCACCTGTATCGGCGGCACGTGCACGACGGCACCGTGCGCGGAAGGGCTGATCCGGTGCAACGGTGTGTGTACGGACCCCAGCTCGGATCCGAACAACTGCAGGGGCTGCGGCATCGTGTGCCCGCCCGACATGATCTGTACCCCGGACGGCTGCGTCGGCGGCGGCGGCTTCTTCACCTCCGCCGCACACACACGCACAACCAGTTCATCCAGCCTGGTCTGTTCTCCCCCCTGCCCCGCCGGACAGACGCTCTGTGGCCAGTTGTGCGTCGATCTGATGTTCAACAACCTTCACTGCGGCACCTGCGGCCATCAGTGCCCCGCGGGCGAGACCTGCTCGTTCGGCCAGTGCCACGGTGTCTGCATCGGCTGTGAGTAGGCAGCCGCTGCTGGCTGTGCCCAGTTTTCCGAGAGTCCTTTGAGTAGGTCCCTTCTGCCGGAAGGGACCTCGGTCCGGGACGAACTGACCCAACCCAGGTCCCGCCCGGTCCCGGCGCGCCGGGAGACCTACGGGCTGTCTCCGGGAGTATTGGGCACACCCCTGCGGCTCTCGGACAACCCAATTCTCGCTTTTGTCCCTGTCGATTGGTATGATCGACTTGGGCCAATTCCCTGACTCCACCCTGTCCTGGCATCGTGGTCAGGCGCATTTTAGTCTTAAGATGGGGCTGCGCATGGCGGATGATCGGCCGGAAACGGACGGATTGCTGGCGCGCGCCGCGGGCGGAGACGCCGTCGCCTGGGGGGCGCTGCTGATGCAGTACGAGGAGCGGCTCTGCCGGATGGCCGCCTTCCGGATGGACCCGCGTCTGGCCGGCCGGATCGATGCGGCCGACGTGATCCAAGACGCCTATCTGGAAGCCACCGCCAATCAAGCCGCGTACTTTCGCCAGCCGACCGCGCCGCTGTTCCTCTGGTTACGGGGAGTCGTCCACAACAAGCTGCTCGCCTTGCACCGCCATCATCTGGGCACCGAGAAGCGCGACGCGGCACGCGAGGCGAGCCCGGGCCGCCACAGGCCCGATGCCACTTCGATCGCCCTGGTGGCTCAACTGAGCGGCCATGCGACAGGACCCGGCACGGCCGCCGCTGGTGCGGAGATCAAAGATCGGCTCCAGGAAGCTTTGAGCAGCATGGACCCCGCCGACCGCGAAGCATTGGCGCTGCGGCACTTCGAGCACCTGACCAACGACGAGGCCGCCCAGGTGCTCGGCATCCAGAAGGCCGCCGCCGCCAAGCGATACGTGCGGGCACTCAAGAGGCTCAGGAAAATCCTTGCGGGCATGCCCGGCGGCCTCACGGAACTCAGGTCATGAGCGAGCTGCCGGATGACCAGACGAGCGACCACGAGTTGCTGGCCGAACTGGCCGACGATTTCGCCGCGCGCCGCCGCCGCGGAGAATCCCCCTCGATTGACGAGTACGCGCGGAAATACCCGGCACTCGCCGCGGACATCCGCGACGCGTTTCCGGCCCTGATCGCGATGGAGCAGTCCGAGCCACAGACCACTGCGGAACTGGTTCCGACCGAGCGAGTCGGGTCCGTCATCGGCCGCTACAAGCTCCTGGAGCGTCTC
Source organism: uncultured Planctomycetales bacterium (assembly GCA_964591605.1). GTDB lineage: Bacteria > Planctomycetota > Phycisphaerae > UBA1845 > PWPN01 > CAYLLT01. The sequence goes on from CAZQEN010000179.1 coordinate 14,320, forward strand.
GGCGAGGGCGGCTTTGGCGTGGTCTTCATGGCCGAGCAGCAATTCCCCGTCCGGCGCAAGGTGGCATTGAAACTGATCAAACCGGGCGTGGACACACGTCAGGTGATCGCACGGTTCGAGGCCGAGCGGCAGGCCCTGGCGCTCATGGAGCACGAGAACATCGCCCGCGTCCTTGACGCCGGGGCGACCGACTCAGGCCGGCCGTACTTCGTCATGGAACTCGTGCGCGGCGTTCCCATCACCGAATACTGCGACCGGAATGAGACGGCGCCCCGGGCGCGGCTGGCGCTCTTCGTCCAGGTCTGCCGCGCCGTGCAGCACGCGCACACCAAGGGCGTCATCCACCGCGATATCAAGCCGACGAATGTGCTCGTGACGCTGCACGACGGCGTGCCGGTGCCGAAAGTGATCGACTTCGGCGTCGCCAAGGCGACCGGCCAGCAACTGACCGAGAAGACACTGGTCACGAATTTCGCGCAGATGGTCGGCACTCCGCTCTACATGAGCCCCGAGCAGGCGGAGATGAGCGGCCTGGACGTGGATACGCGCAGCGACGTCTACAGCCTCGGTGTGCTGCTGTACGAGTTGCTGACGGGCACGACGCCAGTCGACAAGGACCGGCTGCGGCAGGCCGCGTTCGACGAGGTCCGTCGGATCATCCGGGAGGAGGAGCCTCCCCGGCCCAGCACCCTGGTGCGGACCCTCGGC
>CAZQEN010000180.1:0-14931 GCA_964591605.1 uncultured Planctomycetales bacterium
GGCTTCGCTCCGCGAAGCCGAAACTGCCCATGCCACCCCGCCCAAAGTGTCACGCGCCCTGGCCTTCCCGCCAACGGCGCGGGTGTTGTCGGTTCTACGGGTGGGCGGCGGGCTGGGTCGTGGTGACCAGCGGTTCGGGCTGGATCCACTTTTCGTAGGTGATGGGGCCGGCGAAGGGGCCGGCCTGCTTCTCATACGGGCCGGCCAGGGTCATGGCGTGGAGAAAGCCGCTCATCTCGCCGACCAGGGCCGTGTGGAGGATCTTGTTCTCCGGATTGGTGTGGAGGATGAACTCGAGTCGGCCATCGAGGCCACGGAAGAACTGGACGGGGCCCCGGCTTTCCTGGGTCAGGGGAATGTCCTTGATGAACCGATAGAGCATCCGGCCGGTGGAACCCCACGTGCCGCGGTCGGGCGCACTGAGGAAGAACTTCCCGTTCAGCGTCGCGTGACTGTCATCGTAGCAGACTACGTTCAGCACATGTCCGGGATCGGCGCGGAGCCAGGCGATGAGCTTGTCGGCGTGGCCGGCCTCGTCCCTGTATCCGTAGTTGGCGTCGAGAAAGGCGATGCGGGCGACGCGGTCGGGGATCCGCTCCTGGCTGTCGATGAAGGCAAAGATGAAGCTTCCGCCGCCGCTGTGCGCGAGGAGGTTGACGGAGTCAAAGCTCCCCGCGGCCTCGGTTTCGACCCTGTGGATGATTCGAGGCGCGAGATCGAGGTAGTCGGCGTGTCTGGTTTTCCAGCCCGGCCAGGATCGGCCGTCGGCCTCGAGGTAGGCGATGACGAACCGCTCGTCGGGCGCGATCTCCCGGAGCCGGCGGGTCTGGGCGCCGATATGCTGGATGTCGTAGTGCCAGTCGAGGCCCTCTCTCGGGCGGCAGCCGACCGTCTGCTCGATCGTGTTGCCGTTGGGAAGGGCAAAGAGGATGAGATGGCGGCGGGCGGCCTCATCACCGGCCTCGGCGGGCCAGTTGAGGTGGACCCGGGCCCCTTCGTCGAGGTGGAAGGTGCGGGTGCGCTCGTTGACGTCGGCGGGGCTCGTCGAAACGGGAGCGGTCGCAGCGGACCCGCCGACGCCCCGGCCGTAGGCCGCGGATGCGGCGAGCAGGAGGAAGGCTGCCGCCAAAGGCATACAGCGGGCGAAGGCAGTTTCGCGGCCCGGTGGACGTGTCACCCTTGATCGCTCCCTGCAGACGGCGCAAAAGAGAGGTGTACACCCGGAGTGCACACCTCCAATGAAACCTCAGATCGCCCGGCGGCCGGGCCTCAGGCGACGGCCCCCGTAGCCGGCGCGGCGGCCGGCTCGGCAAACGTGATCCCCGCTGACCGGGGCTGCAACCCAATCTTGGCCAGCACGGCATAGACGATGAAACCGACGATGAAGGAGTAGACCGACGTCGGCTGCCACTCCGCCATGGGATGCCCGAGCAGTTTCTCGACAGCGGGAGCGACGAGCGGATTGTTCGAGATACCCACCAGGAAGCCGATGATCCAGGCGGCGTAACCGGCGATGTTCACACCCTCGCGCGGTCCCGCCCACTTCTTGCCGGACAGGAGGTAGTCGGCAACCATCGCCCCGCAAATGGGTCCGAACGAGGCGCCGATGAGCCCGAAAAACGCACCCAGGTTGCCGGAGATGCCGGTGGCGGCCAGCACGATACCGATGGTCGCTCCTCCGAGCGTCAGGCCGACGCGCGGAAGCGACGGGATCATGGTCGACAGACTGTTCCCGATGATGGACGCACAGAAGCAGGCCGGCGCCATGGATCCAACCGCGAACAGGAGCAGCATCACCTTGGCGAGGCCGGGGCTGACCACTGGCAGCGCATCAGAAAACAGGAACGAGACCAGGTCGGGCTGGAGGCCGTGAGCGCCGGCCACGGTGACTACCGACAGACCGCCGGCCACCAGGATGGCGAGCGCAATGCCGAACAAGCCGCCCTTGCTGACATCCGAGGCGTTTCGGGCATTGGTTCCAAAGTCGACACCGGCGGCACCAGCCGTGGCAAAGAAGCCGATCACGAGTTGCACCATGAGCAGGGCCGCCGCCAGGTTGTCCGCCGGGGCAGCGGGCGTTTGGAAACTGCCGACACCCTTGAGGCTGCTGACTCCGGCGATGATCAGCATCACCAGCGGTACGATCGGGAAGAACTGCGACATCTTGGCCACGTACTGCACGCCCAGCGCGCCGACAAATGCGAAGATGTATCCCCATGCGATCGCGACCACTACGAACAGGACGTCAAAGTGTCGCTTTGTCACGTCCGGGTCGAAGAGGGTCTGAAGGTGGTCGCTCATTCCCAGGCCACCGAGGACGAGGCGAGCCGAGTAATAAGTGGCCACGCTGTACCAACCGATCTGCAGCAGACCCATGAAGACGCCGGGAAAGAGGTAGCCCCCCTTGGTGCCGAAGGTCGAACTACCTACGACGTACAGGGGCAGCCCTGTGCGCATCCCAAGCAGACCGAACACGTAGTAGAAGAGGACGTGGCTGATCAGCGCGGCGATCACGAGGCCCAGGAGGGCGGCAGGCAGCGTACCCAGGCTCAATCCACGACCCAGCGCGTCAAATGCGGCGATCCAAAGGAAAATCCCCGCGTATGAGGGCGCCGTGTTGGCGTACCAGGGCCCGCGTTTTTCCAGAGGATTGGGCTTGGCGGAGGCAAGGTAACTCGGCAGAGACTCATCAGGCATGGGGTTCTCCTTGCAGGACGTCGTCTGATGCGGCAGGCCGCTCCGGCCGGGCAGAATGGGCCGGGGGCGCCGACCTTTCCAACGGTTCGCATGACTGGACGTTCGGCCCCGCGGATCCGGCCGGTCGCGTCAGTCCGGGATCGGGTCCAGGGGCAAACTGGAACGCTATCCTAACCGCCGGCGGGCGGATTACCAGAGGGATGCGCAGGACGCAGCCGGCAAGGGCCGGACCGGGTCGCCACCGGGCGGAGAAACGTCTGCTAAGCCGGCGCGGTGAGCCGCCAGGCGCGCAGGAGCTCGGCGACGCTCCAGGCCTGGGCGACGCAGCCCCTGGGGGTGTGAGGCGAATCGCCGTCGAAGATCTCGCTGACGTAGCCGAGTCCGGCCTCATCGAGGTGCTGGACCAGATAGCCCAGCAGCGCCCGCATCGCCGCCTTGGACTCCTCGGAGAAGCTGCTGATCCGCAGGTGCGCCTCGACGTAGGGCCCCATGAGCCACGCCCAGACCGTGCCCTGGTGATAGGCGCTGTCGCGCTCGTACGGGTTTCCCGTGCACCGGGGCTTGTAGGCGGGGTCCCGAGGCGACAGGGACCGCAGGCCGTAGGGCGTGAGCAGATGCGTGCGAACGCACTGGAGCACGAGTTGCTTCTGGGCCGCGCTCAGCGGGCTGTGGGGCAGGCTGACCGCGAAAACCTGGTTGGGGCGGATGGCGGGGTCCACCTGCGGGGCCGCGCCGGTCGCCGTGGCGGCCGCGGTCGCGGTGACGGACTCATCGCCGCCGCCGGCGTATCCGGACAGAACGGCATGTCCTTGCGGGACCGCCCTGGCCGCCCGGTGCGCGGGCGGGCGGTTGACCACGTCATAGAGGTAGTTGCCGTGAGAATTCCAGAAGCTCTGCACGAACGACACCTCGACCCTGTCGGCGAGCCGGTCGTACGAGCCGGCATCCTCGCAGGCGTTCTCCAGGCAGAGCTCCTCGAGCTTCCGGAGGGCGTGATACCAGAGGGCGTTGATCTCGACCGCTTTGCCGTGACGCGGGGTGAACACGGTGTCGCCGAACTTGGCGTCCATCCAGGTGAGCTGGGTGGCTTGGTTGCCCGCGGTGATCAGCCCGTCGCTGTCGACGCGGATGTCGAAGTCGGTGCCCTTCTGGAAATGCTCGATGATGCTGCGGCAGGCGGGGTAGAGCGTCTGGGTCCAGGTCTTCCGGTCGCGGGTGAGCTCGAAATAGCGGGTCGCGGCATGGAGAAACCAGAGGCTGGCATCGACGCTGTTGTAATCGCAGCCGTCGCCGTAGTCGCTGAAGCGGTTGGGGATCAGCCCGTTTCGCTGCACGCTGGCGAACGTTTCGAGGATCTCGCGGGCCTCGTCAAAACGCTGCGTTTCGAAGAGCAGGCCGGGCATGGCGATGAAGGTGTCGCGGCCCCAGTCGCCGAACCAGTGGTAGCCAGCGAGAATGGTCCTGGATTCGCGTCCGTCCACCCGTCGGCGGGTCACGACGAAGGCATCGGCCGCCTTGAGCAGGCGGGCCTCGACGTCGCTGCCCGCAGTGCGCGGATTGCGGGTGGACACCGCGGCCGATGGCCCGGGTCTGGGCCTCGCGGTCAGAGCACCTCGCCCCGTCGCCCCCGCTACGGCGGCCGTCTCGTCGCGGCGGAACAGTGCCTTGGCCTCAAACTCAATGTCGAGGGTGCCGCTGCCGGTCGTCTGGAACCAGCCGGGCACAAAGAGATCCTCGCGGCAATCCTGCCCGCGGTGGGCCTCCTCGCGGTAGAAGAAGTTCCGCCACCAGTCGCTGCGCGGCTCGAAGCGCATGACCTCCCCCGTCGCGGTATTGCGGCCGGACATCCACAGGCGCGGGCCGCCCGTCCAGGCGTGGACGATGCAGGCGTGCGTGCAGGGGTCCATGGCGAAACCCGGATCGAACGCGCGGGTCAGGTGGTGAAAGTCGCGCATGGGGACGAAGGGGGCCAGTTCGAGAGTCACCTGGGCCGGAGTCCCGGATTCAATCGTGTAGTGGATCCAGACTTCGTCTTTTCCGCGCGGAACGATGACCCGCTTGGTGACGCGGGCGAGCATAGTCTGGTACACAAATCGGGCGCAGGGCTCCTGCGGATCGTTGTCGACCTCAAAATCGACAAGGTAGTCGAATCCCCGCGGGTGAAAGCAGCCGTCGAAATCGAAATTGGCGAGCTCGACGGTCTGACCGCCGATGGTGAGCTTTTCGAGAACGGCGGAAAGAAGCATCCAGCGTTCAAGCGGGGGTCTGGCCGCGGCGACGAGCAGGCCGTGGTAACGGCGGGTGTTGATGCCGAGCACCGTGCCGGACGCGAAGCCCCCCCGGCCGTTGGCGAGCAGCCATTCACGCGTGAGCTGGTGCTGGAAGTCGTTGGCGAGCGACGGTGACGGTTCCTGACGCGGTTGCGTGTCCATGCTCATGATTGTGCCTCGCAGGAAAGCCAGAGTGCCTGTGTCAGACCGGTCTCACGTCATGCGATTCCCTCACCTCGGCCCGGGCAGTGCGGACGCGCCCGAAGGCGTCGGCTCGACCGCCCCGCCACCCGGCAAGCGCCGATATCAGTCGAACCCGCGTCCGTCTGTCATTCTAATCGGTTTACCCCGCCGCGTCTCGCGGCCCGCGTCGCAACGGTGCATGTCGGGCGCGTGACGCTTTCGGCGGGTGGCATGGGCAGCGTCGGCTTCGCCGGGCGAAGCCGACGCTGCCCGTGCGAGCCTCCCCACGGGTCCCGGCGCGCCGGGACATTCGCCGATGCGAATGCACACTGCCCATGCCACCCCGCCGATTCTGCCACGGACCCCTGCACGTCCGCTCCTGCGCGCCAGGGGTGGCCCGCCCCGAGGGCGGGGCACCCGACCCCGTCACAGGAGACTCAGCTCCGCGAGGACCGCGTCGATGAGCGGGCGCAGCGTGGCCTCGCTGAAATCGAACTTCAGGCCGGCGGCCGTCCAGAGCTCCGGGAGCGGCCGGCTGCCGCCCAGGGCCAGCGCTTCGCGGTATTGCCGAAGCGCCTGCTTCTGATCCCTTCTTGCGTTCTGCCACAGTTGCAGCGCCCCGATCTGGGCGATGCCGTATTCGATGTAGTAGAACGGAACCCCGAACAGGTGGAGCTGGCGCTGCCAGAGCGCCTCCCGGGCGGCGTCGTAGCCGGTCCAGTCCTCCCGGCCGCCGTAGAGCGCGGTGAGCCGCAGCCAGGCGGCCGTGCGGTCCGCGCAGCTCCCTGCCGGCGACAGGTCCGCTTTTCCGCCCAGCCACCCGGCTTCGCCGGTGTAGAGCCACTGCTGAAACGCATCGATGGTGGCAATCCAGGGAAACAGGCCCACGATGCCCTCCATCTGCTCGCGGCGGGCCCGCCTGAGATCATCCACCTTATAGAATACATCCAGGTGGTCGCAGGCCAGGAGCTCCATGCCCATGGAGGCAACTTCCGCCATCTCCATGCCGCAGTGGCGATACTGCAGGAGCGGTTCGCCGCGGCAGGCCACTGAATGAAACGCGTGGCCGCCCTCGTGAAGGAGCGTCTCGACGTCACTGTGGAGGCCGACCGCGTTCATGAAGATGAACGGGCGGCGCGATTCGTCGTAGGTCGCCTGGTAGCCGCCGGGCGCCTTGCCTTTGCGGCTCTCGAGATCCAGCCAGCCGGCCGTCACCATGTCGTCGAACTGTCGCCCCAGCTCCGGGGCGATGCGATGGAACACGCTCGAGCAGCCGCGGCAGAGCTGCTCGGCCGTCTCGAAGGGCTTGAGGGGCGGCCGATTGTACGGATCGACGGCCAGGTCCCAGGGGCGGAGCGGATCGACGCCCAGCGTCCTTCGCCGCTCCTCCTGAATCCGGTGCATGGCGGGAACCGCGACGGCGGCGATGGCCCGGTGGAACCCAAGACAGTCGGCCGGCGTGTAGTCAAACCGTTCGTAGACGCGGAACTGGTAGTCGCGGAAGTTGTCGAATCCCGCGTTCCGGGCGATCCGCCCCCGCAGCTCGACCAGCTCATCGAAGATACCGTCGATCACTTCGCGATCCTTCAGGCGGCGCTCGACGGTCAGCTCCCACGCCCGCTGGCGGAGCGACCGGTCCGGCTCACGCAGGTATCGGGCCATCTGCTGAAGGGTCTGCTCTTTCCCGTCGAACTCCACCGTCATCGCCCCGCAGACCTTCTGATACTGCTGGTCGAGCTTGTCCTCTTCCACCTGCAGGGGGACGTTCTCTTCGCGGAAGATCTCGACGGCCGCCACCGTGCTGCGATCGAAGACGGTGTACCGCGGGCGGGGAAGCCGGGCCCGCGCGGGCGAGGCGACGTACCGCTCCCGGAGACGCTGCCACCGGGGCTTGCACCTGGGCGTGATCTCTTCGACGAAATACAGGAAAGCCTTCTCCCTCTCGGGATCGTCGGTCGCACACGTCATGGCCACGTGGCGCTTCGTCGATTCCTCCGAGATGCACGCCGACAGCTCGCTGATGTCCAGCAGCCACTGTTCGAGCTGCCCGGCGGTCTCCAGCGGCCGCTGCTCGAGCTCGACAAAGAGCGGCTCGATCTGCGACCAGTCGCCCATGTCGGCGGCGGCAGGGACAAAACGTCTCGGATATGCGTCAGGTGAAGTCACACCGGGCTCCTCTACCAGTCAAGACCAAGGGAGTGCTTGAGGGCTGAATCCAATGGAAACAGATGCTCGGTCGAGAGCTGGATGATCTGTTCCCTCAGATTGCGGCGTGGAATCGTATACAGATGATCGGTATTGATCACGCACTCGGGAGGCATGCCGTCGGCGACACCCAGGGGGACTTCGGAAGGAATCGATCGAATGGTACGGGAGATCTCGGCGACGGTGACTTTCTGGCGTTCCGGTATCCCCTCGGTGCGCGATACGATGACGACGGGGCGAAACCCGGCCTCGCCCTCGAGCTCTACCCACCAGACAGAGCCGCGGGTCAATGGGTGTTCCCCCGGGGCAAGCGTTGAAGCGACTCAGGGTACAGCGCGGACCAATCGTCGTCGCGCGTCGATTCGGTGAGGAGATGGAGGCCCCTTTGTGCCATCTCAAGGTCTTCCTGGTCGGTCACCGGGGACATCTCTGGCTCCGACAGCCGTTGGACCAGTTCAGCACGCTCCTCCGCTGAAAGCTTCCGTACCGCCTGCAGAATCGTCTCGATTCGCGTCATGCAGCGCATTATAGGAAAGACCCGTTCTCGAGGTCTACGCCGACAGGGCACACTCTACCGCCGTTTCGAAGAACAGCCGTCCGTCGGCGTGGCCGTCACGTCGGCGTGTCCACTCCGGGTGCTGCGTGGCGTAGACGAAGCGCTCCGGATGCGGCATCAGGCCGAAGACCCGCCCGGTGCGGTCGCAGAGGCCCGCAATGTCGTCTTCGCTGCCATTCGGGTTGATGGGGTATGGGCCCGGACGGCCCTCGGCGTCGCAGTACGTGAGGGCGATGTGCCCGTCCCGGCGAAGCCGGGCCCGGACCTCCGCGTCGCGGCTCACCAGCTTGCCCTCGCCATGGGCGATGGGCAGCGCGACCGTCACGCCGGGGGGGACGAACGCGCATCCCTTCGATGAGGCCTTCATGTGGATCCAGCGATCCTCGAAACGGGCCGAATCGTTGTTCGTCAGGGTGACCGCCTGGGGGCCGACGGGCTCGTTCTCGCCCCCGGGCAGCAGGCCGGCCTTCACGAGGACCTGGAAGCCGTTGCAGATGCCCAGAACGAGGCGGCCCGCCGCTACAAAATCCCGTAAAGCGTCCGATAGATGTCCCAGGAGCTGGCGGGCCAGGATCTTGCCCGCCGCAATGTCGTCACCGTAGCTGAAGCCGCCGGGGATGGTTAGAATCCCAAATTCCTGCAGCCGTCCGGGGGTGTCGATCAGCTCATTGACGTGCAGGCGGAGCGGGTCGGCCCCGGCGAGTTCCCAGGCGTGGACGGTCTCCGCGTCGCAGTTGGTGCCGGCGGTGCGCAGGACGAGGACTTTCGGTCGACTCATGCACCCGAGTGTAGGGCGTGGCGGGCAGGGCTGCAATTTGCGGCGCGTCGGCCACCGCGGAGCGGCTGGGTCCCGACAGGTTCGACTGACACGCATCCTCAACAGGCAGGAGCGCTTGATTTGAGATCAGAGATAGCCCGGACGGTTGTACGGATCTTGGCGGTCCTGCTCTGCATCGTGGGAGTGGTGCTGAGCTTCTACCTTCTGCACGGGACCGGCTCCAAGACCGCCGCCCACCCGGATCAGGGGGGGCTCGCGGCGCTGCTGGACAAGGGCTGCACCACGATCATCTCGACGGCCGACTGCGACAAGGTGACCCAGAGTTACTGGGGGACGATTCCCGGCCTGGGGGTCAAGACGGCTCTGCTGGGTCTCTACTATTTCACGGGTCTGTTCTGGTGGTTTCTGCTGGTCGGCCCGGTCTCCTTTTCGCGCCGCGGCATCCACCTGGTGGTGGCGGCGATCATCGCCTCGGGCCTGGGCTTCAGCATCTTCCTGGTTTACCAGATGAGCCGGGATCATTGGTGCACCTGGTGCCTGTTCACCCACGCGGCGAACGCCCTGCTGTTCGCGTGCATGCTGCTGGTCTGGCCCCGCCGGCCGCGGATCGTCGGCGTCTCGGCCCCGGGTCTGCGAAGCAACCCCAAGAGCGAGGGATTGTTCGGCCGGCCCGCCGCGGGCGTGGCTGTTCTGGAGCAGGACTGGCCGACGGGATGGGCCCTGCTGGTTATGCCGATCATTGTCCTGCTCTCGTTCGCCCTGGAGACCTTCGCGCTGCAGCCGGGAGGCCGGAATCCGGAGCTCGAAGGTCTCGTGAAGCTGGCCCAGCAGGAAGCGGAAATGTACAAGAAGATGGTCGCGGGCAGCGATGTGGCCGCTGAGGTCGAACAGATGCAGATGCAGATCCAGGACCTCAAGGAGGCGCTGCAACGGGCGGGGGCGGAGCTTCGCGCGGAGGCGACGAAACGCGAAAACGAGCGCAAGACCACCCAGGACCAGATCGATGTCCTGCAGAAGGCCGCACAGGGAAAACCGGCGGCGGATGAGCTGAGTCAGCTCAGGACGAAGCTCCAGACCGCGGAGGGATACCGCGACTTCTACGAGAAGCAGTTCAAGCGCTACGACAGCCGCTGGCAGCATACCTACACGGCTTGGCTGATCACGCCGCCGGTAAAGATCTCGATGGACAAGGCCCGCGTGATGGGACCGGCCAACGCCCGGCACACGCTCACCATCTACAGCGACTATCAGTGCCCGACCTGCCGGTCGTTCGAAGAGACGCTCAAGTCGCGGATCATTCCGCTCGCCGAGCGGTACGGCGGCCTGAGGGTCGTGTTCAAGATGTGGCCGATCTCGACGAAGTGCAACTCCGCGGCCAAGCGCGACCTGCACCCCGCCGCGTGTGATGCCGCCCTGGCGGCCCAGGCGGCGTTCATGCTGGGCGGCAATGACGCGTTCTGGAAAATGCACGAGCTGCTCTTCGCCAATCAGGATGCGTGGAAGGCGAGCAGGAACTTCGACTCGTATGCGACCCAGATCGGGCTGAACCTCGAGGCGTTCCGAAAGGCGATGCAGAGCAACGAGGCGCTCGCGGCCATCAAGGCGGATATTGCCGAGGGCATTGGGCTCGGCAAGGATCTGCTGGCCCAGGGGCTGATCACGCAGGATGAGCAGGAGGCCGTCGCCGTGGACAGCACGCCTTCGATCTTCGTGGATAACAAGCGGCTGCAGTCGGCGCACCACTTCAGGACGTGGCAGACGATTCTGCAGGGGACGACGCCGGAGTGGATGCCGGAGACGCGGCGGACGACGACGCAGCCGGCCGGCGGCCAGGCCAGCCCCTCGGGCAATCTCAGGCAGTGATGGACACCCAAGGACGCCATTCATGGTGGCCGATTCTCGGCGGGCCGCTGGCCGTGCTGCTCTCGCTGCTCGGCCTGGCCCTCAGTGCGCTGCTTCTCCAGCATCACGTCGTGGTTGCGGTGGGCGGTGATCCACTGCTTTCGGGCGTCTGCGAGATGACCGAGCACAGCAGTTGTGATGCGGTGCTCAGGAGCGAGTGGGGGACCTTCCACGGCGTGCCCACGGCGCTGTGGGGCTTCTGGTTCTTCGCGGCGATCTTCTCGTGGTATGTGGTCATCGGGCAGCCCGCGCCGGAGCGTCGCTGGTGGCACGTGCTGCCGGTGGCGGCGACGGCGGCAGGGACGGGGATCTGCGCCGGCCTGGCCTTCCTGATGTACACGCGGCTTCCCGCATGGTGCCCGCTCTGCGCAGCGACGCACGTCGTGACCGCCCTGCTCTTCGTGGTGACGGCGCTGCTGTGGCCGCGGGGGGAGGCCCGATCGGCCGTCGTCATCGGTCCCGGGGGGCAGCCAACGCCTTTGCCACCGGGGGCCTCGATCGCCTCAGCGCTGGACGGCGCATATGCCGTGGTGGGGCCGACGATACGGCCGTCGCTTCGACAGATGGTCGTGGCGGTGCTGCTGGCGGGGGCCGTCGGAGCGGCGGGCAGCGGCGAATACTACCGCCGGCTGCACAAAGGCTCGGCGGCCGAGTACAAGCGGCTCTGGCAGGTCTATGAGTCCGACCTGCAGATGGTCTACAACCGCTTCATGGCCGAGCCGAAGGTGGACATCCCGATCGGGCCTGACGATTCCGTGCTCGGTCCGGCTGCGGCGCCGCACACGGCCGTCGTCTTTGCGGATTTTCAGTGCGAATACTGCCGGGCGGTGAGCCGGGCGATGAAATCGAAAGTGGACGACAACCCCGGACACCTGCGGCTTGTGTTCAAGCACTTTCCGATGAATAAGGACTGCAACCAGTACGTGACAGGCAAGACGCACGTCGCGGCGTGTGCGGCCGCGGTGACGGCCGAGGCGGCCAGAAAAGTGGGCGGCGACGAGGCCTTCTGGAAGATGCACGACGAGCTCTTTTCGCACCAGGCCTCGTTCGCCCGCAAGCCGTGGGACTTCCTCAAGGAGGCCTGCGGCCGGATCGGCATCGATGACGAACAGGTCCGCAAGAACATCGCCACGAGGTCGGCGTGGTCGCGGGTGAACGTGCACACGGCCGAGGCCCACGCGATCGGCGTGAACTCGACGCCAGCGGTATATCTGGACGGCCGGCGGCTCAACGCATGGGCGCTCGACAAGTTCTGGACGTCTCTGTTCGCGCAGGACGTGCAGAGCGGGAGAGTGGCGGCCAGGCCGGCCACACAGCCGGCCGCGGGCGGCGCGACGCGACCCTCGCAGGCGCCGATCCGCTGATCCCGCTCGAGACAACTCAAAATGAGGGAAGGATCGCCCGGAATGAGCACAGCAGGCTCTTCATCCCTCATGCCCTCCAGGTTTGGCGCGCCCATCGCACTCATTTCGCTTCTGGCCGGCACCCTCTGTGTCCGGGCGGAGCCGCGGGGCCCGGCGGACCTCACCGCTGAACAACTGGGTATGACGCCCGCAGCGCGGCAGGCGATCGGGCGGGGGCTTGATTACCTCGTGCGGCAGCAGCGCGAGGATGGATCGTTCCGCGGGTCGCGCGGGGCGAATACGGGAATCGTCTCGTTTGCGGTGCTCAGCTTTCTGGCGACCGGCGAGATGCCCCAGCGCGGGCCGCGGGGCGAGCGGATCGCCCGCAGCGTCGCGTTCGTGCTCGATCAGGCCCAGCCCTCGGGGCTGATCGCCAATCCGGAGGATACGAGCAACGGGCCGATGTACGAGCACGCGATGAGCGTGACGATGCTGGCGGAACTGGCGGGGGATTACGAGCACCCCAGACTGATGGGGACGCTCCACCGGGGCGTCGAGCTGATCGTTCGCGCCCAGAACCAGACGGGCGGGTGGCGTTATCACCCCGGCTCGAAGGATTCGGACGTGTCGGTGACGGTGATGCAGGTGGTGGCCCTGCGGGCGGCCCGGGATGCGGGGATCACCGTGCCGCGGCGGACGATCGACGCGGCGCTGGCGTACATCAGGCGGTGTGCAACGCCGGGGGGCGGGTTCCTCTATCAGCCCGGCCGCGGCGAGCCGGCTTACTCGCGCACGGCGGCCGGCGTCTGTGCCCTGCTGGTGTGCGGGCAGTGGGCCGCGCCCGAGACGCTGCGCGGCGTTCGATACCTCCAGGAGCGCAAATCCCCCCCGCAACGCGGGCCGATCTACCCCTTCTACGGGTTGTATTACGCGTCGCACGCCATGCACCTGGCCCCGGACCCCGCCGAGTGGCAGGCGTGGTTTCCGCCCATCCGCGACGAACTCGTCGCCTCCCAGACCCCGGACGGGCACTGGGACGGCGAAGCCGGGCCGCTGTACGGGACACAGATGGCCATCCTGACCCTGTCTGTGCCCCTCCGCCAACTACCCGTGTATCAGCGGTGATGCCTGAACTCGTTAGACATGCCCGGCCGGCGGGGTGATAATCGCCGCCCACATGAGCGAATCGATCGAGGCCAACCGAGGCGACTCAGCGATCCGCACGGATGAGAACCTGCCGGCCCCCGCTCAACCACCAGGGTCGCATGGCTGGGCGTGGCGGGTGGTGGCGTGGCTGGCCGTGGCCGCGGGATTCGTCCTGATGCTGCGGCTGGACATCCCGCTGATGCGGTGGCGGTATCGGGTGTTTCCCCATCCTCCCGAGGGCTGGACCCAGCAGGTGCTGCTGGGCTTTCGGGATGCGGGCCAGGTGGTGCCGATCGTCGTCGCCCTGATCATTGTCCACCGCCTGGACCGGCGGCGGCGCTGGGCGGTCATTGCCACCGTTCTGGGGGCTCAGGCGCTGGCCAGCGTGAGCTACAACGTGGGCAAGTCGGCCGTGGCCCGATACCGCCCATATGCGACGCTCGCCGAGGTCCAGGCCGACCTCGCGGCCAGCGGGCGCGAGAGCGGCGTCGAGGCGGCGTTTGACGCGATGGACCGGCGCGAAAGCTGGCTGGGCTGGAAACGGCCGCTGCGGGCCTCGGACGGGCGACCCGCGCTCTGGGGCGAGGACACCAAGTCATTCCCCTCAGGCCACTCGGCCGCCGCCTTCGCTTTCGCCGGGACCATGGCCTGGTTCTACCCGCGCCTCCGGCGGCTGTTCTGGATTCTGGCCGTCGGCTGCGCCCTCTCCCGCTATGCCGACGCCGTCCACTGGCCCAGCGACTGCTGGGCCGGCGCCACCCTCGGCTACCTCTCCGCCTGGCTGGCCCTGCGGCCCATCGTCAAGAAGTACGGTTGAGCTCGCTGCGCCACATGATGCGGTGCGCTTTTTGGCGGAGCGGGCAATTCTCGGCTCGATGCAGGCAGATGAAGACAAAAGAAAAAAGCCGCCGGGACATCATCCCAGCGGCTTCGAGATCTAAGGGAGTTCTCTTCCCCCTCATTTGGGAGGAGAAGATACGACTGTGACGCGTGCACTCAGGCCGAACGGCGACGCAGGAACGGCAGCGCGCCGATCAGCATCAGAACGCTAGCGGGCTCCGGAATCACTGAGATCGTCCCCGCCACCAGCTCATATCCGCTCGTCGGCGCGGGAGTGATGTTGGTGCTCCCACCTGGATCCGCCAATGCAATCGTGTAGTCTCCGAGAGGCGTGCCCGCCGGAACGGTAATCTGGAAGGTGCCGAGCAATGCGTCGGGACCGTTCGCATTAACAAAAGTACCCGCTGTTGCGGTTAGGGCGATGAGATTACCCAGCATTGGTCCCAAATCGAAGTTCGTAAACTGATTACCGGTGTTGTTGGTGGAGAAAATGCCAGCAATACTATTCCCGTTGGTGATGTTCGGATTCTTCGTTGGATCGTCGGTTCCGCCAGCACCCGGTCCACCGTCCCCAATCAATGCAAACGCCGAGTAGCTGTTGATGTTGCCGGCGTCACTGATCAGGACTTGAATGTCCCCCACCTGACCTGGCTGAAGAGCCAAGTTCCCCACTTTGATGGTCACTGCCGATGCGAACGACGCGGGCAGCAACACAGCTACTGCCAGTGCTCCTATCCGTCTCATGTATCTTTCCTCCAATCCCATAAACCTTTGAGTTGGGTCGCCGAACACAGGCGACCGAAGCTCTACGATACGATTGCTTACATCAGGTTACCCGACGCGGGCACCCACGTCAAGAGAATTCTTCGAGTTTTTCGTGTGTTTCCACCTTCCTCTCTCTCCCCCGAAAGCCCAAGACAAACCTTATCAGAGCTCAAACGTCCGATAAACCCCATACTTACGGTGCCACGCCCGTCAACTGCAGGCAGTTGAGGAATGACGTGGGGTTCG
>CAZQEN010000181.1:0-14902 GCA_964591605.1 uncultured Planctomycetales bacterium
CGAGCCCATCCATGGCCATGACTGGCGCGTCGAGGCCGTCTTCCGCGGGCCCAGACTCGACCGCATCGGCATCCTCGTCGATTTTGTCGAGGCCGAGCGCGTTTTGAAGGAGATCATGGTGCAGCTCCATCACGTTCACCTCAACGAGGCGCTCATCCTGCAGGGGCTCAACCCCACCGCCGAGCACGTCGCCCAGCGCATCTTCGAGGAGCTGCGAACCCGCCTGCCTGAAGCGCCCCTGGCCGGCGTGTATGTGCATGAGGCCCCGGGCTGCGTAGCCGGCTACCTCGCCGAGTTTGCCGCTCCCGTCGTTTAGCCGTTAGAATAAGTTGTTTTCGACGGGGATGATGCTCTGATGCGCGTGGTGGTCAACGGTCAGGAAGCCGAAATCGAGCCAGGCACCAGCGTCGCGACCCTTGTCGGCCGCTACAAGCTCCAGCCGCGTCACGTGGCCGTCGAGATCAACCGCGACCTCGTCCCCCGCCGCAGCTTCGAGGAGACCACGCTCCAAGACGGCGATCACGTCGAAATCGTGACGCTTGTCGGCGGCGGGTAAGAGCGCGCTGCAGCGGCCGCGTCCCGTGGCGGCCGGGTAAGAGCCCTGAGCGACGCAGTCTGAGTGATGAGTCATGAGTAGCGTAAAGCCCATCAGAATCGGCGCCTTCGAGTTCACCTCACGTCTCTTCGTCGGTACGGGCAAATACGCCGATTTCGACCAGATGAACGCCTGCCTGGCCGCGTCCGGCTGCCAGGTGGTGACCGTGGCCGTGCGCCGCGACGTGCTCGCCCCCGAGGGTGGGAAACGCCCGAAAAACCTGCTCGACGCGCTCGATCTGAGCCGCTACACGATCCTGCCCAACACCGCCGGCTGTTTTGCCGCCGAGGACGCGGTCCGCGCCGCACGCCTGAGCCGTGAGCTCCTCGAGGGGCTCGACAACCCCGGCGCCCGATGGGTCAAGCTCGAGGTGCTCGCCGACAAGCGCACGCTCCTGCCCGACCCCGTCGGCAGCCTTCAGGCAACCGAGCAACTGGTCAAGGAGGGCTTCCAGGTGCTGGTGTACACGTCCGACGATCCGATCATGGCCAGACGCCTCAAGGACGCCGGCGCCGCCAGCGTCATGCCTGCCGGCTCACCCATCGGCAGCGGCCAGGGCGTTCTCAACGCCAATAACATCCGGATCATCCTCGAGTACCTCAAGGAGGGCGACCCGGATTATCCGGTCATCGTCGATGCGGGCGTGGGCACCGCTTCGGACGTGACCATCGCGATGGAACTCGGCAGCGATGGCGTGCTGCTGAACACCGGAATCGCCGGCGCAAAGGATCCCGTGATGATGGCTCACGCAATGCGCAGCGCGATCGAAGCCGGCTACCTGGCGTACCGGGCGGGGCGGATTCCCAGAAAGCTGTACGCCACCGCCTCCTCGCCGACCGAGGGCGTGATCGCCCCGGTGCGGGCGCAATGACTGATGTCTAATGACTGAATGTCTAAAGAATGACCAATGACTTAATGACTGAATAACCTGGTCCGCCGCCATGAGACATTGAGGTATTGAGGCATTCGTCATTCATTAGACATTGGGATCTAGACATTAGGAATTCGTCATTCGGGTTTCCCAGAGAATCTGAAGTTGCAGCGACGCACCCGTAACAGAATCTGCATCTGGCTGATCTTCGGCGGCCTGCTGAACTTCCTGGTCTACACGATCGTGTATGCCCAGTTGGGCGGCGATGCCAAGAACGGCGGGCACGGCGCGTACGTCAACGAGCGCGGTGAGGAGCAGACCGGCTACTACATTCGCGGGCACTTCATCCACGGCGTGGGCGGACAGGCCAAGGGCGTCCCCGCCTGGGTGTGGGTCTACAGCTATCTGCACTCCATCTCGCTCTGGCCCACGCAGGCCGCGATGGTCATCTCCATGCTCATCCTCGCCCGCCCCCACATCATCGCCACCATGCGCGAGAACACCTGGATCCGCGGCACGACCTTCATCACCGTCGTCATCACCCTCACCGCCGTGCTGTGCTCCGCGCTGACCATCTGGTTCACGATGCAGTTCATCAGCGATCTGGCGTAGGCGATTCCGCTCCGGATGCACAGAACCGCGTCCACCGGCAGGAAAGGCGCTCTCGCAACCCGGACCCGTTCCTGCGGCACTTCACGATCCGCCGCAATCGTCAAGCTCGGCGCCGGCCGCGACCAGATCTCCCGGCCCGCTCTTGCGCACCGGCGCCGGCCAGTCCCGCCCCGGATCGTACCACCCTTCGAGAACCGCCATCCACTCGTCGCCGCTGCGGGCGCGGATGAACGCGTCACGCACCTCCAGGTGATGCGGGTGAAGCTCGCTGTACTTGATCCCGAACTTCCGCATGATTTTCGCCGCCAGGTGGGGCCCGTGAGTTTCCGCCGCCCAGTCGAAATGGCGGCGGATCGTTTCACCCTGCTGCGGGACCGTCGGTGGGGGGGGCAGCTCGCCCGCCGCCCAGGAGGCTCTTACCTCCGGAGGCGCCGCGGGCGGCGGGGGGTAGCCCAGCAGCCCGCGGCACTCCCCGAACAGCCACGGATTCCCGATGCAACCCCGCGCCGCCGTCACGCCATTCACGCCCGTCTGCTCCATCATGCGGAGGCAGTCCGCTGCGGTGAACAGGTCGCCGCTGCCCAGCACCGTGCGATCGCCCACGTGCCGCTTGACCCGGGCCAGAAACTCCCACCGGCTCGGCCCGACGTATCGCTGCCGGACGGTCCGCCCGTGAACCGTTACGCCGGCCACCCCCAGCTCGAAGGCCTTGTCGAGAATCGAAAAGAAATGGCGCTCGCTCTCCGCCGAGTCGTCGAGTCCGCGGCGCATCTTGACCGTCACCGGCCGTCGGCCGCCCACCGCCTGCAGCACGTTCCGCACGATCTCAATCGCCGTCGACGGCTGCGAGAGCAGGAAGCCGCCCCGGCACCGCCCCAGAACCTTGCGCACCGGGCAGCCGAAGTTGATGTCGATGACGTCGTAGCCCGCCTCCACAAGTGCGTCCGCCGCCTGCGCGAAACTCTCCGGATGAGCCCCCATGAGCTGGCCGCCCACCGGATGATCGTCCGCGGCCACCCGCGTGATCGCCCGCTGCTTCTTGCCCCGCGTGAGCACGATGGTGTCGAGCACCACCTCGTTGAGCGCGTACGCCGCCCCATGCCAGCGCGCCACCCGCCTCATGGGCAGGTCGCTGTACCCGCTCAAGGCAGCCTGAACGACGGGAAAACCAATCTCCAGTGGCCCGATCCGCAGCATGCGACGATTCCAACCCGGTCACCGCTCAAAAAAACTTGAGCAGAATTCCGCTGCTAACTCAACTCGTCCGAAAAGCCGTCCGATAGCTCCGATCATGAAGGGCCGTTGAGGGCCCCGGCCACGGATGGCCGCTGTCACGTCCGAACAGAATGGAGAACTGAAGATGGCCTATACGAAATCACGCCGGAGCGCCTCGAGCCGTCGGCCCGTCGCCTCCGCACGCAAGTCGCGTCGCAGCACGTCTGCCTCGCGCAAGAGCAAGACCGCCCGTACGGCGGCCTCCAAGCGGTACGCTCGTACCACCGCGTCCAAGAGCTCGGCCAAGTCGGCCGCCCGCTCCTGGAGCAAGTCGTCCTTCTCAACCAAGAGCCGGTCTGCCAAGCCGTACAGCACGGCCACCCGCAAGACCTGGCGAAGCTACTGATCGCAGTCCACCGGCAGCCGGCCCCGTGCCGGCTGCTCCTGTTTCCTGGACCCGACGTTCAGGACACACCCGAACCAGCACACCATCGGACGTGATTGAACCAAAAAGCAGCCCGTCACCGTGGGGTGATCGGGCTGCTTGTTTATGCTCCCACGAGGCCGTCGGTCACGCTTTCGCCAGCAGCGCCGACGCCGATTCAAACAGCCGCTCCATCCGGAACGGCTTGTTGATGTACCCGTCTGCGCCCAGGCTCTCCGCCCACATCTGGTGACGCTTGCCCGTGTTCCCCGTGATCATGATGACGTACGGCTTGCTCCCGCGCGGCTTCTTGGCCTTCAGCTTCTCGAGCACCAGAAAACCGCTCCGCTGCGGCAGCATCGCATCCAGGATCAGCAAATCCGGTTTCTTCTCGAGGGCCATGGTGACCGCCGAGTTGCCGTCTGATGCTGTACTCACCTCCGCGCCGGTCTCCTTGAATGCGGTTTCGAGCGCAGTGAGGATGTCCTGGTCATCATCCACAATCAGAATGGATTTACCGTCAAATGGCTCAGCCATGATGAATTCTCTCCGGTGGGGCAGGCGGGACGGAACCTGCAGTCACGGTGGAGTATAGGGCCTGGGCCCGGCGAATGCAATGAAGCCCGGCCGGTCAACTCCCCGGAAGGCCCGCGACAGAACCGGCGGGGTGGCATGGGCAGCGTCGGCTTCGCTGAGCAAAGCCGACGCTGCCCGTGCGAGCCTCCCCCGCGGGTCCCGGCGCGCCTCGACGACGGCCCGCGCATGCCGATAATAAAGCCCCCTGGCGGTGAGATTGGGTCACCCCGACAGACCCGGACGCCACGCGGTGGAGGATCTCCAGTGAACATGACGCGGCGGAGGGCGATCCAGTGGATCGCGAGCACAGGAGCGTCGCTTCTGGCAACGACCGCTCGGACCCGTGCGGCGTCGCGCCCGGCCGGCGCCTCCCGCAGCGACGCGCGGGCCTATCTCGCCACCTGCATCTACAGTCGCCGCGAGGTCGACGACTGGTTCGCCGGCAACCTCTATCCCTTCGCGCGGTTCGACAGCGAGCTCGGCTGGCTGCTGCGCGATGCCCGCTTTGCCGATGGCGTGGACGGCGCAACCTCCACCTACACCTACCGCGGCCCCTGCGACGAACGCCGGATGATCGCCCACGCCGACCAGCCCTGCCGCATCAACACCTACGGCGACAGCTTCACCCAGTGCCACCAGGTCAACGAAGGTGAAACCTGGCAGGAGGTGCTCGCCCGCCACCTGCACGAGCCGGTGCGCAACTTCGGCGTGGGGGCCTACTCTGTCTATCAGGCCTACCTGCGCATGCGCCGCGAGGAGAAACGCGCCCCGGCCGACTGCATCATTCTCAACATCTACGACGACGACCACTACCGGAATCTCGACGCGTGGCGCCAGATTCGCGCCCGCAAGGATGCGCGCTTCATTTCTCCGACCCTCCCGCACCTGACGGTCCATCTCGGGACCGGCCGCTGCGTCGAACAGCCGAATCCCTGCCCGACACGGGAATCATTCTACCGTCTGTGCGATCTGGACTGGGTCGAAGAGCGCTTTCGCGACGATTTCGTCCTCGGCATCATGCTCGCCCACGCCGGCGCCCGCGAGGAAAACCCCGACCGCGCCTACCAGGCGCTCATGAACCTCGCCCGCACGCACGGCATCAACACCGAGATCGACCGCAGCCGCACGATCAGCAGCGCCGCCCAGAGCCTGCACACCCAGGCCGCCCTGATCGCCACCCGGCAGATTGTCGAGTGGGTCGAGGCGTTCGCCCGCGAGCACCGAAAAAAGGTGCTCTATGTGCTCTCGTTCAACGCCCGCACCATCGCCCGCCGCGTGCAGGAGGGGGCGCGCTTCGACCAGCCGTTCGTCGATTTCCTCAAAAAACGCGGGCTCGCCTACGTCGATCTCATGGAAGCCCACCTCGCCGAGTTCGCCTCGTTCAAGATCAGCATCGACGACTACCTCAAGCGCTACTACATCGGGCACTACAACCCGCTCGGCAACTTCTTCACCGCCTTCGACATCAAGGACAAGCTCGTCGAACTCCTCGACCCCAAACCCCCCGCCTACCGCCCCCCGTGACCCGCCGCCCGCCACCAGATCCCGAAGCGCCAGCGAGGGGTTCCGCCGCGTGCGTTCCCAAGGGTGAGACCCGCGGCCGTAGCAGATCCCCCGTGGCGGCCGGGCAACAGAGCCCGAAGCGCCAGCGAGGGGTTCTGCGGTGTTGGCCCCGAATGTGGTCCGACCCGCGTCCCTCGCGGCGGCTTCGGCATCACGGTTTCGTGGCAACCGCCCCCCATGGCGGCCGGGCAACAGAGCCCGAAGCGCCAGCGAGGGGTTCACCCGCCGGCGTCCCCCGACCGACCATCCCACCCTGTCAGGGGCATCCTCCAGCATAACCCACTTCCGGCCCGTTCGAGCACCGGATCAGCATCTCGACATCAACGCCGTCCACATCCCCGTCCGAATCACCGTCAGCAAACGCGCACCCGCTCGGCCCCGGCCCCCCGTCCGGGCCGGTGATGCATCTCTGAAACGCTCCGAAATCGTCCAGATCGATGTCCCAGTCACCATCGCGATCAAACCCCGGGCAGGGGAGCACCGGCCCGGGGAGCGCGAATGTCACCTCTTCCGGCGAACCGGGACGAAAGAGACCCAGGGCCACGTTTGCCGCACCCGGCGGCGCGTCCGCATCAAAACGGAAGTTGTAGAGCGTCGCCCAGCGCAGTGCATTGGCGTTGGCGTTCTGTGCAAACGGCGCGGTCGACCAGGAGACGCGGCAGGGCTCCACCGCCGCCGACCAGTCCGTCACGTCGTAGATCTCCCCGCTGTGGTAATCGACATCGTGAAACCCGACGTTCGAAACCGCCGCCCGCGGCGAGAGCGGCACCCGCAGCGAGCCGCCGCTCCGGTGCGAGTTCATGTTGTAAATCGCATACTCGTAGTGCCACTGCCCCTCGCCCAGCGGGCTCGCCCGGCCCGCCGCGTACAACCGCCCGTCGCCGTCCAGCGTCACCTGGGTCAGCACCACCTGCGGGTCGCTCGCGGCCCATGCCGCCAGCGCCGGCTGCATGACCGCCGTCGGCCCCAGCGTGTTGACCTCGGTGAGGGATACGACGCTCACTTCGCGCCAAGATACGTTGTTGAGCCCGTTCCCGGCAGACGCATCGTCCAACGCGATGTACTCGGCTTCGACGAAGTAGCGAGCGGAAGGGTTCTGCACCGGATCGAGGTCGGCCACCCGCACCTGCAGCCGCCCGGCAATCTCGACCGGCCCGATCGCCCCGAAGCTCGGCGGAAACGGAAACTCGCCGGTCGCGGCATTGATGTCCGATCGCGGCTTGAGCCCGCTGCCGTTCGTGAGCGACGAATAGTGGTCCACGCACTGCACGCCCAGCGAGTTGCACGTGCCCGTCGACTGGCAGACCCCGCAGCCGGGGGCATTGCTCGCGCAGTACCCATGCTTGACCCAGCTCATGCCGATCTGCTCGAATCGGCCGTCCCGGAGCCGGTACATGTTCTGCGCGAAGACGGGATGATGCTGCGAGCCGGGGCTGCCCGCACCGTCCCAGTCGTACCAGTTGGCCGGCGCCGTCCCCGCGTTGCAGGACGCGGTCGCGATCGCCAGTGCGGCAATATCGCCGAGCACGCCGTACTCGCGGATGTCGTTGTTGGTCCCGAGCTCCAGCAGGTAGAGGTCAGGCCCCGACGCGCACACCCGCTCCGTCGCCGACGCAGCCGCCAGCGCCGCAACCCCCAGCCCCATGCACCGCTGCACGCTCACCCCCCGCGCCATCCGGCCGCCCGCGCCCGTTCAGGCCGCGCTGCGGCGCAGCGACCACAGCCCGCCCAGCACCACCAGCCACAGCGTCCCCGGCTCCGGAATAAAGCAGTTGCTGTTGCTGCTGAAGAGGTACTTGCTGCTGATCTTGTTACCCGGCGCCGGCCCCTGCCCGTCATAGAAGCTGTTCAGCGTATTGATGAACGCGTTCGTCGGAATGCCATACAGACTGGGCGCCGCTTCGCTCACGTCGTTGATGTCCAGCGCGCCGTTCGGGTTCAGCGAGAAGCCCCAGAAAAAGCTGCTGATCACCCGCACCTCCCGGAAGCCGTTGACATCCGCATTGTTCGCGATGCACACCAGACCCAGTTCCGCCTGCCAGTCCTCGGCGTTGGCGGTGAACGTCCGGCGCGGGAAGTCCTCAAACCCGAGCGTCGCCGTAGCCGGCCCGCCCGGATTCGCCCCTCCGTATCGCGGGTCCATCGGCCCGGCGTCCGGATACTGGCCGGCACCCGTCGCGGGCAGGCCCCAGTTGGTCACGGCGTCACCGCCGGTGTTCGTGGCCGTCACCGTCTGAACCCAGGCGAGCTGGTAACCGGGTTTGACGGTCACACCCGCGTTGGCGAAGAAGCCGCCCTTGAGGGCCGCGCCGCCGAACTTCGTCGTCCCGGGCGGCTTGGCTTCCTCGAACGTCTTGGCGTAGTCGAACCGGATCTCGCCCGCGTTGATGTTCTTGACCGTGTCGGTCACGTCCCGGTCGAACGCGCGAACGGTACCATACGCGGTGATCTGGGTCGTGCCGAAGTCCACCGGCAGGTCGGGCAGGTATCGTCCGACCACGCCAAAAACCTGACTCGGCGCCGCCGTCAGGATCGCCACCACCGACCAGCGCAGCGCAATCATTCGTCTCATCGCTTTTCTGCCTCCATATGACCTGGGGAGTCTGCCACCGTGAAAGCGGAGTCGGAGCGCTCGCTCTTCCCGCTCCCGATCAGTCAGCTCACCCGGAGATGCAAAAGACACACCGATCCCGCGCGCAAAAAGAAGGGCACCTGATGACGCGGTCCGATGCGACGGAGGTGGTACGATCGAACGATCGTTCCTCCAGCCCACCGCACTGTAACCTCATCCTTTACATAGTCAATTACTATTTTGCTTTAATGCACTCCACTCCGGAGCGACGGCTCGACGTTCTGAGGCAATCCGGTACACTTCCTCCGTGCACAAGCCGCCCTGCAGACGACAGTTATGACCGCCCGCCCACGGCGGCTCCGGTCCCCACGGAGGAACGCGTGTCCCGAAGACGATTCACCCCCTGGAGCGTGATTGGGCTCGGATGGTTGGGCCTTGCCGGCTGCATCGAGGCTCAGCCGCGGTATGTCGAGATGCGCGCGGATGTGCTCGAGGACAAGATCCGCGGCGGCCTGCTGGGCCAGCTTCTCGGCAACCTCAACGGCCTGCCGCACGAGAACCAGTACATCGACGAGCCGGGCCGCGTCGAGCACTACATGCCGAACCTGCCAGAGGGGGCGAGAACTGACGATGACACCGATATCGAGTGGGTCTACGTCGTCGGCATGGAGAAGAGCGGAAAGACGCTGCTCTCCCCCGATGAGATCTCCCAACTCTGGCAGCGGCACATCAACCGCAAGATCTGGTGCGCCAACGCCTACGCCCGGGAGCTCATGTGGGTGCGCATCGATCCGCCGCTCACCGGGAAGTTCGCCCTCAACCCGTGGTCCGACTTCAATATCTCCGGACAGTTCATCTGCGAGTCGTTCGGGCTCATCTGCCCCGCCATGCCCCGGACGGCCGCGAAGATCGGCCTGCACTACACCCACGTCACCATCGAGGGCGAGCCCGCCCAGACCACACAGCTCTTTACCGCGATGATCGCGACCGCCTTCGTCGAGGATGATCTGAATGCGATTCTCGACGCCGGCCTGGCCGCCATCGACCCGAAGAGCCTGATTGACGAGATTGTCACCAACGTCCGCCGCTGGCATGCGGAAAACCCCTCCGATTGGCGCAAGACACGGGCCCTGGTCAAGGAACGCTACACCCACCACAACGGCGAAATGCGCGACCGCAACGGCTACGAGCTCAACACCGCCTCGACCATCGCCGCCCTGCTCTACGGCCGCGGCGATCTGGTCGAAACGCTGCGAACAGCCTTCAACTTCGGTTGGGACGCGGACAACAACGCCGCGACCGCGGCCACGATCGTCGGCGTGATCCGCGGCCGACGCTGGATGGACGAGCAGGGCTGGAACATCAGGGACGTCTATGCCAACACCACCCGCGACGAGATGCCGATGGATGAAACCATCACGTCCTTCGGCTCACGATTGGTGCGCCTTGCGGGGCACGTCATCGCCGGGAACGGCGGCGGGGCGTTCGAACGTGACGGACAGCGCTGGTACCGCATCCGCCGCGAGCAGCCCGCCATGATCGAGAATCTCCCCTCATTCCCGCGCGAGCGCGCACACCTCGAAACCGCGCTGCGTCCGAGAATCGACATCGACCTGACCAGCCCGGACGCCCGCACGCGGGCGGGCGCCGCCTACCTGGCGATCTGCCTCGACCACGCGCCGCGCCTCGCGCAGGAACGTCCAGCCGACTGGAAGCGGGCGCTCGATGCCCTCCGCGAGTACGGCCAGGTCGGCGACGCACTCTACCGGGCCCCGTTACCCGCCGCCGAGCCGCTCAAAGCCAAAGCCGCCGCCGCGGGCCTGGCCCGACGCGGCAAACCGTAAGCGACATGCAGGGCAGAGCGATCCAGATGAAGCACGAGCCAGATTCGCATGATTGATTGGAGTGTATACCTCTCTGCCGACTCCGCCGCGAACTCTACCGGGGTGAGAGGGCCAGGCCGGTCTCATCCTTGCCGCACTCCATCTCAAGACGCCCAATCTCCGCGAGACGCTGCCGGGCGATGACCGTTTCCCGGTGCTCCGCGCCGAACGCTTCGCTGCGGATCGTCCACGCCTCCCGGTAAGTGTCCTCGGCCTCACGCAGGCGCCGGCGGTCGCGCAGGAAATCACCGTAGTGGATCAACGTCGCCGGCAGCTCGTAATGATGATCCCCCAGGAGCGACCGCTTCAAGGTCAGCGTCTCACGGAAGAGGCGTTCGGCTTCTCCATCACGCCCCAGGTCGGCCTGTGCTTTGGCCAGCAGGCCCATGATCACGGCGGCGTCGAGGTTCCGCTCTCCCACCCGCTGGCGGGTGCCGGCCAGTGCTCGCTGCAGCACGCTCTCCGCCCGTTCGAAGTCCTCCCGCCTGCCCCGTTCCAGGAGGCAGCTCCCCAGTTCATAGAGCGTGTTGGTGACGTGAAAGTCGCTGGCCGGATGAAGCCGGCCGCGGATCTCGACGGCCTCCCCGTAGCTTCTCGCCGCCGCGTCAAGATCCCCTGCCCCCCGCTGCGCGACGGCCAGCTTCCGCAGGGCCGCGGCCGCCTCCTGCCCGGCCGGTCCATGCCGGCGCCGCTGGATGTCGAGCACGGATTCGAGCAGCCCGACCGCCTCCGTGTGCCGGTCCTGCCGGGAGAGGGCCGCCGCGAGCGTCTCGGTCAGGGCGAGTGTCTCCGCATCTTCGCGGCCGCGCTGATTGTCCAGCTCGGTGCGAAGCAGTTGCCCCGCCGCATCATGGCGGCCGCGGAAGATCAGCAACTCCGCGTAATCACGCAGCACACAAAGCGTCTCGCCCGACCGCTGCGGATCGAGCCGGTTCAGCAGCCCCCACGCCTGGGTGAAGTGAGCGTCCGCCTCTTCAAGACGCCCCATGTTCCAGAAAGTGACCGCAACCGTCGCGTGAATGCGGGCCCGGGTGGCCGGATCGTCCGCGAGCTCCTTCTCGATCCGCGAGGCCGCGCTGCACATCAGTTCGCCCACGGTCACCTGATGGCCGATGTTCTTGGGGTTCGCCTCGCTCAGCAGCGACTGCAGAAAAGCGCTGGTCGTTCGAGCCCGAGCCGCCTGGCGGTTGGTTTCGTCATGTTCGGCCAGCAGACGGCGATACCCGAGCCATGTGGTTCCCGTGAAGAGCATTCCCAGCATCAGCAGGCACGCCGCCAGCGCCGCTGGCAGCCGGTGTCGCCGCACGAGTTTCCCGCACAGGTAGAGCAGGCTGGGCGGCCGTGCGCTGATCGCCTCGCCCCTCAGGTAACGTTCGACATCCGCCGCCAGTTCGCTGCTGGAGGCGTAGCGCCGTTCGCGATCCTTGTCCATCGCCCGGGCGACAATCGTTTCCAGATCGCCCCGGAGGCTGCGGTTGATCGTCGAGAGCCGCGGGATCGGCGCGTCGCGGATCATTCGGGCGGCGTGCAGCACCGGGCTGCCGGCGAGCGGGTAGGGCAGCTCGCCGCTCAGCATTTCGTAGAGCACCACCCCCAGCGCGTACACGTCGCATCGGGTGTCCAGTTCGCACGCCGGCCCTTCGATCTGCTCGGGGCTCATGTACGCAAGCGTGCCGATGATCTGCCCCGGACCCGCGGCGGTCGTGGTCACTGTGCAGTCGTCGTCCGCCGTGCGGGCCACGCCGAAATCGATCACCTTGGGTTCGCCGTCCGCCGTGACCAGGATATTCGCCGGCTTGAGATCGCGATGGATGATCCCGCGCAGATGGCCATGATGGACGGCGCGGCAGATCTTGACGAACAGGGTCAGCCTTTCAGCCAGAGTGGGCGCCGTATCACGGACGTACGCGCTCAGACAGCGTCCCTCCACCAGTTCCATGGCCAGGTACGGCACCCGCAGGACGGCCCCGCCCGGCCAGCGGGCCTTCGCCAGGCCCGCCTCGTAAATCTGGGCCAGGTGCGGATGCTGTATGCGCCCCATGATCTCTGCTTCATTCCGGAAGCGCCGCAGATAGCGGGGCGACATCAGGGTCGGACGGATCACTTTCAGCGCGATGCGCCGGTTCGGGGAGGGCTGCTGCCCCTCATAGACGCTCCCCATGCCTCCTTCGCCGATCAGACGGATGATCCGGTAACGCCCGACCCGCTCCGGCAGAAGGCTCGTCGACATCTCGTCGAGGAGATCCGTAAATGACTCGCGCCCGTCAGGGCTCTCGAGGGGCGGCGACTCCAGAAAACCCGCCCCTGCGTCATCCGCCCGGCACAGCTCCAGCACCTGCTCTTCAAGCTCCGGATCGCCTGCACACAACTCTCGAAGACGTCGCCGGCGGTCCGCTTCGTCCAGCCCGCAGACCAGCTCGAAGAGCTCTCGCACGCGATGAAAGTACGGTTGAAGGACGCTCATCTCGGGAGCCTCGGGCATGCGGCGTCGGTAAAGGCCCCGCCGCGCGGCGGCCGGCTCATGCTCCTTGCTGTCTCATGCCTGCAACACATTGAACAACCACGCGCGGGCCATCCGCCAGTCGATCTCGACCGTCCGCGGGGACACGTCGAGCACGCGGGCCGTCTCTTCCACGCTCAGGCCGGCAAAGAAACGCATCTCCACCACACGGGCCTGCCGGGCGTCCAGCGTCTCCAGCCTCGTGAGCGCCTCATCGAGGGCGAGAAGGTCCAGGACCCGGGGCTCCCCCTGAAGATCGGTTGCATCGAGACTGACACGCCGCCAGCACCCGCCGCGCTTGGCCGCCTGCCGCCGCTGGGCATGGTTCACCAGGATGCGCCGCATGGCCTGAGCCGCGACCGCGATGAAGTGCTCGCGGCTTTGCCATCGGGCACGCATCTGTGGGGCCAGGTGACAATATGCCTCGTGAACGAGCGCCGTCGGCTGCAGCGTGTGCCCGGCCGTCTCACGGCGGAAAAAGCGCGCCGCCAGCCGCCGCAGCTCGTCGTAGACGAGCGGCAGCAGGTGGTCCGCCGAGGGCGCCGAGGGCGCGGCATCCGCTGGCGTGAGCGTGCACGAAGAAACCACGGCTGGGGACGTCGACATCACACTTCCTCCGGCCCGGAGGGGTCTGAAGGGGTAATATTATATCATTTCCCTCCGGACGCCAAGTCAACGCGCTTTGGGGTCTGTTGAATCGTTTCAGAGTTCAGGCGGCGCATGAACCAGATCGGGCCGCCGCAAAAACCCGCTTCTTTCTTTGCGCCCGCCTCCCTGACTTCCTGCGTTATCGGGAAAGTGCTGTTGTCGGGCCTCGAATCGCTTGGAATCGGTCGTGCATGCCTCTGGCAAGGCCTATACCGCGCGACCCATCGCCGGTTGCACCGTCGGTCGCACCCGCAGGAAGGAAGAAGGACCACCCGCCATGCCTGTTCATTGCCGTCAGGTCCGCCGGGCCG
Organism: uncultured Planctomycetales bacterium; assembly: GCA_964591605.1. Taxonomy (GTDB): domain Bacteria; phylum Planctomycetota; class Phycisphaerae; order UBA1845; family PWPN01; genus CAYLLT01. The sequence continues at coordinate 13,771 of CAZQEN010000181.1, forward strand.
CCTGGCCCGCCGCGGTCGGATTCATCGCACTCACCGGTAACCCCCTGTTCGCCCAGACCGGACCGTTCACCAATCCCAGCGGGCCGTTCCTCGCCAACGGATTGCCGGGTGTCAGTCCAGTAGGCACGACGCAGATTGCCGTGGACACCACCGGCGACGGTTTTCCCGATCACACCTACGATCTTCCTCCGGAGGTCCGCCCGGACGGCGCCTACACGATCCACTATCGCCTGTCCCCAACGCGCGAAGTGCTCATCAGCCGTAAGTTCACCTCCGGCTCCGGCATCGTGCCCGGTTGCAGCGACGCCTGGGACAATCGTATCTACTTCCACCGGCTCGACCCGCCGCCGGGAACCGGAATGACCGCGTTCACCGGCGAGCAGGGGGCCTGCCTGCCCGGACCCATCGCCCAGGGGCCCTGGTTCTTCGACCCATCACCCACGGCGCCGGTGCGGACGGCACTCTTCGTCGGCGCCCCCACGCCCGCCGCCACACCCACCAGCCAGGCCATCCTCTGGGCGGATCTCGTCCACGGCGAGGTCAATCTCGACGCCTCGACGTACGACTACGGTGTTCAGGGCATTCAGTTTGCCCCGGCCGGGAACGCCGCATTCCTTCAGACGGCCAACCCGTTCGGCAGCGACCGTCGCTATTATTTCATCGATCTGTGCAAAAGCCCGATCGCCGGCAGCATCGGGCTCACCACCGGTCCCTTGCCCTACGCCGGCTCGGCCTCGGCGCAGGCGATCTCCAGCGGGGGGCATTTTTGGGGCCAGATCAACGTCAGCGGCGTGAGCGGCGCCTACCGCACCATTCCGCTGCAGGACTGCTTCACGCCCCACGCGTGCTGCCTGCCCGATGAGAGCTGCGAGGCGGAGAGTCCGATCCTATGTCAGCTTCAGGGGGGAACGACACGGGCGGCCGTGAGCTGCATCGGCATCAGCTGCGCGACCCCTGCGGGCGCCTGCTGCGACGGCGCGGGCGGCTGCGAGGTCGCCACGCAGGCCGAATGCACGGGTGCCTACCAGGGTGACGGAACGAATTGCCCGATGGAGGCATGCGCTCCTCCGCCGCCGGTGGTGGAGGGGTGCTGCCTTCCCAGCAGCGGACAGTGCCTGGACGTGACGGCGGC
>CAZQEN010000182.1:0-14814 GCA_964591605.1 uncultured Planctomycetales bacterium
GCCCGGGGCAGTCGACGTGGGCGTAGTGGCGGGTTTCGGTCTCGTACTCGACGTGCGAGGTGGCGATGGTGAGAATCTTGGTCGGGTCGCGGCGGCCTTCCTTTTCAGAAGCTTTTGCCACTTCGTCGTAACCCTTGAACTTGGCCAGGCCCTTGGCCGCCTGCACAGCGGTGATTGCCGCGGTCAGTGTTGTCTTGCCATGGTCGACGTGACCGATGGTTCCCACGTTCACGTGCGGCTTGGTTCTGGTAAATACGTCCTTGGCCATTTGACCCGTTCCTCCACTCTATTGATGACGCGTTCCGACTCGATTCAGTACTGGGCCGGCCGCCCGCTGGCGGCGCTCACGCGTGAGCCTGGGACAAAGAGCTCGACCCGGAGCGGCTGGCCGTGCGCCGATACCCGAAATCCCCGATCAATAACCGTTCTGCTGGTGACGCCGCCGCCGACGCGCTGACACAACGAGCGCATCCCATCGCCTGGCTGCCAAGAGCTGCTGACGGGATTTGAACCCGTGACCTCGTCCTTACCAAGGACGCGCTCTACCAGCTGAGCTACAGCAGCGGGTACCGCAGGCCGGCCGGGTCCACACCGTGTGCAACGCGCACCGGCGTCGACGCGACGGTCTGAGGGCATACCGCCTGCGCGGATACCCGCGCCGGAGCCCGATCAGTATACGGGTTCAGGGCAGGCTGTCAAACAGCGTTACCCGCCGCCGCGGGCGAGGCCGAGGCCGTGCCGTCAGAACCGGTTTTCGCGAACCACGAGGTCGAATCATAGGGGGGAACGGTCCGGCTGCCAAGCGGGCGGGGTCGGCGACGGACCCGGCGGCGAAGGAGAGACTTAAGATTCTGTGAATAAATAAGTTATGGATTGACGCGCATTCCGAGCCGCCGGCTCGCCTGCGTGGGGGCGGCATGGAAGGGGCCATGCAGATCGGGGCAACGGGAGGGAGGGGAGGGATTCTGGCGTGAGCGAGGATGAAAATGGCCCGCGTTCGTGATCGAGGATGGAGATTCTCTCGGGAATCGTTGTGGAGATGGAGCACGACTATCTCAGCGATCCGACCTTCGTGTCCCCCGCCCCTCGGGCGGGCCACCGCTGGCGCGTGCCAGCGGAGATGCGCGCGGAGTCGAGGGGATGTTTGACCCCTTCCGGGGGGCGACCTAGGATGGCTGCGTCTTGAGGGAGGCCCGCTGCGGCTTTGGCCCGATTGTCTGCTCAACTCACGCGTCTGCTGGTGATCCGCGGGCTCGCGCGGTCGCTGGCCCCCATTGCGATTCTCTGGGCGATTTACGACTGGTGGCTGATCGGGTGGGTATACGGACTGATTTTCGGTCTGCTGACCATCAACTACGTCGTGATCTACGTGTTGACGTGGCTGCCTTCGGCGTCGGGGGCGTTGAGGGGCCCGCTGCGGATCCGGCCATGGCAGACGCTGCTGCTGGTTGTGAACGCGGTGGTTCTGCCAATCGTTTTCAAGAGGCATTTCGGCGTCCTGCCCTGGGGCTTCATTGTCATCACGGTGCTGTTCTTCATAGGGCTGTACGTGGCGACGTACATCCTGTTTTATCTTCAGGATCGTTCGCCGCTGGCGGGCATTTCGATGCCCGGCGGCGCCGGCGATAAGGAACACGTCTCCCGCGTCACGGATGGGCCGGCGACGCAGGAGTGACGGGTTCCGCATGGGCCCTCCGGAGACGGCAACGCAGGCAGGAATGGCCACAAAGAGGCACAACAGGCGCAAGAATCGCATTCTCTTGTGACTCCTGTGCATTTTCGTGGCCATTTTCGTCCTTACTTGAATCTTCTGCGGCGTTGCAGGTTCGACCAGGCGAGTCACGCTCTGCACATCCGGTCATCCGCGAAAGCGAGGATGAATGATGGTTTCCCGCACGATCTCGGTATTCGCGGCGGTCGCCGCATTCACGGCTGCGTCTGCTCAGGAGCGGACGGTGCTGCGCGAGCCGAAAGGCGGGGCCGGCGGCGCGGTGCTGCCCGAACCGCGCTACGTCGCGGACCCGGCGCCCGACCGCGTGAAGACGCTGCTGTTCACGACGGTCTCGCCCGAATACGTGATGGACCGCATCGATTTCTTCGCGCGGAGTGGCGTGGGCGGGATCATGATGGGCCACGTCATGGTCGGCTGGGAGAGCGACGTGTGGCAGCAGCCGACGCACCATACGCCGGGCGCCCCGGCCGGGCGCGTCGTGGGCGAGGCCAATCCGCTGTTCCAGTTGTGCCGGCGCATGAACGAACGCTGCCGCGAGGCCGGCATCCGCCACAACAGCGTCAAAGTGCACTTCTCGAAGCCGCTTCCCGACTGGTTCGACGACGCGGGCTGGGCGGGCCTGTGCGAGAACTTCCGCCAGGGTGCGATCTTCGCCCGCGACGCCGGCTTTGCGGGCATTGCCCTCGACGCCGAATACGTCGCCGAGCAGTACAAGCTCACGTATCCCGCGTACGCCGCGGAGGGCTACCCGCGCGAGCGGCTGGCGGCCCAGGCCGCCCGGCGGGGACATGAGCTCGCATCAGCCATGCTGTCGGAGTTCCCCGACATGGTCTTCTGGGTGCTGCCGGAGATCGCGACGGTGAACGAATGGCTTGCGAACCAGCTTTTCGCCGGGATGGTGCGGGCGTTTGCCCAGCGCGACGCCGTTGGGGGCTTTCACCTCTGCACCGAGGAGACGTATCTGCAGACCCGGCCGCGGAGCATGCTGCACTCGGTGAGCCGCACGAACCGGGGCATCGCCCAGGCCCTGGAGCGCTTCGGCGGTGAGAAAGCCCTCGAGTACTGGCAGCGGCGCGGCTCGATCGCGGTGGGCATGTGGCCGCTGGGGTATTACCGCGAGGTGTACGACGAGAGCGGCAAACTGCTCGGCTATACGGGGAAAGTGGAGAAGTTCCAGGGCAAGCTCGTCGGATCGAGTGCGGACAAGAGCGAGAATTATTCGCCCGCAGAGTTCCGGCGGGCGATGGCGGCCGCCCGGCTGCTGAGCCGCTCGTACGTGTGGATCTACTGCCACGGCCAGGTGCTCTGGCAGATGTCGCCGCAGGAGGCACAGCGCTACCGCGGGAGCGAGAGCGACCTGCTGCCCACAGTGGCGAACCTCGATGAGTACCTGCAGGTCATGCTCCAGCGGCTGACGCTCGACGATCCACAGTTCGCGGGCGCTGCGACGACGGTGCGTGAGGGGCGGTCGATCCCGCCGTATCCGGGGTATGCTCCGCGCTGGTGGGTGGCGGGCCCCTTCCCTGCGCATCCGGAGCGTTTCGACCAGCCGATGGGGCCGGAATCGAGCCGGAACCTGGAGCGCGAGATCGCCGCGTCCGCGGCCGGCGCCACGCAGCCCTCGGGGATACCGTGGCGCGAAGCCAGGCCGGACTCGAGCGGCTACGTCGATCTCAAGGCGCTGCTGGGCAAGGAGGGTACGCCGGCGGCGTATGCCGCGGCGTGGGTCGAGCTGGACACCGAGCGTGAGGTGGACGTGCGCGTCGGCACGAACGATTTCGGCGCGGTGTGGGTCAACGGGACGCAGATCTTCTCCTTTGCCCAGCCGCGGCCAGCCTGTCCGGACGACGACGCCATCGTCGTGAAGCTGCCGGCCGGCCGTTCGCAGATCCTGCTCAAGTGCGGCGACGCAGGCGGCGCTCAGTGGGGGTACTTCCTGCGCGTGTGCGACGCGGCGGGGAAGGCGATCCCGGAGGTGAGGTGGGTCGGACCGCAGCGTGCACCATGACGTCGCCGCGGAAAATCACGCGTTTGAATGCGTAATGTCTGAAGGACTGAATGTCTAAAGAATGACTGATGCCCCAATGCCTGAATGCCTCACAGGACGTTCTTTCATGAAACATTGGGGCTTCATTAGACATTGGGATTCAGACATTAGACATTCTGGGTTTCGGGCTTGATTCGTCCCGTCAGGGCGGATCTTCGACATTCGGGCTTCTGTCCGAGGCGCGCTCGCCAGCGCAGGCGGCGCAACAGAGCACGGCAGGTATCATCTACGCATTCGACCCCCAAGCCACGCCTGACAATGGAGAGGGACCGCCATGCAGAAGATTCGACTGATGACGCCCGGTCCGACGATGGTGCCGCCGGAGGTGACGGCCGAGATGGCCGGGCCGATGGATCATCACCGGACGGCCCGGCACCGGCAGATCCTCAAGGAAATCACCGACGGCCTGCAGTATGTGTTTCAAACGCGGGGCACGTGCCTGACGATCACCGGGAGCGGGACGGCCGGCATGGAAGCGGCGATCGTCGCGGTCGGCAGTCCGGGCGGGAAGGCGCTCGTGCTCAACGGCGGCAAGTTTGGCGAGCGCTGGGTGAAAGTGTGCCAATCGTTCGGGATCGATCACACGGAGGCGAGAGTCGAGTGGGGCCACGGGGCCGGGGCCCGGCTCGTGGCTGATCATCTGGAGCGCGATCCGAAGATCAACACCGTCATCGTCGTGCACAGCGAGACGAGCACGGCGGCGGTCAGCGACGTGGAGGGCATCGCCTCTGTCACCCGCAGGCGCGACTGCATGCTGGTGGTGGACGGGATCACGAGCGTCGGGGCGCTGCCCGTGCGGATGGACGAATGGGGCGTTGACGTGATCGTGACCGGCTCGCAGAAGGCGATGATGTGCCCGCCAGGGCTGGCGATGGTGGCCGTGTCGGATCGCGCGTGGCAGCGGATCGACTCGTTCGCCTCGCCCAGCCTCTACACGTGCCTGAAGGCGTACCGCAACGGCCTGGCCGACGGCGATTCGCCGTACACGCCGGCGATCACGCTGATGATGGGGCTGCGGCGGGCGGTGCAACTCATCAAGGCGGAGGGCATCGAGAACATCTGGAAGCGTACGGCGCGGCTCGCCCAGGCGACACGGGCGGCCGGCGCGGCGATCGGATTGACGCCGTTCGCGAAGGACCCGTCGGATTCGCTGACCGCCCTGCTGCTGCCCGAGGGCTTCGAGGAGGCGGCGTTCCGCCGGCGGCTCCGCGCCGAGTACGGCATCGTCGCCGCGGGCGGCCAGGACCAGCTCAAGGGCCGCGTGATCCGGCTCAATCACATGGGGTACGTCGATGAGGTCGATACGCTCGGGGCGATCGGAGCGATCGAGCTGGTGCTGAGCAGGATGGGGCACGCGTTCGAGCTCGGGGCTGGTACGGCGGCGGCGATGAAGGTAATCTCGAAAGCGTGAGAAGGGCGTGTGCAAAGCAGGAGCGCAGAGAGACTTACCCGGGGTGGCATGGGCAATGAACTCATTGCCCGCGTGCATGAAGCACGGGCAGCGAGTACGCTGCCCATGCCACCCTGTTCGACAGTGCCAAGCTCTCTGCGTTCCCACCAAGGCATCCAGATTCCGTCCTTCACACGGCGCAGCATCGGGCTGCAGAGTCATCCTCAAGCTGCAGTTCCCCGTGGACGCGGCAAGCGCGGATTGACAGGATGGACCCTCCGGATACACTCCCAGAGAGCCATTTCATGAGGAACGGCGGGCGATGCGAGGGTCAGGCGACGGCGTGCGTGCTGTCGGGGGGTGCTTGCTGGTGGCGGCGGTCTGCGCGGAGCGGGCGAGGGCGCAGCAGGTTGTCGTCAGCCAGGTGTACGGCGGGGCGGGCTGCGGGACGCTGAACTGTTCGACCTATCAGAACGATTTCATCGAGATTCTCAACGCGGGCCAGAACCCGGTGAACCTGGGCGGGTGGTCGGTCCAGTACGCTGCGGCGACGAGCAGCAACTGGCAGGTGACGAGCCTGCCCGCGGTGACGCTGGCGGCGGGCCAGTATTTCCTGGTGGCCGAGGCGTCGGGCCCCAACGGGACGAATCCGCTGCCGACGCCGGACGCCAGCGGCAGCATCTCGATGGCCGCCACCGCCGGGAAGGTGGCGGTGGTCAAGACGACGACGGCGCTGAGCGGAAGCTGCCCGAGCAGCCTGGACATCGCCGATCTGGTCGGCTACGGGGCCACGGCGAGCTGCAACGAAGGGGGCAGCAACGCCCCGGCACCGGGGACGGTCACCTCGGCCACCCGCAAGAACGCGGGCTGCGCTGACAGCAACGTGAACGGGGCGGATTTCGAGGCGATCGCCGCTGCGCCGCGGAATACGTCATCGCCTCTGCACGTCTGCACGCCGCCGGACCATCCGTCGGGGAGTGCGGCCGTCAGCCCCAACCCGGCGCCGCAGGGCAGCAGCGTGACGATCACGGTGATGGTCACGCCGGCCGCCAACCCGCCGAGCACGGGGTTGGCCGTCCAGGCCGATACGACCGCCATCGGCGGAGTCGCCAACGAGGTTTTTGCCCACATCGGCGGCAACGTCTTTATGCTGGCTCGAACGCTGTCATGCAGCCAGGCCATCGGCGCCGTCACGCTGCCGGCCACGATCACCGATGCCCAGGGCCGCACGGGCTCGCTCAGCATCATGTTCAGCGTGATCAGCGGAGCGGCGGCCATCGTGACGCAGCCGTCGGATGTTCTCGCGTGCGCCGGGAAGTCCGCGAGCGTGAGCGTGGTGGCCAGCGGCACGGGCCTGAGTTACCAGTGGTACAGCCAGGCAGGGCCGCTCTCGAACGGGGCGGACGTCTCTGGAGCGACGGAGGCGACCCTGACGCTGAGCAACCTGGGGGCAGCGCAGGCTGAGGCGAGCCCCTACTTCGTTCGCATCACGGGGACGTGCGATCCGGACAATCCGGTCGAGTCGACGCATGTGAACCTGGCCCTCGGGGGGGCGACCGCGGCGGACCGGCAGGTGGTGATCAGCCAGATCTACGCGGGGGCGGGATGCACGGGGGCGGGATGCGCGGTCTACGATGCGGATTACATCGAGCTGTTCAACCGCGGGACGGGGCCGGTCGATCTGAGCGGCTGGTCGGTCCAGTATGCATCGCCTGCGGGAGCGTGGCAGACGACGAGCCTGGGCGACTTCACGCTGCTGCCGGGGCAATACTACCTGATCCGGGAAGCTTCGGGAGGAGCGGGCACGGCCCAGCGGACGCTTCCACCTGCGAGTGCGAGGGGTTCGATCGCCCTGAGTGCCACAAGTGGACGCGTCGCGCTGTATGCATCGACGATCGCCATCCCCGGCAGCGAGTGCCCGGTCAGCAGCGGCGACTGCTTCCTGGTGGACTTCGTGGGCTACGGTTCGTCGACGACCTGCTTCGAAGGGAGCGGAGCGGCGACCTCGCCGGGGACCGCCAACTGCCTGCGGCGATCGCCGGTGTGCACCGATTCGAACTGGAATGCCGGCGACTTCCTGCCGGAGGTTCCCGCCCCGCACGCGGCTGCGCCCGGGGGGACGGGCGTCGCGGCCGATCTGAACTTCGACGGCCGCGTCGATGCCGGGCTGGCGGAAGCGGACGATTTTGACGTGTTCCTGGCGTGCATGGCCGATCCGCGGCATCCGCTCCCCTACCCGGCGGGGAGTCTGCCGGCCGGATGCAACGTGCCGCGCGGCTGCGACGGGAGGATTCAGGCGGACCTGGATCGCAACGGGGTGCTCGACCTCAACGACTTCGCCCGTGTTCAGCGGTGTCTGGGTTTTGGAGTTGAGCCGGGTGTGCCGGCGAGTTGTGGGGATTGAGACGTCCGGACCCTGGGCCCGCATTCATCGAGGCGGGAGCGCTCGGCAGTGTTGATACCCCTGAGCGGAGGGCAACTCAGGTGGTCCGCCCGCGCGTTCCGTTGCGTCGGGACGGAATGGGCCGCTCAATGCCCGTGATAAGGAGGAGATCGAGTGTCACAAAGTGATCGGGCATGGCAATCGCGACAAGACGGCCGTTCCCGGTCATCATGAAGTTCTCCGGATGGCGCACGTCATAGCGCCGGCCGTCGGCGACGAGGATCCGGAACGGCTCAAACGGCCGGGCAGCCCGCAGTCGTTGGAATCCCTGTGTTGTCATGGACGTATTATAGTCCGCCATCGTCAGCGGCGGGGACCCCCGCACCGGCGAGACGCCGGCGTCACACCCAAAGGGTCTGTGACGAGGAACCGACGGTGAAGAGCACATCACCGGCAAGCTGCGATTCAAGGCTTGCTGGCCTGGAACGCCCAGGCGAGCCATTCGCAGGCGAGTTTCATGTCGGCCGGGTCGACGGTGGGGCCGCCCCAGAGGCGGAAGCCTGGGGGTGCTTCCCGATAACCGGCGACGTCGTAGACCGCCTTTTCGGCTTCGAGGGCGGCGGCGACTTTCTTGATGAACGCCTGCCGGGCATCGTCGGCCAGGGCGGTGAACCACGGGGCGGTGACCTTCAGGCAGATCGAAGTGGAGCTGCGGATTTCGGGGCGCTCGGCCAGGAACGCGATGCCGTCCTGGCGGGCGACGAAATCGGCCACTGCCTGGAGGTTGGCCTGGCTGCGGGCGAAGAGGGCTTCGAGGCCGGTCTTGCCGGCGTAACTGAATGATTTGCCCCAATTCAGGGTGTCGATCCAGTCCTCGACGCAGAGCATGGACGGGGTGTTGATGGTGTCGCCCTCGAAGATCCCCGCGCTGAGCTTGCCGGCCTTGGTCATGCGGAACAGCTTGGGCAGCGGCCAGGCGGGTTTGTAGGTTTCGAGGCGCTGCACGGCCCGCGGCGAGAGAGCGAGCATGCCGTGCGCGGCTTCGCCGCCGAGGCACTTCTGCCACGACCAGGTGACCACGTCGAGCCGATCCCAGGGGATGGGCATGGCGTAGACGGCGCTGGTCGCGTCGCAGAGGGTCAGACCCTGTCGGTCGGCGGGGATCGGGTGGTTGTCGGGCATTTTGACGCCGCTGGTGGTGCCGTTCCAGGTGAAGACGACGTCGGTGTTCCAGTCGACGGCCTGGAGATCGGTGATCTGGCCGTAGTCCGCCCGCATCACCTTTGCGTCGAGCCTGAGTTGTTTGGTGATGTCGGTGACCCAGCCCTCGCCGAAGCTCTCCCAGGCCATCACGGTGACCGGCCGGGCGCCCAGCAGACTCCACATGGCCGCCTCGAACGCGCCGGTGTCGCTGGCGGGCAGGATGCCGAGCAGGTAGTCCTGCGGCATGCCGGCGAGCTGCCTGCTCAGGTCGATGGAGAGTTTGAGGCGGGCCTTGCCGTTCTTGGAGCGGTGGGAGCGGCCGAGAAACGCGTTGGAAAGGGCGCTGGTCGACCAGCCGGGGCGCTTGGCGGTCGGGCCGGAGCTGAAGTTGGGATTCGCGGGTTTGGCTGCGGGTTTGTTCACCGATCATCTCCTTGGATCATGGGGCCGCTCAGGGAGTGCGCTGCGCAAGAACGGAGGACAGGGGTTGGTTTCACGTGTGCGCGTTGTGCTGCTGCGTTTCGCCTCTCGTGCCGGATACGGAATTCGCCACGCCCAGATGCGTGGCGGCCCCACAGCTTACCGGTCACGTCGAGGGCGGGTCAAACTCGCTTCCTTTCCAGGGACTAAAGTCCCTGGCAGCCATGGTATGCCCTGCCGGGCGAGGATCGGAGCTCCTCTTCACCCGTATCGCGGAAGAATGGCCAGACCCTTCAGCGGTGCTCACGACGGGTTCTTTTCGCGACAGAGCTCGCTGCGAAGGCGCAGGACTTCGAAATCCTGGCGGGCCAGGAGCTCGTCGAGAGTGTATTCCCGGCCGCATTCGGGGCAGCGGGACTCCTTCAGGCCGACCATGCTGTAGTTGCAGGCCGGACAGCGCAGGGCGAGCGTGCCGGTCTCGTCGTAGAGGGCGCGCCCGCTGATGTGGCGGTGATAGAGGTGGGTCCAGACGGCAACGATCACACCTCCCGCGCCCAGCAGGATGCCCGAGACCAGAAACTCCTCGTCGCCTCCGAACCAGGCGGTGACCACGACGCAGACGAGAATCGCCACCAGCGTGATACCGAAGGTGAGACTGGCGCCGATCCAGATCACGCGCATGCGGCGGTGACGGCTCCAGATCCAGTAGAGTACGCCGAGGTAAATGAATCCGACGAGCAGGAAACTGACGGCCGCCACCTCATCACTGACGTACGAAGTGGTCCGACCGAAGCTCGAAACGGGGGTCCGGTACGCCAGCGGGAACCAGTAACCCAGAATGTAGGATACGATGCACGCGACGCCGGCCAGGAAGGCTCCGGCGGCCAGCGAGATCATCAGCCGCGTCGGCGCGCCCGCGGTGCCGTCGCCCAGCATCCGCAGCAGGGAGTGGTCGGTGGCAGCAGTCGAAACATCGTCGTTCATAGTGCCTCCTGTCTTTTTAGACGCTCCATTGCTCCAAAGGTGTCGAGCAGGCAGGTCAGGATAACGGGAGCGGCGGCCATCGGCCCGGTCCGGCGGGTGGCCCTTTCAGGCCCGGGCCGGCCAGCGGGACCGGCGCGGGCGGGGGGACGAATTGCCGGGAATGGTCATTGCAGCCTCCGGCGGACAGCTTACACTGCATCACTGTCGAAGGAGGTCATCCATGAACTGCCCCAGGTGCGCCGGCACGGCATTGACGCAGCAGAAGATTGACGAAGTGACGATCGACCGGTGCCCGAAATGCCAGGGCATGTGGCTGGATGCGCTGGAGCTCGAGAAGCTGCTGAATCTGCGGCCGTCGGAGCTGCTGGCCGACGATTCGAAGTTCGCGGCAAGCACCGCGGCGGGCGAGCGGCTGAGCTGCCCCGTGTGCAAAGGCTCGCCATTGATCAAGCTCAACAGCCTCCACCGGCCGGGGACGATTCTGGACAGTTGCACCGTGTGTTATGGAACGTGGGTCGATGCGGGCGAGCTGTCGCGGCTGGCGGGGACCAGCATAGCGGGCACGATACGCTCGTTCTTTGGAAGGTAAATGGTGGTTCGAGGTTTTCGGGAGAACACGTCATATGCCAGCGCACACCACTCGGCGGGAATTCGTCAAGAATGTCACGGCAACGGCGGCGGCGATCGCGGGCGCGGGGGCGGGGATGCGTCCGCGGGCGGCGACGGCGGCCGAGGCAAAGCGCGTGTACGGGGCCAATGAACGGATCCGCATCGCCGTGCTGGGGCCGGGGGACCGGGCGAGTTCGCTGATGTCCGAGGTCGCGGAGTTCCGCGAGCAGGCCAACTGCGAGATCGTGGCGGTGTGCGACCTGTGGCCGCGGCGCTGCGAGATCGCCGCCGGCAAGCTCAAGCGGCGGGCCGGCTGGGAGGTCGCCACGTACCGCAACACCGACGAGCTCTACGCCGCGAAAAACATCGACGCGGTCGTCATCGGCACGCCCGACTTCGCCCACGCCCGCCACTGCGCGGAGGCCGTCGAGCAGGGCAAGGATGTGTACGTCGAAAAGCCGCTGGCCGACGTGATCGAAGACGCCAAGCTGGTTCGGAAGGTGGTGAAGGCGTCGGATCGGATCGTGCAGATCGGCACCGGCATGCGCAGCGAGGGCGTCTATCGCGGGGCGGCCGAGTATGTGCGCTCGGGGGCGTTCGGGAAGGTGCTGGCCGTCGAGATGTTCTGGAACGTGAACCAGTCGAAGCGGTGGCGGCGCGAGGAGGACGTGGCGCTTCTGGCCAAGGACATCAGCGAGGGGCGGTTCGACGTGGGCGACGCGTGGAAACGTTACCGTCTCAACCGGCCCGAAGAGCCGTTCGACCCGCGCAAGTATCTCGAGTTCCGCCTGTTCTGGCCGTACAGTTGCGGCCTGCCCGATCAGTGGATGAGTCACCAGATCGACACGGTTGCGATGATCACCGGCGACCCGTATCCGAAAAGCTGCGTGGCCAGCGGAGGCATTTACGGGTGGAAGGACGGGCGGCGTAACCCGGACATCTTCACGGCCGTCTTCGAATACCCTTCGGGCTTCCAGGTGACCTGGCACAGCCGCCAGTTCAACGGACATGCCGACTCGGCCGAGTTTTATCACTCCAATTGGGGCAGCATGAACCTGCGCACCGGCAAGATCACCGGCGAGGGCGCTCCCGACGAGCACAAGAGCCCCGGCTCGCGCAAGCTCGAAGAGAAGGACATCCCCAAACTCCCCGACGTGCCGCACATGCTCAACTGGCTCGAGTGCCTGCGCACGCGGAAGGCGCCCAACGCCGACATTGAGGCGGGCTACACGCATTCGGTGGCGGTGTCGATGGCGATTGTGGCCTACCATACAGGCAAGCGCGTCACGTTCGATGTGGCGAGTCAGGAGATGGTGGTGGCGTAACTGTTTGGATCTACGTCGGTTACCCTCAGCCGCCTTCGAGCGGGAAGGACCTGGTTTTGAAGGGACGAACGTACCTGGATCACATGATGGGTATGAATCCGATCCGGTATTTTTACTGGCAGGATGGCGAGATGTGGCTGGGCCATCTGGAGGAATTCCCCGACTACCTGACGCAGGGCGAGACGCTGGAGGAGCTTCAGGAGAACCTGAAGGATCTCTACAACGACCTGACGAGCGGGCAGATTCCCGGCGTGCGTCATCTCGCTGAGTTGCCAGTGCCATGAAACGCGTCGATCGGATCCGGGAGATTGAGAAGAGCGGCTGCATTCTGGTACGCCACGGCGGCAAGCACGACTGGTATCACCACCTGCGTACAAACGTCTCCCAACCGGTGCCGCGGCACCGCGAGATCAACGAGCGGCTCGCCCGCCACATCCTCCGAAAACTGACGGCGGGTTGACAGGTTCAGAAGCATGGCTTTCTTTCGCTGGATGAAGGGGCGCCGGGATGCCCGAGCGCAGATCGAGCAGCTTCGCGAGAGCGTGGAGCTGCCGCCCGAGGCGCTGGCGATCGAGAGCCTGCTGCCCGTGATCTGCCCGGGCTCGTTTCTGGAGGCGGGAGACTGGCCGGGGCCGATCGATCGGTTCTCCACGAACGAGCTGTGTCTGACGTGGGCCTACATGCAGCCGCATCAGACGATGGTGTATCTGAATCGGCAGCACGTGGAGTATCTGCACAGCCGCGGGATCGATTTTCGCCGCCGGGCGATCGAGAATCTGCGCGCGTCCACCGATCCGGCGTGGTCGCATGAGCGGCGCAGCGGGGAGGGGATGCAGTTCGTGGCGCTCATGCACGCGGACGGGCTGGGGCCGTCGCGCGTCCTGCTGACGGATGAGCTGGCGGCCGTGTTCCCCGAGGGTTATCGCATCGCGGTTCCAGAGCGCAGTTGCGGGATCGTCTTTTCTGCGAAGCTGAGCGGTCCGCCGCTGCAGGAAGTCGAGGCACTCATTGCCAGGTGCTTTCAGAACGGCACGCGGCCGATGACGTCGAGCGTCTTTGGGCCGGCGGATTTCGAATCGCAGGGCCCGGCGAATCCGCCGTGATGTGAGACGTGAGACATTCCTGCGGATGAGGGCGCCGAGAGGGGACGCGGGGGCCGGTCAGTAGGTCCGGCCTGCCGGGCCGGACCTCCGATTGCCGTGTATCTTGCCGGCCGAGGTCCCGTCCGGAGCCGGCCGAGGTCCTGTCCGGCAGACAGGACCTACCCTCAGGCGGGCTCATCAGATTCTGACTCACACATCTGCAATCGCATTGAAATCGTCCGGGCAGGGGATAGGATTAGGACGTTGCGGGCACACCTGCGGAGTCAGCCAACCGGGTTCCAGGGCGCCACACGTGCGGGTGTGTCAATGCGGGCACACCTGCGGATACGACAGCCAGATTTCAACAGGGTCGCGCGCGGGGAAAGGCGGGAGGAACGCCATGCGTCGTTGCAGTACGTTTACGGCGGTCGGCGCGCTGATGCTGCTTGTGGCCGGTCATGCGGCTTCCGGGCAGATCCTCGGTCTGGAGCGGGTGGCGAGCGGCCTGAGCGCGCCGATCTTCGTCACGCACGCTCCCGGCGACACGGACCGCCTGTTCATCGCGGAGCGCGGCGGGGGGATCCGGATCCTCGACTTGGCCACGGGGACGCTTCTGGCCACGCCGTTCCTGTCCTTGTCAGGCGTGAACACCAGCGGTGAGGGCGGATTTCTGGGCCTCGCGTTTCACCCCAACTACTGCCACGCCGGCATGCCGGGGTACGGCAAGTTCTACGTCCATCTGACCACAAGCGGCACCGGCGGCTTCGCCTTGACGACGCGCATCCGGGAGTTTGAGGTCTCTGCGGATGCCAACCTGGCCAACGCGGGCTCGCTGCGCGAAATCCTCAGCCTCGGGCAGCCGCAGGCGAACCACAACGGCGGGTGGATCGGCTTTGGCCCGGATGGATACCTCTACATTGCCATCGGCGACGGCGGAGGGAGCAACGACAGCGGCACCGGGCACACCTCCGGCACCGGGAACGCGCAGGACATCACCGATAATCTGCTGGGCAAGATGCTCCGCATCGACGTGAACGGCGACGACTTTCCGGGTGACGCCACGAAGAACTACGCGATCCCGCCGACGAATCCGTTTGTGGACGTGACGGGCGACGATGAAATCTGGGCGTACGGTCTGCGCAATCCGTTCCGGGCGAGCTTTGACCGCCAGACCGGCGATCTGTGGATCGGGGACGTGGGCCAGGGCGCCCGCGAGGAGATCGACTTTCAGCCGGCCTCGAGCCCGGGCGGCGAGAACTACGGCTGGCGCCTGCGTGAAGGATTGATCGCAACCCCCACGGTCGGCGGCCCCTGCACGGGTTGCACCGACCCGGTGTACGACTACAACCGGGACCTGGATCAGTTCGGCGGCACCGTGGTCACGGGCGGGTACATCTACCGCGGGCCGGACCCGGCGCTGCAGGGCAAGTATTTCCTCTGCGACTCGCGGAACACTGCCAGCACCGCGGACGACAACTACTGGACGTTCGACCCGGTCAACCCGTTCGGGACAGTGGCGAATATCGATTCGCTGCTGACGGTCAACGTGGGTCTAGCCCAGTTTCCGGTATCGTTCGGCGAGGATGCGGTGGGCAATCTGTACATCGCGTACATCGCCAGCGGGGAGGTCTACCGCATC
>CAZQEN010000183.1:0-14788 GCA_964591605.1 uncultured Planctomycetales bacterium
GTACGCATCCCGCGGTCCGAATCATCAGATTCACCGGCTCCACCGAGTTCGGCCGCTTCATCGCCGGGCAGGCAGCCCCGCACATCAAGCGGCTGGCGATGGAGCTGGGCGGCAACGCCCCGTTCATCGTTTTCGAGGATGCAGACATCGAGGCGGCGGTCTCGGGCCTGATCGCCAACAAGTTTCGCGCCGGCGGTCAGACCTGCGTCTGCGCGAACCGCCTGTATGTGCAGCGCTCGATCATCGAGCCGTTCATCGCGCGGGCGGCGCAGGGCGTTCAGGCGCTGCGCGTCGGCGACGGGATGGATCCGGCCACCGACATCGGCCCGCTCATCGACCGGGCGGGCTTCGACAAGGTGGCCGCCCACGTGGCCGACGCACTGCGGCGCGGGGCGCGGCGCATCGTCGGCGCCGACCCCCCTCGTCCGCGGGAGGACTGGGGCGCGTTCTACCCGCCGACGCTGCTGACCGGCGTCACGTGCGATATGCTCGTGTGCCGGGAAGAGACGTTCGGGCCGATCGTCGCGGTCAGCGAGTTCGACGACGAACCGGCGGCGGTCCAGGCGGCCAACGGCACGCCCTTCGGCCTGGCGGCGTACGTCTACACGCGCGATGCCGGGCGGGCCCGGCGGGTGATCGAGCGGCTTCAGTTCGGCCACGTCGGCCTGAACACCGGAACCGGCCCGACGCCCGAAGCACCTTTTGGAGGTATGAAGCATTCGGGCTACGGCCGCGAGGGCGGACTCGAGGGCCTCGTGGAGTTCTGCGAGACGCAGGTGGTGGCAGGGGCGGTGAATGACTAATGACTAAGTCCCAATGTCTAATGAATGACTGAATGACCCAATGTCTAACGGGGTCTATGGTCCATTCAGTCATTAGACATTGAACGCGACCGGCGGTGGTAAAAAACGTATGAAAACGAAGCCCAGGCTGGTCATCCTCAATCCGACGTGCCTCGAGGTGCTCGACGCGCATACGGCCTGCCTCGACGCGACGGGTCTGGACTGGGTTGCTTCGCGTGACTTCATGTTGCTCACGCCCGCCCGCGCCGATGCGGCGATGCGTGACGCCGATGCGCTCATCCTTCCGGCCTCCATCCGCAACCTGCCTTCGGCGGAGCAGATGGCCGCGCACCCGCGCCTGAAGGTGATCTCCATCGCCGCGAGCGGCTACGACTGGCTGGACGTGGATGCTGCGACGCGATGCGGCATCGTCGTCACCATGGCGCCGGCCCGCGAAGGCGTCGAAGTGGTCGCCGACCTCGCCCTGGGCTTCATGCTCGCGTTGGCGCGGCAGATCCCCTGGTTCGATCGGCGTGTCGCCGCCGGCCAGCACGGACGTGGAATGGGCGTGTCGGTGTGGGGCAAGACCCTGGGCATCGTGGGCCTGGGCCGGATCGGTCAGGCGGTAGCCCGCCGGGCGGACGGCTTCGATATGCGCGTGCTGGCCGCCGAGCCGCACCCCGACGAGGCATTCGTACGGCGGCATGGCATCGAGGTAGTTGAGATCGAGACGCTCCTGCGTGAGAGCGACTTCGTGTCGCTGCACGTGCGCCTGGACGGGACCACCTGCGGCATGATCGGCGCCGCGCAGCTCGAGCGGATGAAGCCCTCGGCGTTCCTGATCAACACCGCCCGCCAGGAGCTCATTGACGAGTCGGCACTCGTCCGGGCCATCGAGAGCAGGAGGATTGCCGGCGCGGCCCTCGACGATCCGCCGACCGCCGTCACGCAGCCGCTGGCGGGTCTGCCCAACGTGATTTTTGCCCCGCACCACGGCAATCGCGCGATCGAGGGCGTGCATGCGGTGTTCCGCCTGGCCATCGACAACGCGGTGCGCGTCCTTGCCGGCCGGCGGCCCGAGCATCTCGTCAACGCCGAAATCTACAGCAGCGGCGCACTCCGGTTGAGAGCCGGAAGCGAGGTACCACAGGTATGAAGATCCGCGATATCACGGTTTACCCGCTGCAGAGTCCGGGCCGAACGCTGGTCGTCGTGCTGGTGGAGACCGACGAGGGAATGACCGGCGTAGGCGAGGCCGGGCTGCAACGACGCTGGAAGGGAATCGTCGGCGCGGTCGATCACCTGCGGGCCTGGCTCGTCGGGCAGGACCCGATGCGCATCGAGTATCTCTGGCAGCGGATGTTCCGCGGCGGATTCTACCCGGCCGACCGCCTCATCGGCTCGGCCATCTCGGCCATTGATATTGCACTCTGGGACATCAAGGGTCAGGCGCTCGGTGTGCCCGTGTACGAGTTGCTGGGCGGGCGATGCCGTGATCGCATCGAATGCTTCTTCCAGCCTGGTTACCTCACTTCGGTCGTCGAGCATCCGCAGGTCCCGTCAAACCGAGCCGCACAGACGCCCGGCGCGACCCGCGAAGGCGATCGGTTCGCGGACCTCTCGGAGCTGGCCGACGTGGCCCGGCGCTACGTCGCGGAGGGCTACAAATACTTCCGCGTCTCACCGAACGCAGTGGATGGACTGTTCAAGCCCGAGGAAGCCGCGATTCAGACCATCCGCCAACTGCACGCCGTCCGCGAGGCGGTGGGCGACAAGCTCGAACTGATGGTCGATCTGCACGCGCGGCTCAGCCCGGCCGAGGCCGTCTGGTTCTGCCGCGAGTGCGAGCCGCTGCGCGTATATGTCATCGAAGACCCCATCCGGTCCGAACACATCGCCGGTTATCGTCATATTCGCCGGCAGTCGCGCGTGCCATTGGCCGCGGGCGAGCAATGGGCCCACAAGTGGGAGTTCCGCCTGGCAATCGAGGAAGAGCTGGTCGATTACGTACGGCCGGACCTGTGCATCTGCGGGGGCATCACCGAGGGACGCAAAATCGCCGCGATGGCCGAAACGCACCTGATCAAGCTGCTGCTGCACAATCCGCTCGGGCCGGTCTGTACGGCGGCCTCGCTCCATCTGGACCTGGCCTGCGACAACGCCGGCCCGCAGGAGGTGCTCTGGCCGCCGCAGGCGATGCTGCCCGACGTGTTCGAGTGTGCGTTCGAGCTCAAAGGCGGTTACCTCACCGTCCCGACGTCGCCGGGGCTGGGCGTACGCTTCAATCGCGAGGCGGCGGCCAGCCACCCCGCCGACATGACCGAGCCGCCGCACTGGCATCGCGAAGACGGGTCGTTCACCAACTACTGAGGAACGTTGCGCGGCATCGGGGGCATAACACCACAGACACGGAGGGCACGGAGATGAAACCCGAATGACGAAATCCGAATGTCGAATGAAGCCCGGAATCCGAATTCCCGAATGCCACTGTCTAAGGACGCCCGATGTTTCAGCACCCCAATGCCCGCGCGGGCCTCATCAGGGCTTGGTCATTCGGCATTGATTTGTCATTCTGGGTTCGTCATTCGTCATTTCTGCTCTTCTCCGTGCCCTCCGAGCCGTGGACGGCACGAACACGCTGCGCATCGCTGTGAAAAACCACGGCCAGGAACTCAACCCTCACGGCCTGCGGGCCAAACTCAGCGGCTCGGCCGATGGAAAGCGCTGAGAGCGTGTGCGAGATGCGGTCAAACCAGCAGAGCCCCGACCGTCAGGGAGGGGGTTCTTCCCTGTGCCCGCAGACCGCTTCCTCACGGGCGCGGCTGTGATCGAGCTTCTCAAACATTCTCCAAGGCTGTAGTGATACCTTCTGCAACGTCGGGGTGAGCTCTGCATACACTCAATGCCGCGGGACAACCATCCTCTTGCTTTTCGATCAGGCTGGCGGGACCATGACAGGGGGCCGGTGTAGCCCGGACGGAAGCGCTTTGCTTCTCGTCGGTTACATCTTCCGCAGATCGACTCTTCGTCAGCGGGTTCCAGGCTCGAGTCTGTGAGGCGGCACTTCCGCGCGCGGGTGTGGCCGGAGGGTGGATGGGATGTTCGAGACGGTTCACCGGGCTTGGGCGTCGTTTCTGCGGGTGGGGGGCGTTCGTGCTCGCTTCGCCGGCCCGAACGTGCGTGGCCGCATCGCATGGGCGTGGGCGGTGGCGGCGGCGGGCGGGTGTGTTCACACGGCATCGGCGCAGGTCGAGTGGCTGCCGCAGCGCGGGGCGGCGCTGGTCGCAGAGTCGAGCGGTTACACGGCCGTTCGGGCCGGTGAGGCATGGGAGGGAGAAGCCACCAACCAGGCCGACCCCGTCATCACCCTGTCTTCCCTGGACATCGACGCCGACCGGCACAAGTACCTGTACGTGGATCTGGACCTGCAGAATGCCCGCTCGCTCCAGGTCTACTTTGCCACCGAGCCCGCCGGCCCCTTCAACGAGCCGGACAGCGTCAAGGGAGTCGGGGTGGTCGACTCCGGCCGTCGGACGATCTACCGGTTCGACTTCTCGGCAACACCCCGCTGGAAAGGCCGGATTCGCGGACTTCGCCTGGATGTCGACGGGGCGAAAGCGGGGTCAACCGTGCGGCTCCACGCGATCGGAGTCTCCGAAAAGCCCGAACACCCCCGCACGGACGCCAGCGTCGGGGTCTCCACGCAGTACGGCGCCGAAGGCGGCGGCGTTGCCGGAACCGATCCGCTTCCGCCGGAATTGGAACGGCAGCGATTCGTCCTGCCCGAGGGATTCGAGGTCGATCTCTTCGCCGCCGAGCCGCGGATTGCCAAGCCGATGAATCTCGCGTTCGATCGGCGCGGGCGGATGTGGGTGACCAGCAGTGTCGAATATCCCTGGCCCGCAAAGGACGAGGACCAGGCCCGCGACACCCTCAAGATCCTCGAAGATTCCGACGGCGACGGCCGGGCCGACAAGGTTACCCTCTTCGCCGACAGACTGAACATCCCCATCGGCGTCTTGCCTCTGCCCGACGGAGCGATCGTCTACAGTGCCCCCAACCTCTATCGCTATTACGACGATGACGGCGACGACCGCGCTGACCGCCGCGAGGTGCTCTACGGGCCGTTCGGGATCGGCGACACCCACGGGATGATCAACGGCCTGACCCGCGGCTTCGACGGTTGGATCTATGCCTGCCACGGCTTCTCGAACAAGTCCACCATCAAGGGCAAAGACGGCCACGAGATCAGGATGCAGTCGGGCAACACGTTCCGCTTCCGCATCGACGGCTCGCGCGTCGAGCACGTGACCTTCGGGCAGGTCAATCCGTTCGGGCTGTGTCTCAACGCGCTGGGCTTCATGTTCACCGCCGATTGTCACAGCCGGCCGCTGACGCAACTGGTGTGGGGCGGCTACTACTCGAGCTTCGGCAAGCCGGATGACGGCCTGGGCTTCACGCCGGATATCTGTGAGCATGAGCACGGCTCCACAGGCATCGCCGGCGTCTGCGTGTACGAAGACACCCATTTCCCGCCCGCCTGGCGGCAGATGGCCCTGACCGGCAATGTCATCACTACGCGCCTGGACCGCGATCGGCTCGAACGGCACGGCTCGACGTACCGCGCGGTGCATGACGAGGCGTTCATGGTGTCGCGAGATCCCTGGTTCCGCCCGGTCGACATCCAGCTCGGTCCGGACGGGGCGCTGTACGTGGCCGATTTCTACAACCGCATCATCGGACACTACGAAGTGCGGCTGGATCATCCGGGCCGCGACCGCACGAGCGGGCGCATCTGGCGCATCCGCTACACGGGCGGCGACGCGGGCCGGCCGGCGGAGCCGCCCCGGTCGAACTGGGCGCAAGCCAGCATTTCTGAACTCATCGACGATCTCGGACATCCGAACCTGACTGTACGCATGCTGGCCACGCACGAACTCGTCGACCGCGGTGGCGCCCAAGTGATGGCGGCGGTGAAGGCGGCGCTCGAGCGGGGTGGTGCGGGTGACGATTCCGTGCTGCAACGCGTGCACGGCCTGTGGGTGCTCGAACGTCTGGAAGCCTTGCCCCAGGACATGCTGGCCCGCGCCGCGGAGGATGCATCGCTGATCTGCCGCGTGCACGCATGCCGGATCGTGGGCTCGCGCCCGACCTGGACCGCGGCGGACCGCGAACTCGCCATGGGCGGTCTGACCGACGCGGACGGCGCGGTCCGGCAGGCGGCGGCCCAGGCCCTCGCCTCGCACCCACAGGTCGATCAGATTGAGCCGCTGGCCGAAGCGATCCGGAACGCGCCCGCCGAGGATCCGCTGCTGCGGCATGCCCTGCGCATCGCCCTGCGAGATCAGTTGCGCGCGCCCGAAGGCTGGTTGCCCCTGCGGCGAAGCGACGTCTCAGCGGGGCTGGCCGATGCGGTGCTGGACGTGGCGCCGGGCGTGCAGACGGCCGAGAGCGCGTCGTTCCTGCTCGACAGGCTGACGGCGAGGTCGTGGGAGGCCGGCGCCCTGCAGCAGACGCTCAAGCAGATCATGCAGCATGTGCCCCGGGAGCGGCTGGCGGCGGCGGTCGAGCAGGCCCAGCAGGCGGCCGGCAACGATCTGAAGCTCGAAGCGGCGGCCATCGAGGGCCTGCGGAGCGGCACACAGGCGCGAGGCATCGAGCTCCTCGACTCCACTCGCCGCTGGGCCGACCAGGTCGCGGGGAGGCTGCTCGAGAGCGACCGCCGGGCGGGCATCGCCCTCGTGCGGAACCTGAAGCTCGCCAGCCACGAGCGGCGGCTGGTGCAGCTCGCGTCCACGGGCGTCGAACCGACGCCGATCCGCAAAGGGGCGTGCGACGCACTTGTGGACATCGATGCCGCCGCGCACGTGAGCGTGTTTGCGGCCATTGTCAGCAATGCGACCGAGCCGATGCCCTTACGTCTCCACGCCGCCACGCTGCTGGGCCGCGTGAAGGAGGCGGCCGCACGCGACGCGCTGATTTCCGTGCTGCGGGCGGCGCCGGCCCGGCTGGCGGAGGAAATCGCGGCCGGCCTGGCCGCCAGCCGCGAGGGAGCCGAACGCCTGCTCGACGAGATCGCCGCGGGCAAGGCCTCCGGACGGCTGCTCACCGAACGGTCGGTGGCCGACCGGCTGCGCAATGCCAGACTCCCCGGCGTCGAGCGCCGCATCGAAGAGCTCACCGCGAATGTCATCTCCCTCGACTCCGATCTGGCAGCGCTCATCGATCGGCGGGCAGCGGGCCTCGCGGCGGCCGACGCAGACGCGAGCCGCGGCGCGGCCGTCTTCCAGGCGACGTGTGCGGCGTGCCATCGCATCGGCGGAAAGGGCGGAAAAGTTGGTCCCGAACTCGATGGCATCGGTCTGCGCGGGTTGCATCGCCTCCTTGAGGACACGCTCGATCCCAGCCGCAACGTCGACCAGGCGTTCCGCAGCACGATCATCGAGACCCGCGACGGCGTGATGCACGTGGGTATTCTGCAGCACGAGGACGATACTCTGATGACACTTGCCGACAGCCAGGGCCAGCCAGTCACCATCCCTCGAGATGAGATCACCGATCGGCGGCAGTCCAGTCTGTCGATCATGCCGACCAATATCGCCACCGACCTGCCCGACGGGCAGTTCTACGATCTGATGGCGTACCTGCTGGAACAGAAGCCAGCGAAGTAAACTCCGGAGTTGCATAATGAACCACCACGGAGGCACAGAGAACACAGAGAAAGCGCTGGAATTCACGAGGAATCCAGGATATGACGACCTGCACTCCAGATGACTTCCCGATTTCGTGGGTCCGCTGTCAACAACCCTCTTCTCCGTGTGCTCAGTGTCTCCGTGGTGCTTTCTCTTGATGCAACCGGCGGGCGAAGCGGCCGGCTCAGGGGATCGATGCTCCGCCGGGTAGTCCGGCGTTGGCCTGCTCGACGTAGGCGTGTCCCGTCACCGGCTGCGTGCCGCGCTGGCCGCTGACCGTACACAGACCCTCCCAATAGAGGTTCAACGTGCTGGCGCGGGCGTCGAGCTCCTGGTCGGGCTGCACCGCGGAGATGACCAGAATCAGCCCCGCGGAGGGAATGCGCACCTCCCAGGCGATGTCATACGCGATCCCCGTGTGCGGGCTGAGCCAGGTGGACAGGGGTTCAATCTTGAATTCGTCCGCGGCCAGCGAGACGGGCTCCCCCCCGGCCGGAACGTACGTCCCCATCGCGACGGGCTCGCCCCCCGCAGGGAACACGAACAGCATGATGTCGGTGCCATCGTCCAGCCGGATGCTCAGCCAGTCCCACGGCTGCCGGGGGTTTCGCAGATCCATTCCCCACTGCCGATCGAACCAGAACTCCCCGGCCACCGCAACGGCGCTGCCATCCCGGACCAGCGTCCCTTCCGCCCGCATCCGCGGCCGTGAGTAGTAAAAGGATCTTCCGTTTGCCCCGTACGGCACGTATCCGTTTCCGCCGTGGAGCACCGGCCCCCGCTGGTCGGTCAGCGCAAGTTGCAGTTCGAAGCTGCCGTCACCCATCATGCAGGCCAGTTCGTCCCTCCCGTCTCCGCCGCGCATGTGCACGATCGGGGTGTCGAGCTGGAATCCTTCCTGCGGCTGCGGAGGGTACGGCGCGGGCTCGATGAGCCGCACCTGGTCGTAGACGAAGGCTCCGCTCGACTCATCCAGGATCGAATAATGGGCGACCCACACGTCGGCCAGCAGCAGGAACGGCAGGGCCGGCATGTGGAAGATCACGGCCTCCACGCCGAAGACGGCCCGATCCTGCGTCTCGAGACGGCCGGTGTAGTACCACCACTCCGTCCCGCCGAAGCAGTGCGGTGATTCGTCCTGGGGCAGGCGCACCTGCGGATCAGAGGTGCTCGTCTCGTAGAGTGCGTCGGGACAGACGAGCGAGACCGCGCCGCAGCCGCCGACCATCAACACAACCGGGATGAGCACGCGGGCCATGGACGATGGGAATGAGACGGTCATGGTGCCCATCGTGACGGCGTGAGCCTATTCGCACAAGCCGGCCGCAGTGACCTGTACCGGCGCGTCCGGCCACCAGGGGCAGGCCTTCCCCCGCGATTGTCTTGAAAACCCCGGCGATCTGGCATGATGCAAAGTGTCTTGCTCCCGACACCACCTGCTGGTATACTCAAAGAACGCGGAAAAAGCGCTTCATCTTTGGGATCAACACATGCGCCGCGCTCATTTCTGTCGGTTGGTTTCTGTGCTGGGGTCTCTCTCTCCGATCACCGTGCTTGCCTTTGTTGGTGTCAATGACAACTGCCCGGTGCCCACGCCTTATCCACCGGCCAGCGCAGGGGCCGGCGTCTGTTTCAACACGTCGATGGAGGGCGGTTTCACCGGCGGCGCAGCCAACCAGTGGACGCCATCCAAGGCGTCGATTCTGCCGGGGCAGGTGTTCTTCGCGGGCGGCGATCGTCCCTACGCGGGCTCCTACTCGCAGAAGCTCGATCTCCCGCAGCCCGACGGCTACGACGCCGACGCCGGCCTGTATCAGCAGATCTGGGTCGTTCCCGGCGGCACCTACACTTTGACCGCCAAAGTCTACCTGCACTTCACCGAGGAGACCTACGGCGGCGAGGACCTGGTTGCACGCATCGGGCTCAACCCGTTCGGCGACGCCGATCTCAGCGGTTCCGGCATGGTCTGGTCGTTCCTCATCGGGAGTAAGGACCAGTGGATGACGGCCAGCGTCACCACGAAGGCCGCGCTATCGGTCATGACCATCTCACTCAAGGCGACGCGGAAGTTCCCCCAGCACGGTGACGGTGCATTGGCTTGGTTCGATGAGGTGACGTTCAGTGGTCCCATCCCGACCGGCACGCGCCCCGGCCCTGAGCCGGACCCGGTCGATCCTGAAACGTTGATTCCCTCCACGGTTGGGCCGAATTGGGTCACCAACCCGAGCTTCGAGGGCGCTTACAGCGGCCAGGGCATTGCGGAGGGGTGGAACGGCTGGTCCACGGTAGGCAGCGGGACCTGGCGGCGTTCTCAGCGCGTGGGAAAGGTCGGCGCGGGTCAGTACAGTTGCGGCGGTGCCGACAATCTGGCGGCGATGAGGTCCAAGACCATCCTTCTGATCGGCGGCGACCCTTTCACGGGCGCCAGCGGAACGTACGGCGATTCCGCCTATCTGGCGAGCACATATCCCGAACTCGAAAACACGATCTTCATCGGCCGGCCGTACATCGACTCGTACCAGGAGACGTGGAAATCCGACCCCACCTACTGGGGAGCATGGCTGGCCGACCAATTGCACACCAGGCAACTCCAGTGGCCGCGAATCGACGCGTGGCAGTGCAATAACGAGCCCGACTGGGGCGACACCTGGCAGCAGGTCGTGGCCATGGAGAAGGCCTTCGCCGAGCGGCTCCACTTCTGGGGTATGAAATCCTGTTCACTCAACCTCTCCACCGGTTCACCGGGCAACATCTGGCGGATGGTGGACGAGACCTACGACCCGGCGTGCCGCGACCTCCTGACTGTCGCCGACTATCTGGGCCAGCACTGCTACGGCGGGCCGGCCAACGATCTGATGGTCACCAACCAGATCGAGCCCGACTATTCGTGCAGCTTTGCGCTACGTCCGCGCAAGTTCAAGGACATGTATGACCGGCGGGGATGGCGGTTCCCGCCGGTGATTGCGACGGAAGGCTCGACGTGGGGGCCCTGGCACGGCACGTTTTCACCGGCCACGATCGGCGCCGATCTCATGGCCATGGGCGATTACATGAACGCGAACCGGTGGTGGTGCGGCTACACCAACTTCGTGGTCGGTTCGCAGTGCATCGGCGGCTGGGAGGGCTGGGACATCGTCGGACAGGGAACCATCATCCCCGACGTGGCCAACTGGAACATGGATCATCCCGCCGATGCGATGGACGGCCTGTATTCACAGATGGTGGGTGCGGGGAAGGTGCATCCGCGGACGGCGCAGGAGTTGACGCCGGCCGGGCTGTTCAACGGCGGCATCAACCAGGCGATCAGCGGACTGACGCCCGGACAGACCTACCTGCTCAAGTGCTGGATCAAGTACGAATTCCGCGGCGCCCAGCCGGCGCAACTTAAGTTCCATCTGGGGGTGGATGGCACCGGCCAGACATCCGACCCGGCCGCCCCGACCATCGACTGGGGCGCCGACCAGATCGCCGGTAAAGCCCCTGTCCACGAGATCTTCAGCCACGTGTGGCGGACGTTCTCGACCTCGGGCTCTGCGGCGAGCATCTGGCTGCGGGCGAGCCAGGCGGTGGCCGACCCGTCCTTCATGTTCTACATCGATCAGGTCGAGGTCCGCGCGGTGGCCGGGGACAACCCGCTCATCGGCCTGCCCACCGGCCCGGTCCAGGTGGCCGCGGCACTGCACGCCGACCCGCCCGACGGCACATTCACCGTGTGCAACGCCGGCGTGGGCACCCTCAATTACTCGATCAGCGATGACGCCGGCTGGCTCTCGGTTTCACCGACGCAGGGCAGTCTTGCCAGCGGCTGCGACCAGATCACGATCGTGTACGACACGTCGGCACTGCCGCTGGGCTCCTACCCGGCCGCCATCACTGTCGCGGCGCCAGGCGCGTTGAACTCGCCGCAGATGCTCACGGTGCTGCTGGAGGTCAAGACGGCCAAGCCTGACTTCGACGTGGACGGCGACGTCGACCAGACCGATTTCGGAAAGTTCCAGCAGTGCCTGACCGGGCCGGGCATCGAACAGAGCGCTGCGTCCTGCGAGAAGGCGCTCCTGGACGACGACAACGACGTCGATCCCATGGATGTGAACATCTTCCTGAACTGCTTCAGCGGCCCGGATCTCCCGGCCGACATCGGTTGTACGCCTTGAGCGTCTCAGTTTCGGCAACTTGTTTTTGAGAGGTCTCTCATGTCGCGCAAAACCTGGCTCATCGTTCTGACGGGCGTTCTTTCGGTGCCCTCATCGGCGATCCTCGCGGCCACCACTGGCCTGTACGACGGCGTCGGCACGTACTCGGTCTTCGGGAACGTCGACAGCGGCGACAACTACACGACCGGGCAGCAGTTCAATCCCTCGAATGCCGCGTCGTTGCCCAATGCCCTGCCCGCGACCGCCGTGTTCGACCGCGCGGCCCTGCATATCGCGGTGGACCCCAACAAGCCGAACCTCGCAGACCCGGGTCTGTTCACGTTCCAGCTCCGGCTGTGGACGTGGAGCGGCGATTTCGCCACAACGGTCGGGCAGACGCCCATCGCCGACACGGGCGACGTGACGCTGCCGGGTGGCTTCGACGGATGGGCGGAACTCACCTTTGACCCGCAGCCCGCCAGCGGTACTTATCTCCTGGCGATCACGCGCAAGGCTCTGGCCGTTTCGGGCCAGTGGCGGCTTCAGCGCACCAGCTTCAACAGCAATGCGGCCGACAGTGTCGCCTGGCGCGGCAACGGGGGCTCGCCGACCTCGCCGAACGCCCAGGGCGACCGCGAGTTCGCCCTGCGGCTCCACTGGTTCGATCCGACGTGCGGCGCCACCGCCGTCGCGCGGGTGACCGGCCTGGGCGGCGCGGCGGGACAGACCGGGGATGCCGCGAAGGTGATCACGCTGATGGGGACGAACCTCGACACGATCACCGCCGCCAGCATCGTCCGGCGGCACGTCAATGGCGTGTCCACCTCCATCTCCGCGGCAGGTTTGAGCATGGCGGCTCAGGATTTGCAGTTGACGTTTGACCTCAGCGGCGCCGAGGGCGGCGCATACGATCTGTCCCTTTCGCATCCCTGCGACCGCATCGCCAACGCGGAGGACGCGGTGCTGAACGATGCGGCGCTTGTGCCGCTCAAGCGATCGGTCGTCGTCTATCTGCCCACGCTGACCAACGGCAGTTTCGAAGACGCCTGGGATGGGTCGGTCACCAACGGCTTCTGCGGCGCCCCTCGTCAGGCCAACGGGCCGGAACCCCGGCACTGGGACCTGAGCCTCGACATGTCGTCCCTCCCGGGCGTGGGCGGCGCTTATCGGCGAGATGGCGACATCTACGTGACCGGATGTACGGGAACGACACCCAGTGGCGGAGATGGGACGCACTACGCGTCCTTCCAGTTCAACGGCAATACCGGCTTCCCGTCGCGGACATCGGTCTTCCAGACGATCGCCGCCCCGAACGTCATCGGCCAGACCGTCCACCAGGGGATAGAGGCGCGGATTGCCTACCGGGTGTCACAGAGCATCGATCAGGCCGTCCTGCGGCTCCGGGATGGGACGCAGGCGGGCCCGGTGATCGCGTCGGCGAGCCTCGACTACTTCATCGGCGACCCGCTCCAGGACAGCCCCGCCGTCCTGGTGCCGGCGGGCTACGTCTTCACGTCCAACCCGCCGCTGCTCACGATCGAGTACGAATACAACACGACGACCGGTGGGAGCAGCCTGCACGCGTCGCATTTTGATCATCTTCGCCTGGTACCCGGCTGCTATCTGACGGCCGCCGACACTGACGGCGACAACGACGTGGATCTGGACGATTTCGCCGTGTTTCAGCGGTGTTACTCGCCCGACGGCCCGATTCCGCAGGATCCCGCCTACTGCAAGTGCCTCGACAGCGATGCCAGCGGGACAATCAACGCGGAGGCGGATCTCAACGCATTCACGAACTGCGCGAGCCGCTCGAGCATCCCTTCACCCTGCAGCCCGTGACGGGCAACACGGGCGCGAGGCATCGCTGGCCATCGGCGAAGAAGGCCACCGGATCGGACCTGCCGTTCGTTCAGGTCAGTCCGCGCACGCCGGGTCGGCGATGAGGCCGGGGCCGTCGAGGCAGCGCTGCAGACGGCCGAAGTCGTCATGATCCACGTCCTGATCGGCATCGAAGTCCGCGGCCTCACAGCCGGAGACCGGCGGACCCACGGCCGGACCGGTGACGCACGAGACAAACGTGTTGAAATCGACCCGGTCCACATCGCGGTCTCGATCGAAGTCAGGTGCGGCCAGGCCGGTGGGCAGTCCCAGCGCCCACAGGACGCCCTGGTCGAAGAGTTGCCTGCCCGCCTCGGTCGTGGAGAGCCAACTGGTGTCCTCGATGAACAGGAACACGCGGCGGGCTTGAGCCAGCGCACCGCCGAGCAGGGTGGCGCCTGTCTCGGCCGCCATCATCGCCGCTTCACCGGGCGCGCCGGCCCGCGTGGCCAGGATACTGACGCCGTTGCCGTACGGACCCAGGGCGACGCTCATCCGTGCGGCCGGATTGAACACTGCCACCGTGCCCGCGGGCAGCCCGAGCGTCACCGGGTGCGTGTTGTTGAGAATGTTGATCGAGGTCACGCCGTCGACCGTCGTGGCATTTGATGCCAGCGGCTCACGCTCCGGGCGATTCAAGGCGCCCTCCCAGTAGAGGAGCGGAACGGGCAGGCTGGCGAACTCCCCGGCCACGTTGGCCGACGTGATGGTGGACGACGCGACGATCAGATCGTGCGTGGCCGCCAACTGGGCCCCGGTGGGGCGGTTGGCCGGTTCGTCATCGTACACGTCCACCGTCATCCCCATCCATCGCAGGTGCTCAGCGACGGCTGCATCCGATGCATTGGGGGGCAGGCTCCCGCCGATGAGCGCGACGCGGGGGAACACCCCCACGTGGATGAGCCGCTCTTTCCGGGTGATGCTCACGCCGCCGGCCGCGGTCACCCTCAGGCTCACGTCGTACAGCCCCGGGGCGCCGTACGTGTGAACCGGGTTCACCGCCGTGCTCGTGCTGCCGTCGCCGAAGTCCCACAGCCACGCCGTCGGCGACGGGGTGTTGGAGGTGTCGCTGAAGTGAACGGAGAGAGGGGCAGGGCCGCTTGACACGTCGTTCGCGAAACTGGCCGTCCCCACGAACTTGATCCGCAGGATGTTCGCCCCGCGATCGATGGGGGAGGAATAATCGACATCCTTATAGAGGTCACTGAAATACAGCCCGTCGGGGCCGGCGGCCAGGGCCACCGCCGTGGCCTTTCCCGTGCCGCTGTAGACCGCCAGCGGCGTGGGCCCGCTGAGGCGG
>CAZQEN010000184.1:0-14771 GCA_964591605.1 uncultured Planctomycetales bacterium
AAACAAAAATGGCCCATCCTTCCGACAAGTCGAATGTGAATGGATCGACTTGCATGGCCTGGACATGTGTTTGTGTCCGCGGCCTGGAGGATGAGCCAGTGATTACCATCGGCGGTGTCCCGAAAATCCTTGAACCCTTCGTGGCCAACCTTCGTTTCTGGTTCGGCAAGCCGGCTTATGCTCACTTCTGCCCGATGCTGATCGCCTTCGCCGTTTCGTTCGGGCGTCGCAACGTCAGCAGCCTGTATGCCTGCATGCAGTCCAAGACCCACCGGCAGAAACTGAACGATTTCATGGTCGAGAGCCGTTGGGCTGACGCCGAGGTTCTTCAGGACGCCGCCCGCTTCACACTCATGCAGATGAAGCCCCAGAAAGGCGAGCGGCTGGACATTCTCATTGACGGCTCGGGTAAACGGAAACGCGGTAAACGGATGGACGCGCTGGGTTTTATTCGTGAGGCCGGCACGCCCGGCTTCATCCCCGGCCACAAGTACCTGATCGTGCTCCTGCGCTTCCGCGGCGTGATTCTGCCCTGGGCCATCGACCTGTACATTCCCAGGAAGTTCTTCCGCACCCAGGCGGGCAGGGACCTGGCCGAGCGTACGGGCCGGCGGTTCCGGACGCTCAACGAGATGACCGCCCAGATCCTGGCGGACATGCCGGCGGACTGGGCTGAGCAGTTCAGGACGTATGTGCTGATCGACTCGGGCTTCTGCAATGAGACGGTCTGCTCGGCCGTCCGCGAAAAAGGGTTCCACTTCATCTGCGCCGCGCAATCGTCCCGCAATTTCCTGATGGACCGCGCCCGGCGCGGACCCAGGAAGGTCCGCCTGCTCACGCACGCGCCGGGGGTCCTGCGCTTTGCCGGCCGCGACGTGGAACTGCCGCCCAGGCGGGCGGGTGGGGCCAAACGGCGGTTTCGACTCGCGTCTCAAACCGGAACGATGAAGGGCATCGGCCGGGTTCAATGTGTCTTCAGCAGGAGGAAGAGCGATGGATCCGTTCTTACCCTGGTCACCAGCGACCTGGGCCTCTGCGCTGAGGAGGTTGCCACTGGCTACGGATGGCGGTGGGAAATCGAAGTCACGATCAAGGCGCTCAAACAGCACCTGGGCATGGGCGAATACCAGCACCGCTGGTTCGAGGGGGCATTGCACCACCTGCACCTCTCGTGTCTCGCTCACCTCACCCTCACCTTCGTCGAGCTGAATCGGCTCGGCAAGAAAGCTCAACGAGCAAACGCGGTGCTTCAGTTGCCTTCGACGCGTGAACTTCAGAATCGCCTGCGCGCCATCGTCTGGCACGACACCCTCGCTCAGTTGCGCCGCCCCTCGTGTCGCGAGGAGATCATCCGACATCTGGAACGCTCGCTGCGCCTGGATGAGGGAGTCCTCGATGAGGCCGCATAGTATCAAAAAACCGGGCAAGTTGTGTAACTAACACTCCCCTGTGGTCGCGCCGACAGGGGGGTTTGGCTGCGCCAACAGCTCCTCGACGGACTACCAACGACTACCAAGAAAAGTGAGTGGCTACCACGATACCGTGCGAAAAAACGCGATGAAACGCGACGCCTTGCGAAAACGGCTTTGCACGATAAGATGCGGCAAGCGCAAGACATCTGAGTTTGTGGCGGGTCTTTGCGGGCAGGATCACACCCGTAAGGTCACAGGTTCGAGTCCTGTAACGCCCAGTTCCATAAGATACGCTGAACTCTGAACCTGGCGTACCTGTCTGCGTCGCGGCAATGCCCGCGCGGCGCCCTGCCCGGCGGCTGTATCCTGGTCGAAGCGTCGTCGATGGAAGTCGGTCATGCCGCTGCTATAGTGACACGTGTCATCTGCGGCTGAAGCGACGGGCGCATGCCGCTCAAGCCATCCGCTACCGGGAATTGATTCTGGCTGCCAACCGAGCGCCGCACGTTTCGCGCACCACCAGTCGTGTCGGGACGACCAGCCCCTCCGGCGAAAGATGCGGGTTCTTGACGCGTGCCAGGGCGCGCTCGACGGCGAGCCGCCCGCGATCCTGAGCCGACAGCCTAACCGTGGTAAGCTGCAGATACGTCGCCAGCGTCAGATCGTTGAAGCCGACCATAGCGACGTCTTGAGGGACCCGCTTGCCGGCCTGCCGCAGGACCTCCATCGCGGCTGCGGCCATCAGATCATCCGCAGCGAAAACCGCCGTGGGCGGTTTGGGGAGTTGGATCAGCGCCGCCATGGCGGCGGCCGCCTCGGCGGGTTCGAAAGAATCCCCCACGATCAGATCCTCGTCGACGGGCAGACCGACTGCGGCGAGCGAGGCGCGGTATCCCTCTCGGCGCTCGCAGGCCGGCGTGCTCCGCGATCCCGCACTCAAATGGGCGATGCGCTTGTGCCCGAGCCGGATGAGGTGAGCAACGGCCGCAAAGGCTCCATTTCGGTCGTCGCCCACGACGTAGTCCACCTGCGTTCCCGGAGCACTGCTGTCCACGATCACACAGGCCACGTGCTCGCGGCTGGCCTCGCGAAGCCACTTGGCCGTACCCGCGAGACTACGGTAGCCCACCACGCAGATGATGGCATCTACGCGATGCTCCAAAAGCAGCCGGGCCTGCCGGATTTCGGTATCAGGATCGTTGTGGGAGTAGGCGAGCAGCATCCGATAGCGGCGGGGGGAGCACTCGAGTTCGATGCCGCTCACGATGTCAGCGGTGCTGGACAGTTCCAATGCCGGAACAATGACACCGATGGTCTGCGTCTTACCGGAGACGAGACTGCGGGCGATCCCATTGGGCCGATAACCCAGTTCAGCGGCAGCCGTCAGCACGCGCTGGCGGGTGCTCTCAGGTATCGATACGTCTTCGCGGCCGTTGAGCACATACGAGACCGTTGTACGCGAGAGGCCAACACGTTTGGCGACATCGACGCTGCTCAGAGTCCGTTTTCGAGCACGACCCTTCATCATAAGAAGAGCGCCTTCCCGACAGCAGAGACTGCCATGCGGCGGCGATTGTCCTGGGGGCACAACGCAGCAACGCCCATTGGTGGACGCGTATCAATTATACTGTTGGCTGAGCAGAGGGTCAATGGACAAGCCAAGTCAGGTGCATGACCGCTCCTGCGCGCCCTGGGCGGCCCGTCCGGAGGGCGGAGCGCAGGAAGATGGGAGACGCAAAGCTCCCGCCGGTGCTCCATCGTGTCCGGATGATTCCACTGCCCCCCTCCTGGAGTCCCCCCGACGCTGCGCGACGGGTCACACTCGGACCGCAGGTACGAACATACCCCCGTGAAATCGGGGCATTCCCCAGGTCGACGGCATCCGCACGCTGTCGTTTCGTTCTGACCGTTGATTCTCCATCTCAGCCGATCGAGATGCCGCGCGGCAGCGGATTGCAGGGTATTTCTTCCTAACCGCTTCCAGATTGATCATCCTGGACACGCCCTCCGGCATTGACATTCGCCACAGCTCTCTGCTAGAGTGTCACGTGTCACCTGCCACAGCCGCCGCAAGGAAGGCGGTTGCGCGGCGGCCTCATCGCGCGCCGCACCTGGAGGACGACCTTTGCCAAGGCTGACGCTGGCTGCTGTGGTGCTTGAAAGCACGTGTGACAAGGCCCGCAACTTGGAGGCCATCTCGCGAGCGAGCCGCGAGGCGGCTACAGCGGGCGCAGATCTGGTCTGCTTCCCGGCCAGAGCCCTCACCGGCTTCTGGGAAACGAGCGGCGTCGCCGATCAGGCGGAAATCGTTCGCGCCCAGGTTGCCAATCCGGCGCTGGTCCATCCCGTGGGGCGTTCGGTCGTACTGCTGGAAGCTCTTGCCAGACAGTTGGGCGTGCATCTGGCGGTCGGGCTGATTGAAGATCACGACTACTACCATCTGCGCAACAGTGTGGCGCTGCTTGGCCCCGAGGGCGTAGCAGGCGTTGCGGCAGAGATGCACACGCCTGTCGCGCGGCACCCGACCTACGTCGGAGGCCGGGAATGCCGTGTCATGGACGTCAAGGGAGCCAAGATCGGCGTCCTGGTCGGGGATGATATCTACTACCCAGAAGTGGCTAGAATGTTAACCCTGCAGGGCGCCCAACTCCTGCTAGCCTGCCTCGCGAGGCCGGTGGATGATGTGGCGTCGGGCATTCTGAATTGGCGAGAGCAGGCGGTGACGGTACTCTCGGCCAGAGCCATCGAGAACGGGGTGTGCGTAGTGGCAGTCGAGCCGGCCGGTGCGGTTCTCAACGAGGCCGAAGATGTCAGCTATTGCTTCGTCGGGCAGGCGGTGGCGCTGGACTCTGCGGGTCGTCGAGTTGCGGAGACGGTGGCCAATAACCGACCGAAAATGCTCATGGCCGAGCTCGAGCTTCCGGGCCATGCGAGCGCTCGTTTGAACCGGCGCCGGCCCGTCCTGTACCCGGCGTTGACGGCGGAGCGCGAAGAGCCGGTTGTTCCGGGTCGGAGACCGTCGGACTGGGACGCACAGGGCGAATTGATCTGGAGCCGGCTGAAAGACCTGGGCTACTACGGGGCGGCGCTGGCCGGTTCTGCTGCAACCGCCGAGGATGCAGCCCATTCCGCCGTCGTCGTCACCGCGGCTGAGTTGCCATCACTTTCGAACTACCGTGCCATTTTGCTGACACGCCCCTGTCTGCGATCGGTGAGCCTCCCCGAATTGGCCGACCTTCCTCGCTGGGTGGAGGCAGGGGGCGTGCTCGTACTCGACGGCTACTGTGGCCGGAACAGCGAGCTGCTCGGGCGGCTGGTCGGCATCCGTGGGAGCCTTCAACATCAGGTTCATCTGCCGTCGTACCAGGACCCTACACGTGTCACCCTCCGCATGGGGCCCACGCGGCCGGACCCGGTCTTCGACGGGATGGAGGGGCGTTTTCGGGCCAAGGTCTGGGGACAGGTGTGGACGGCTGGAGAGGGGGCCGAAGTGACGGCTCGCCCTCTGGCACACTTCTTCCATCCCGATGGCAGGGAAGGCGCCCCGGCCCTCTACGTGAACGAAGTGGGGCGGGGACGTGTCTATACCTTCATGTACTCCACGGGCTTTAGCCAGCTTCTGCTGACGCAGGGACGAGGCACGACACGGGATCTGGGGAGTTTTCCTGAGCGGGTGGCTCCCGACGTACCGCTCGACGGCGATGTCAATACGTGGGGCGAACAGGTCGTCACAGACGCGGAGGATCAGTGTTTCCCTTCCGCAGATTATCACCTGATTCCGGTGATGAACATACTGCGCCGCGCGACGAAGGATGATCTTCTGGTATCTCCGGTACCGGAGGGCAAAGAGTATGGCGTGATTTTCACGGGCGACTCCGACCGCGTGAAGGCGGATCTCGTGAACCGATACACCGAGATCCTGTCACGCTATCGCCTGCGGCCCACGCAGTTTCTGCTTGGGGACGGGTATCACCTCAGAGAACTGAGGGCCGACTGTGAATACGGTATTCATCCGCTTTTTCACGAAACCGAGCGCATGTCGTTCAACAAAGTGCTGGCCTGTGGTTTTGAACCGGAGCAGCTCCTCTGCGGCCGTCGTCACTGCCTCATCCAGTACGGGCTCACTGAGACGCTGGAGCGGATGGCGGAGTGCGGCATCCGATACACTTCTAACAACTGGGACTTCCCCTATTCTGAAACGCACTCCAGTGCGTTCCTTTTCGGCACTGCGCTGGCGCACCATGTCTACGACTGGGAGGGCAGGCGCATCGGCATCGTTGACATTCCCCAGGTGTTCATGGATTATCCGCCGGTCATGGCCTGTACGCAGGCTGCCCACCGGGATGTGCGACGCACACACGCCGTGGCGGCATGGAACTATCACCCGCAGAACCTGGTGATGCCGGAGTTCGTCGAGGCGATCGAATGGCTGGCCCGACAGGTCATTGCCGATGAAGCGTGGTCGGGGACCATGGGCGAATACGGTGAATGGTACCGGATGCGTGACCGCGTCTGCGTCGCCCGAGGTCCGGAGGGTGTGACGGTGTCGGGAGAAGTCCCGCCCGGACTGGCCGTTCTGAGCCCGCAACAGGAACTGACGATCAACGGCGTCGGCAGCCGGGCCGACCGTCGTTCCACATGGTATGGACGCGAGCTGTGGGTTCACGCGGTCCCGAGTCGTGTGCGGGTGGCGCATCCACGGGTTTGAGTCTCGGCGGGAGCGACCGGAGCATGTCGGGCGGCTCAGTTTTTCTGATTCTGGCTCTCCTCAGTCTATCGGGGCTGGGTATCTGTCATAAGATTGCCGATTTCTACCACTGCAAGGCAAGTGCGATCAGCACGCTGCTGTTCTTCTGGGCTGCGGCCGTCCTCTGGGCGTATACGCTGTTTCAGGCGTCGATCCGGCACGTCGGCCTGTTCCCCCCATTCACTTTGGGAGCCACCGGGGTGGCTCTGGCGTGCGGGGCTTGTGCCGGCATTGCGATTCTCACGTTTCAGGTGGGCATCCGTTACGGCCGCATCTCCACGAGCTGGCTGGTAATCAACCTGTCCACGCTGGTTCCCGCGGTCCTTTCCCTTTTAATCTATAAGGAATGGAAAGACGGCATAAAATGGCAGCAGCTTGTTGCCTTGGGCCTGATGTTCGCCTCGGTCGTTCTGCTCTGGCGCGACAAGGCGCGGGAGGATGCCCGTCCTCAGGGCCGCCTGTCCGCGCCGCAGGCGCCTATTGCGGCCGATGATCGGGTACGCGCCGCTGCCGGGGCGCAAGAGCAGGAGGCCTGATCGTGTGGTATCGAATGATGCTGGCCGCGTTTATCGCGAACGGCCTCTGTGCGTTCGGCGCACGCGTTCTGCAGGGGATGAACCTCGCCGGCAGCCACTCATTCCTTTATCTGGCCTTCTGGTATACGGCAGGCCTGCTCATCTCGCTGGCGGCTCTGCTGAGTCGCTCACCGCGTTGCACCCGTGCCGAGCTGATGATCGGCGGGGCGATGGGGTTGTTCAGCTCACTCGGCTGGGTGTTCATGACGACCGCAATTGCGAGGGGTTTGCCCGGCTACGTTGTCTTTCCTGTTGCCATCGGTGGGAATCTCTCGATCGTCGCGGCGGTCGGCGTGCTGGTTTTCCGGGAGCGGCTCAGCGCTTACGGCAGCCTCGGCATGGTGTGCGGTATCGCCGGCATCGTCCTGATGGCAATCGGTTGAGTCTGGAGGATTCTCACAGCGCCGGACATTCCAAATCGGAGGGGAAGTCAGTTAAACAGTGTGACTCATTGCTGGATACGCTTACGGCAGGAGCAGGCGTGATCGGCTGTGCCCGCAGGTTCCAGGTCAGTGCCCGGCTGACTTCTGAAGGATGCGCCGCATGTACAAGGCCTCACCGCGATCCGTGATGGACCGGCACGTCGCCCTCTACCGTCGCCAGATGGCCGACCAGATCCTGGTGAACTTCATCACGGCCAGAAAGCCCGGCACCATCGGCGATTACATTCCCATCGCGGACCAGAATCCAGACCAGGAGTGGACCGACCGCGAATGTCGCAGCGAGATCGACATGGAGGGCATCATCGGGGAGACCCGCCGGGAATGCCTGGGACTCGCCGAACTGCCGGATGACGGGTTGCCGACGGGTTATCCGACCGCACACTTCGGCGAATCGCTTTTTTCGGGCATGCTGGGCGGGAACATTCGCTTCGTCGGGACACGCGGCCACACCTGCTCCGGGGCGGAGCCGCTGCTCAACGAGTGGGAGGACCTGCCCAGGCTGCGGTATGGGCATGAGATGCCGTGGACGCAGCGCTACCTGCGTGCGCTCCGGCGGGCCGCAGAACTGGCCGGCGGAGATTTCTTTTTCTGGCATTTCGTGATGATCGATACCCTCAATCTTGCGATCGAGCTGAGAGGATCCGAAAATGCCCTGCTGGACACGATGCTTCACCCCGATGAACTCCGCGAGCTCATGCAGTTCGGCGTCGATTACGCCTGCTGGTTCTACAAGATGGAACAGGAGATCATCGAACGGCACAATCTGGCCGTGGCGCACGGACATCCCTACGCAATCGAGGCGCCTTACGTCGGCCGCGCGTGGTCAAGTGTGGATGCGTACCTGCTCTGCGACGCCCGCGTCTACCGCGAGATGGGACTGAGCTATCACGCCGAGCTCTTCCGCCGCTGCGGCGGGGGGCTCATGCACACGCACGGCGTGCGTCTGCTGGAGATGCTGCCGATGATCGTCGAGATTCCCGATCTGACCGCCGTCCAGGTCGGGCGCGATCTCAAGGAAGATGTCGAGCTGCCGTTGCTCGAGATCCTTCCCCGGCTCCGGAAGATCGCCGGCGACATTCCGCTCATTCGCTGCACGCTCTGGGAGGACGAATTCGAACAGGGTCTGCGTGAACACCTGCTGGTGGGCGGCGCCCACTACATGGTGCGATGCGCTGCGATCGAGCCTGATCGCGTGAAGCGCTGGATGGAGCAGGTTCACCGATACCGGTGGTCGGACTGATTGAGTATGACAGCTCTCATGACCCATGTATCAGTTGAGTCCGTGTCCTGGACGCAACACGGGACCGCCCAAACCGTGCAGCCGGTCAAGGAGGGGGATGTTTCAACTTTTTCCGTGTTGCCTGGTGTCGCCCTGCTGCGTTAAACTTGTCTTGCGCACTTGGGTGGCAGCTTCGCCGGCATGTCTTGTCTGACAGAGGGTTTCACACAGAGGAAGATATGGTCAGCCCAGTCCGCCGACCGGTGCGTGGCTTCCCTTTGAACCGCGGTGCGCGGGGGCGACGGACCGGCCGTCTTCAGCATTCAGGGTTCACGCTGATCGAGATCCTCGTGGTGGTTGGCATCATCGCGCTGCTGGTTGCGATCCTGCTGCCGTCCCTGCGAGCCGCTCGCCGCCAGTCCCAGGCGGCCGTTTGCGGCACACACCTCAGGCAGATTTTCGATGGCATCTTCCTGTACGCACAGGCGAATCGGGAAGTCTTGCCGCACCTGGGCTGGAAGGCGGATTGGGACCGGATGCGCTATGCCTGGTTCACGCAGATCGCCCCGTACATCCGCCATCAGTACGGCGTCTACGTGTGCCCGAGTGACGAAACACCCGACAAAGAGGCGGTTTTCATCCAGAACGGGACGATCCGTCTGGCGGCCGCGACGGAGCCGGCCACGACGCTGCTGCTCACGTATCGAGGTTCCTGCGACTCGCTGGACGACGGCAAGGTCTGGTCCATCGGCGCTCCCGGCTTCCCGGCCAGGCAACTTTTCCCGATGCCGCGCAGGATCACGGAATTCAATCGGCCCGCGACGGCCATGCTGATGGTCGAGGGCTTCATCGCAGGCAGACCCGAGCCGTGCTTTCGCTTCGATCATCTGAGCTATCTGCTGGTGAAGAAAGCGAAGCCGCCTGCGGGCGAGCCGGATTCAATTGCCAGTTTCGGCCGGCACATGGGGCGTTCGAACGTGTTGTTCGCCGATGGTCACGTGGGGCGTCACACGGTCTGGGAGCTGTACGACATACTGCCCTATCAGCAGCAGTTCAGCGACAAGATGGCAATGCGTTGGACAGGCAGAGGAAGGTAGTCGGACGGCATTCTCCCGGAGGGACCCGTCGGCAGCGGTGATGTCGTGGTATGCGCCGACATCGCTCCGGGACGGGATGAGGCAGCCTTCGGAGGAGAGCGCCAGCTTGATGCCGTCGAAACCGGCGGTCTTCGTCTGCCGGTCGGCAGGGCCGTGGTCCGCCAGTCCGCCGGGAAAGGACCAACTGCTGATGCCGGCCTTCATGAAAGTCCTCGGGCATTGCGTGTGACGCCGCGCACCGCCTCACGCCATGAGGCTTGACGATCATCCGCAATGCTCCGGCCAGCCCGTCCAGGAGCGCAGCTCAAACGAACCGCTTTACCGCCTTTGCGAGTTTCTCCACGTTGGCTTCGAGATAGTCGGGCGGGAAAAACAGGTGCAGCCAGTAGCTGCGCGCCTGGACCTCTTCGGACACCGGGCATGAGCCGGCGTGCGGGCTGCGCGGCGACGGGTCCGCATCTGCACGAATCGGTGTGCCGTAGCCCTCTTTTCCGTAACAGCGGTTAAAAGCAAACGCGGGCTCGAAGTAGAAGAGCCGGGCGAACGGGCCGCCCTCAAAACCCGCTTCGGCCAGCGCATCGTCCCAGTCCCGGCGCTCCACGCCCTGTTTGTCGCCCTCGAAGGTGAACATATAGGCATAGTACGAGTGCGTATAGCCCGGCGGCACATACTGCGGCACGAGCCAGGGCACCTGCCTGATGACACGCTCGTACTCCATCGCCCATTTCGTGCGGTATTCGATGAACTCATCAAGCCGCTCGAGCTGGGCGAGCCCCACGGCCGCGCAGAGCTCCGGCAGTCGATAATTCCAGCCGATGTAGTCGTGGATGAGCGCGCCCTGCCAGACGCTCGACTCGGCCGAGACGCAGCGTGCTCCGTGCTCGCCCACCTGCCGCAGCCGCCGGGCGAGCTCCGGGTCGTTGGTCACCAGCATCCCGCCGTCGCCCGAGGTCATATGCTTGGTCTGCTCGAAGCTGAACGAGCCGCAGTGACCGATCGTCCCGGCGATTCGGCCCTTGTCGTCCTTGCCCAGAAAGGTCTGCGCGGAGTCTTCGATGACCATCAGGTTGTGCCGGCGCGCGAGCTCCATGATCGGATCCATCTCGCACGGAAGTCCGCTGATGGGAACCGGCATGATCGCCTTGGTCCGCTTGGTGATCTTGCGCTCGACATCACGGGCATCGAGATTGAACGTGCGTCGGTCAATGTCCGCGAAAACGGGGGTCCCATTGTGATGCACGACGGCGGCCGCAGAGCAGATAATGGTGAAGGCGGGCACAATCACCTCATCCCCCGGTCCCACGCCGGCGCATGCGACCGCCGAATGCAGCGTCGAAGTGCCCGAGTTCACCGATATGGCATACTTGACGCCGAACTTTTCGGCGAACGCCCGCTCAAAGCGTCCGTTCATCAGACCGTGCCGGCTGCTGAGCACGCCGCGGTCCATCACTTCGGCGATGTACTTGCGTTCGTTCCCGGTGAATCGCCAGGCCTGCGGGACGCGCTGCTCGGCATGACCGCCCACACCCTGCAGGCTCATGGGCCGCGCCTGTCGTATCTTCGTCGACATTCAGACCTCCCGGTGTCAGTTTGCCGGTTTGCGGCCCCATGTTACCACAGGCCGCCGGAAATCGCAGCCCGAATCATGGCAAGTGCTCACTCCGCATCCTGGGGTGG
Source organism: uncultured Planctomycetales bacterium (assembly GCA_964591605.1). Taxonomy (GTDB): domain Bacteria; phylum Planctomycetota; class Phycisphaerae; order UBA1845; family PWPN01; genus CAYLLT01. Next base: position 11,171 of record CAZQEN010000184.1, read on the forward strand.
TGTCGGCGCGGGCCAGCCAGAGCCAGGGAAACGCCATGGGCGATCGACACGAAAGGCTGTAAGCTGCTCGGAATTCGGCGGTTCCTGCTCCGATCGGAAGCAGCGGGACGGGGAGACTCTGGGATGCGAAAGACTCGATCTGGCATGACGCAACGGGAATTCGGGGGCGGCACGGCGGGGACACTGACCGGCATCAGCATCGTGCCGTGTGCTCGGGTATCGTTTCTCCAACAGGGACACCGATACCACAGCGCATCCAACGCTCGCGACCCGACAGAATCGAATCGCGGGAACACGAAGGGGTGAACGCGCGAAGGAATCCTGTTTGGTTCGACGTCCAAGGACGACTGATGGAGTTGAGTTGATGAAGCCACGAATACTGCTCATGACCGCCCTGCTGTCACTGGCCGCCGTCGTACATCCGGCCGGGGCGATGTTTACTCTGGTCCGGAATGGTAAGCCTGAGTGCGCCATTGTCATTGCCCGGAAACCGACCTGGAACGCCGAGTACGCCGCCAAAGAGCTTCAGAGCTATGTTCTGCGGATGAGCGGCGCGAAGATCGAGATATGCTCAGAGGCGGATTCCATTTCTCCTGGCCGCAGGATTCTGGTCGGCCGCAGTAAGCTGACCGATGCGATTCCCGATCTCAAGATTCCAGACGGGCTGACCATGAATCTGCGCGAGGAGGGGTATGTTCTTTACTGTAAGGGGGACACGCTTGTTCTGGCCGGCAATGATACGACCGTCGGCGATGCGCGTACGGATAAACCGCGGTGTCCCATTGTGGAAGGTGCTGCGATGGGCGAATCCATGTACCTGGGTACGCGCTACGCGGTATATGACGCGCTCGGGCGGCTTGGCGTGCGCTGGTTCATGCCCGGCGAGTATGGAGAGGTGGTGCCGAAGACGCCGACGCTCGAGCTTCCGGACATGTCGGTGGAGGAGCGGCCCGATTTTCCGGTGCGAGCTTATGGGATTTCAACCGATGGGGAGCAGATGACGAAGGACCTGCTCTTGTGGTTGATTCGGAACCGGATGAACCCCCGCACCGTGGGTTGGTTCGGCATGGTTTCCGATGGATCGCTTTCAAATTACCTGCCGAAGGACCAGGTGAAGATCCATCCTGAGTGGTTCGCACTTCAATCTGACGGATCGCGCAATCCGAACGCACCCTGCATGAGCGACGAGCTGCGCCGCAACGATCCGAAGCACGCCGGCAGGCCGCGGCTTATTGACGAAATCATGAAGAAGATCGACGAACCGGCCAACGCCGGACAGCATCTATCCGCATTCGCGCCCGAAGACGGCCCTCCTGCGTGCGCGTGCGAACTCTGCCGGAACATGTCGTCCCGATTCCCGGACGGTATGGAGTACGGCCCCCGAACGGAACACGTCACGTCACAGGAGTACTTCTTTTTCGTGAACGGACTGTTGGAAGCTGTCGCGAAAAAACATCCTGGCTACCTCCTGGCCACCAACGGCTACTACAACCGCTACCCGCCGCCCGAAGTCGGTCCTGAGTTCAACCGGCACCGCAATCTGACAGTCATGTTTGCAGATATTATTGCCTGCTCGATGCACGGGTACGATGACCCGCGGTGCTGGCAGAACCGCCAGCAATATGACTATCTGAAGCGGTGGTGTGAGCTGAGCGACAAGGTCTGGATCTACGGCTACAACTACTCTCTGGTGAACACGACGGGCGCAATCACCCCGATGACGCGCCGCGCGATTCGTACCATCCCGCTCATGAGGAAAGCCGGCGCCATCGGGTTCCATGATCTCGACACGACTGACCTGATGCACAATGCGATTGCCTCCTATGTGGCGCGCTTTGCGCTCGAGTGGAACTGCAGAGTGGATGTGAACGCCATTCTGGCTGACTTTTACCATACGTGGTTTGGTCCCGCAGCCGAAGCGATGCGGGCCTACTACAACAAACTGGAGTCGGCATTCGATGATGGCCCTTATCACGCCTCCAACTACAGCATTCTCTCATCCGTGTATACGCCCGAGCTGGTGGCCAGGCTATTAGAGGATATCACTGCGGCGGAGCGCGCGGCCGTGTCTGATGCGGACAAACTGCACGTGCGCATGGAGAGGCTGCAGTTCGATCACCTGCGAATGTATGTCGATTCCCTGTGCGCTCAGCGGGAACTGCGGTTCGCGGACGCAGCGAACCTGATAAAGCGAATGCAGAAACCCAAGAAGGAGATGCAGGCAATTACGAAGTTCGCAGGAGCGTGGGGTTTTGATTACGGCGGGATGCCGGTTCAGGTGGAGCGTATGCAGCGTCTGGCGTCGATGGAGATGCTGGCGGGACTGCCCGAAAGGGCCCGATTCTGCACGGACAAGCATGATGCGGGCCGGGCCCAGCGCTGGATGGCGCCCGACCATGACGATTCGAAATGGGAGTTATGCAGCACGAGCGCCGGCTGGCAGAACCAGAATCTCAAAGACCAGGACAGCCTGCCCATGATGGACAGTGAAGGACATCCATACACAGGCATCGGGTGGTACCGGTTTACGCTTGAACTGCCCCCCGTTCCGGATGGGAAGGAAGCCAGACTGTTCGTGCCGGCATTCGTCAGTCAGGCGTGGGTGTGGGTCAACGGCTATTATGTGGGACGCAGCGATTACGCGACGCCCTGGTTGCTGCCCCGGGAATTCGACGTGGAGGTGACTTCGCGATTGAAAGCGGGCCGGAATGTGCTGGCGGTGCGGTTGCTGGAAGAGAACCCGTATGTCGGTGCCAGCGGCATCTATGAGCGACCCTTCCTCTATGTGAAAAAGAGCGGATGAAGGGACCTCCGGAGATATCGCCGTCGACAACGCAATGATGTCGGGTCCCAGGCTTCAGGCATCCGGCATTGCGTCGTGCTCCTCTCACTTCCACTGTGGCGTGAAGCTGATGGTGTCTACCCAGTAACGTGCAGCCGGACCCGTCCGGGTGAGCGACAGGTTGTAGCCCTCGATGGGCGTGCCGTCGTACGGACAGTCCAATGTGTACTGCTTCCAGCCAGCATCCACCTGCGCCTCGGTGCTGTAAACGGGCGGCTTGATCTCGTCGAAGGCGATATCGGGTGAGTCGGGATACTGGCGACGCAGGATATCGACGATGCGGGACTCCCATTTCGCGGGTGCAACCGCGTTCACGCTCACACGCACCGTCGTCGGTCTGTCCGCCCGCAGCCACAACGCCAGCGTGTGACTGTGGGCGGGGATGTGGCCCAGTTTCAATTCCATTCTCTCATTCGCGAGGAGGCTCTGCTCGCCGGAATGTTTGACTTCCTTGTCGACTGTGCCGGGCACCGTTTCACCGTGGCCCTTGAGAAACGCAATCTCGGCGGGCGAGAATCCCGATACCAGGGCCGTATTGAGGGTGAGGGGCGTGATTTGGGTGATTTTCAGCTCCTGCGGGCTCACGGTGACGGGCTCGGTGGAAGTGAGCACGTCATGGTCATCGAGGAGATTGCCGTAGGCCAGCAGTTCCAGTCCCCGCTCGGGCACGGGAATCTCCGCGTTGGCACTCGTACCCTTTATGGTGGCCGGAATCGTGTAGTGGTAGCGATACAGCCAGCCATCATGCCAGGGGCGCGT
>CAZQEN010000185.1:0-14693 GCA_964591605.1 uncultured Planctomycetales bacterium
GCATGTACGTGCGGCTGGCCTTCGCGGTGGCGGCGCACCTGGAGCCCGAGATTCTTCTGGTGGACGAGGTGCTGGCGGTGGGAGACGCCGAGTTCCAGCGCAAATGCCTGGGCCGCATGACCCAGGTGGCCAGCGGCGGGCGGACGGTGCTGTTCGTGAGCCACAACATGGTGGCGATCGAGTCGCTGTGCCCGCGGGCCATCCTGCTCGAGGGCGGGCGGCTGATCGCCGACGGCGAGTCGCGGCACATCATCGAGCGATACTTCGACACGTTCCGGCCGCGGCCAGGCGGCGCGACCCTCGATCAGCGGACCGACCGCGAGGGCAGCGGCCATGCGCGCTACACCGGTATTCGCTTCTACCGCGGCAACGGAGAGCTCACGACGAGCATCCCGATGGGGGATGAGCTGATCGTGGAGCTGGACTTCACGTGCCATGAGCCGCTCACCCGGCCGCGGTTCGTCCTGCTGTTCCTGAACGCGTACGGCCAGATCGCCTTCCGGGCCAAGAGTCATGCGGCGGTGGAGGTGCTGCCGACGGCGAAGGCCGGCGGCACCATCCGATGCCGTTTTCCCCAGGTGACGGCGGTGCCGGGCCTGTATACCGTCACGGCGCGGATCAATGATTCCGTGGCCGACCGGGTGGACGGTGTGGATTCCGCGGCCACCATCGAGGTGACGGAGGCGGACGTGTACGGGACCGGCCGGATGCCGCAGGAGCACGGCGATCTGATGTACATGCCGGCCGAGTGGAGCACGGAATACCGGTGAGGATCTGAGGACACCCCGGGAGGGGGACGCTGCCATACCCGCGCTTCGACGGGCACCTGGCCCGGCGACGCAGCGGCTTATCGAACAGAGGAACGCGGCTTATGCAGACAACAGCGGGCATGCCCGAATCGGTCATCAAGATGGGTCGTCCGGATCACGGCCTGGCCCAGTTGCCGGAGCGGGCGCAATACGACGGGGTGAGTTGCCGTCCGACGACGGTGGCGAAGAGCTCCGCGGTGCACTCGCGATGGCTCGATTTTCGTTGCGGTCTGGATCTCAAGCGGGATCGCGCCCGCGAGCGGTTCGGCACGTGTCTGTGGCGGGGGGTGGGGCTGGGCAACAAGATCTGCAATCTGACGCATCTGCCCAGGCTGCATCTGGGGATTCCCTTCGTGCGCCAGTGGCATGAACCGGTTCCGATCGTGCGGCCGATCTTCATGGTCGGCTCGCCGCGCAGCGGAACGACGATCCTGGGCAAGGTGTTCGGGCACCAGGGCGATCTGCTGTTCCTGAGTGAGGCGCGGCCGATCTGGTACCGGGCGGTCCCCGAGTTTGACGAGAGCCAGTTCCATTGGGAGGGAGACCGGCTCTGGGGCCGGATCTACATGGATGAGAACGACGTGACCGCTGAGTCCAGGGCGGTGCTCGAGGAGGATTTCGGCCGGACGATGCGGCTGGCCGGGCGGAGGCGGCTGATGGAGAAGATGCCGATCAACCTCTTCCGCGTGCGGTGGCTCAATGCGATGTGGCCCGATGCCCGGTTCATCCAGATCATGCGCGATCCGTTCGGGACGACGTCCTCGAAGACGCAGTGCTGGCCCTCCATCGACGAGAAGGAGCTGCCGGGGGTGGCCATCCGGCGGCGGATGTTCGAGAAGCTCTATCCGCACCTCAAGCCGCTGCTCGATTCTATGAAATCATCCTACGAATGGTACCTGTTCGAGTGGCGCCTGTTTACGGAGGAGGGAGAGCGGCTGCGGCAGTTATACCCGGATCGGTACACGATTGTGCGCCTGGAGGATGCCCAGCAGAACCCGAAGGAAACGATTGAAAAGGCCTGCCAGTTCCTGGAGCTGCGGATGACGTCGCGCATCCGCAGGGCGTACCGGGCGTGGCTCGATCCGAAAGTGCGGCTGGCCAAGCCGCTGCTCGACCCGGCGCGCTGCCGCGAGCTGCTGGGCGAATCGGCGGATCGCTGGGGGTACGCGTTCTGAGCCGCTCCGGGGGAGCCATGGAAAAGCCGGCCGTGAGCGTGGTGATGAGCGTCTACAACGGTGAGCCGTACGTGCGCGCCGCCGTGGAGAGCATCCTCAATCAGACGTTCAATGATCTCGAGCTGATCGTCGTGGACGACGGTTCGACCGACACGACGCCGCAGACGCTTGCCGGCATCGACGATCCGCGGCTGCGGGTGATCCGTCAGCCGAACCGCGGGCAGCCGGCCGGGCTCAATGCGGGTATCCGGGCCGCCCGCGCCGAGCTGATCACGTTCATGGACGGCGACGACCTGTGCGATCCGCAGCGCATCGAGAAGCTGGTGGCCTGCCTGGCCGCGCACCCTGAGCTGGGCGGCGTGGGCACGTGGGAACTGGTCTTGGATGCGAAGGGCAACCCGCTCGATCGAGACATCAAGCCGCTGGTGCACGAGGAGATCGTCCGCGAATATGCGGAAGGGCGGACCGGGCTCAACGGAATGAGCACGATGGTCCGCGCCCAGGTGTTCCGCGAATTGGGCGGGTTCCGTGAGTTCCTGTACCTGGCGAACGATGTGGACATGTGGATGCGGGCGACGGAGCGCTTCCGGTTCGCGTGCATCCCGGAGTGCCTGTACTGGTACCGCCAGCACCCGCACGCGAGCAACACGGCCCGCCGGCAGGCGAATCAGTTCTACCGGGCGCTGGTGGACCAGTTGCGGGCGGAGCGTCTGGCGACGGGGAGCGATCGTCTCTCGCGCGGCGAGCACATCGAGATTCCCGATTTCCAGGAGAAGTCCGGCCAGCGTGCCTACTGGGAGGGCATGTCGTGGTATCACCGCGAGCGCAGCGAACGGCTCGGCAGGGAGGGACGATGGAGTGAGGCATTGCGGTATGCCGTACGGGGCTGGTGGTGTGACCCTCTGAATCGCTACGGCCATTCGCACCTGGTCAAGACCGGGCTGTCGGCGTTGTTTCCCTTCATGAGGGGTTTTCTGGCCTCGCCCAGAGCGGCCATGGCTCCACTGTGGCCCCGGCGTTCGACGGGCACGGGTGTCCATCAGTCGCGCCGCCCCGCGCCGCGGCCGCTGCGCACGGAGCTGGTGACCGACGTGGTCCGTCTGGGCGCGATGGCCGCCGAGTGGGATGCCCTGATTCTGGCGAGCCAGACGCCGCAGTCGTTCTTCCTGACCTCCGGATGCATCCTGCCGTTCTGGCGTCATCACGGGGCCGGCCGGGAACTGGCGGTGGTGTTGGTGCGGGACGAGACGGGCGGGCTGGTGGGAGCAGCGCCGTTCTACGTGGAGCGGGTCGGCCGTCGCCTGTCGCGTCATCGCCGGCTGGCGCTGCTGGGAAGCCCGGAGAGCGGAGCCGACTACCTCGACGTGCTGTCGCGGCCTGGATATCACGCGGCCGTCTGGCGCGAGACGTTCGGCTGCCTCCGGCAGCATGGGGTTCGCTGGGACGCGGTCAATCTCAATTACATCGTCGACGATTCCCCGAGCCTGGCACTGCTGGCCGGCCGCAAGCTGGATCGGGCGTTCTTCGTGCACCTCGAGCCCTCGTCGGTCTGCCCGTTCGCGCGGCTGAGGCCGACCTGGGACGAATTCGTGGCCACGCTGGGGGCCAGCACGCGCCGCGGGATGAAATATCAGCTCAACCTGATCACGCGCCGCTTCAAGGATGTGCAGTTCGAGGTGGTGCAGCAGGAGGAGCGGATCCCCGAGCTGCTGGCCACCATGATCCGCTACAAACAGGACAAGTACGGGCATCGGTTCGACGACGAGTATCGCTCGTGGGTGGACCAGGCGCTCGCGGCCCTGCGGGCGGGGCAGCTCCGGCTGCTCGTGCTGTGGCTGGATGGCTGCCCGGCGTGCATCTGGTTCACGTTCCTGTTCAACCGGCGGGTGTTCTTTCAGGCATGCAGCTACGAGCCTTCGCACGCCTCGTATCGACTGGGCAAGGTGGTGATGCCGCACGCGATCCGGCTGGCGATCGAAGACGGTGCGACCGAGTACGACATGAAGCGGGGGGACGCCGACTACAAGTATCACTGGGCTAATAGCGAGCGGCGGACGGTGCAGGCGCATTTCGTTCGACGCACCCTGCGCGGCGCGTGGATCAGCTTCTGGGAATACAGCCCCGCGATGGCCCAGGTCCGGCGACAAACGGAAGAGGTTTACTACATGGGACGGCGCGGCGTGCGGAAGCTGCTGGTTCCGATCGCCCGCCGCTGGCCGGGTCTGTTCTCGCGCGAATTGCGGGACCGCGTCCTGAAGGCGACGGGGACGCCCTGGTTGAATACCGAGTCCGACGCGCCGGCCCCGCCCTCCGATCCCGTGCTGGCATCGTGATGCGATCATCAACCACTTCCAACGGGGTCAGCCTCGTCATTCGCTATGACGACTACGGCGCGGCATACCTGCCGAGCTGCGGGGCACGGCTGGCGGTCGAACAGATGCTTCACGACCAGACCGTCGCGCACGGCTGGCCGTGGGTGAACGCGATCACGCCGCTCCAGAGCGTGGATACGCACAACGTCCATGAGACACGGACGGTTCACCTCGTCGAAGATCCGCCCCGGGTGGCCCTGCTCCGCGACATGATGGCCAAAGGCTGCTGCGAGCCGGCCGTCCATGGCCTCACCCACCACACGTGGAAGCAGTTGCCGCGATACGGGACCGAGTTTGCCGGGCTGCCGCTCGACAGGCAGACGGAGATTCTGCGCACGGCCAAAAGTGAGGTGGAGGGTCTGACGGGCCGATCGGTCGGCGTATTCGTCCCGCCGTGGAACAGTTATGACGAGGCGACGGTCGAGGCGGCGGGAGAAGTGGGTCTGACGCTGGTGTCGACTGGCCTGATGACGTTTGTCCCGGGGGCGCCGCCGGTCGACGTCGTGCCGGCCACCGTCGAGCTGATTCACCTGCGTCAGATCATGGATGCGGGGCATCAGTATCCGCCCGGCTCGGTGCTGGTGATCCTGCTGCATGGCACCGATTTCGTGGGCGTGGACCGGGAGATTGGCTACCTGCAGCCCGAGGAGTTCGGCCCGCTGATCGAGCGGGCGGAGCGGCACTTCCATGCTCATGTGGTGCCGGTCACGTCTGTCCCGCGCCTGATCGGATCCGAATTGCCGAAGCGCAGCAGCACCGCCGCGCTGCTCACCCGCCGTCGGGATGATCTGCCCGATCTGCCTGTCGTGGGCAAAGCCCTGTCCGACTGGCTGCTTCCACATGTGTCGGCACTGGTTCCGGCCGCACTGGGGACGCGGGCGCGGGTCATGCTGAGCGCGACGCTGGCCGCATGGTTTGTGGCCGTCGCCCTGCTGGCGCTGATTCCGGGCAGTCTGATTGCGGCCATGCTGGAGCCCGGGGCGGTGCGGTCTGCGGCAACGTTCGCGCTGGGGCTGACCGGGCTCGCCGTCATTTTCCACTGCGGACGGAATGGGTGGGTGAAGGTGTACCGGGGTCACTGGGGCGCGCGGGAGGTGGGCGTGCGAACGTGGACCGGGGTGGTGATCGGCGCCGCGCTGGTGTGCTCGTCCATCATCGCATGGCTGCTGACGAAGGGCCTGATGTCATGAGCGATCCGGCCGTCAGCGTGGTCATGTGCGTGTATAACGGCGAGCGGTGGCTCCGGGAGGCGATCGGCAGTGTGTTGGCGCACCCGGGCGCCGATTTCGAGTTCGTGATCGTTGACGACGGATCCACGGACGGCTCTCCGGAGATCATCCGCTCGTACCGCGATGAGCGCATCCGCGTGGTCCGGCAGGCGAATCAGGGTCTGGCCGCGGCACGCAACACGGGGGCCCGGGAGGCGCGGGGGCGATACATCGCCTACATCGATGCGGATGACGTCGCGGAGCCGCAGCGGCTGGCCGTGCAGAGCGCGTTTCTGAATGCCCACCCCGACGTGGCGGCCGTGGGCTGCTCCGTGCGGATCATCGATGAGAACGGGCGACTGCTTCTGGTGCAGAGAGTGGCGACTGGAGCGGCTCTGTGCCGAAGAAGGCTTTTTCACGGGCAGTTCTACAATTACGGCTCGTCGCTGATGATCCGCCGCGACGCCCTGCGGGAGGTGGGGCCGTTCCGCACGTTTTTCGTGCAGCGCGAAGACGTGGATTTCATGCTGCGTCTGGCGGAGCGGTTTGCGATCGATAACGTGCCCGAAACGCTGTATCGCTATCGGATCAACACCGCCGGGCTGACGCATCAGGACCTGAACGTGGGGCTGTATTACCACGAGGTGGCCTACGCCCTGCATCGGGAGCGTCTCGCTGGCGGGAACGACCGCCTCCAGCGGGGAGAGACCATCGCACCCTATCAACCCCGGCCCGGCGAGACCCCGCGGCCGAGCGATCTGCGGCGCGTCCTCACTTGGCTTCACCTGGGCGAGGCCGAACTGCTGCGGGAAGTGGGCGAGAACTGGTCGGCGGCGGCGCACCTGGTCCGGGCGGTCATGTGCTCGCCGACCAGCCGCGGCACGATCCAGCAGGCATTGCGTATTCTGCTCAGCCGGCCGGCCTGGCTGGACGCACCCGCGCAGGCGTGATCCGGGCCGCAGCGACGATGTCGCGTTCCTGCGAAGTCAGACTCCGCTGAAAGAAGACATGACCCCACGTCGAATCGCGTTTGTGCTTGCCGGAGGAGGCCTGTCGGGCGGCAACCGGGTGATCGTGACCCATGCGAACCGGCTGATGGAACGCGGGCACGTGGTTCGCATCGTGGTGCTCCGCTGGCCGGTGATCTGGCGGCCCAAGGCGCTGTTCTGGAGGCTGCATCGAAAGATCGGCTACGCGACGCGGCTGCGGCACGATCATCTGCATGAATTCCGGGGCCCGGTGACCTGGGAGCGGGTGTCCCGGCTGGAGCGGGCGATTCCCGACGGTGACGCGGTGATCGCCACGCACTGGCTGACGGCCGACCCCGTCGCGGCACTTCCCTCCCGGAAGGGAGCCAAGTACTACTTCATACAGGGGTATGAGGGTGATATTTTCGACCCGGCGAGGGTGGATGCGACCTGGCGGCTGCCCATGCGCAAGATCGTCGTCTCGAGCTGGCTCCAGCGGCTGGCGCGGGAGCGGGCCGGCGATGAGTCGGCCATTCTCGTGGTGAACGGAGTGGACACCGGGCTTTTCCACGCACCGCCGCGGGAGCTGAACCCGAATCCGACCGCCGGGACGATCTATTCCGACGGCCCGTGGAAGGGAACCGGCGTGGCGTTCGAGGCGCTGAGACGCGCGCGGGAGCGTGCGGCGAATCTGCGAATGATCTGCTTTGGCGATACGCGTCCGACGCGGGCGCTTCCCTTGCCGCCGGATACGCAATTCGTGCATCGTCCGTCGCAGCAGTCGATCCGTGAGCTCTACGCGGCGTGTGACGTGTGGCTTTGCGCCAGCACGACCGAGGGTTTCGGTTTGCCGCCGCTGGAGGCGATGGCGTGCCGATGTCCGGTGGTGTGTACACGGTGCGGTGGGCCTGAGGGTTTCGTACGGGATGGAGAGAATGGCTATCTGGTTCCGGTCGGCGACGCGGGCGCGATGGCGGATCGAATCGTGCGCATTCTGGCGGACGCTCAGCGATGGCAGTGCATGTCGGACGCCGCGTACGAAACGCGGCTCCGGTTCACTTGGGAAGACGCCGGCCGACGGATGGAAGCGGCGCTGATCGATTGGCCCGGCGCGTCGGTCGAAGTCGACAAGGCCGCCGGCCGGCCGGGGCCCGTGGGGGCGACGTGCGGCTGAGCAGAAGCGCAGAACAATACACCCGGGGTGGCATGGGCCATGTACTCATTGCCCGTGGCGCCCGGAGTGGCATGGGCAATGTACTCATTGCCCGTGCGCATGAAACACGGGCAGCGTGTACGTCGCCCATGCCACCCTGCTTGACCGTGTCAACGATTCCGTGTTCCTGCTCAGCCGTTGAGGCCGTATCCAGGGACCGTTGCGAAAGCCCGAGGGAGCGACATCCGCGGGGGATTCGCATGTGCTTGTGAGTTTATGACGCTGCTCGTTCCCATCGTGATGTTTGGCTGGATACCGGTGGTGCTGCTGGTATTCCTGCTGCTCCCGCCGCGCACGGCGGTCGCCGTCTCCTTCATTGGGGCGTGGCTGTTTCTTCCGGTGGTGTCGTACGAGATCAGCGGCCTGCCGGATTACACCAAGATGTCGGCTTCGTGCGTGGGCATCCTGCTGGCCACCCTGCTCTTTCATGGCGACCGGTTTCGTGGTCTGCGATTCCATTGGCTGGACCTGCCGATCATGACCTGGTGCCTGGTTCCGTTCGCTTCATCGATTTCCAACGGCCTGGGGGCGTACGATGGGCTGTCGTGTGTGCTGACCACGACGGTGACATGGGGGTTTCCCTATCTCATCGGCCGTCTCCATTTCCAGGACGCGGCCGGCCTGCGATTTCTGGCCCGGGCGCTCCTGGTGGGGGGGCTCGTCTACGTTCCACTGTGCCTGTTCGAGATCAAGATGAGCCCGCAGCTCAATGAAGCCGTTTACGGCTTCCGCACGGAGCGATTCTGGAATACGGTCCGGTTCGGCGGTTTCCGGCCGGAAGTGTTCATGGGCAGCGGCCTGATGGTGGGCATGTGGATGTCGGCGACCGCGCTCGTGGGCGTGTGGCTGTGGCTGACCGGCGCCGTGACGCACGTGCGGGGGTATCGAGCGGGGTGGCCGGTGGCGATCCTCCTGGCCACCGCCGTTCTCTGCAAGTCGCTGGGGGCGCTGGCGCTCCTGGCTATCGGGCTGGGCGTCCTGCTGGGAACGCGGAAGCTCGGCAAGCCGATTCTGGTGATCGCCCTGGCGGCATTTCCCGTCCTGTACGTGACGACACGGGGGATGGGACTCTGGTCCGGCTCGATGCTGCTGAACGCGGCCGGCGCCATCAGCGAGGAGCGTGCGGACTCGTTGTGGGTCCGGCTCGTCAACGAGGACATGCTGGTGGCCCGAGCGCGGGAGCGCCTGATGCTGGGCTGGGGCGGCTATGGGCGCAACCGGGTGTACGATCCGGACACCGGGGCCGACCTGACCATCACGGACGGGCTGTGGGTGATCGTGCTCGGAAGCAACGGCCTGATCGGACTGACCGCATTGATGTCGACCTGGATATTGCCGGCCGTGCTGCTCCTGAGGCGGGTGCCGGCCGCACGGTGGTCAGATCCCGCGTACGCGGGAGCGGCGGCCCTGGCCGTTTCGGTTCTCCTGTATGCCTGCGATAACCTCTTCAATGCCATGCTCAACCCGGTGTACATGCTCTGCTCGGGAGGGCTGGTGGCGTTCTGCAGTGGCTTTCGGAGGGCTCCTGCGACGATGACCTCGTCGCTTCGCACGGACGCCGTGCTGGCCGCGTGAGGGCTCCGTGCCAGGGGCGGGGGTCGTGTGGGGTGAGATCATATGACCCGTGCTTTCGACGGCTGCATCGCCATCGATCAGGAGATGGTGCCTGAGCGGGACGGTCTGGTTGCGGAGCGGATGACTGAACGCGTCCGTTGGACGAACCGGGATTTCACGTGAAGCTTCTGATCGTGATCGTCAATTACCGCGTGACCGAGCTGACCATCCAGTGCCTGCGCGCCCTGGACGGCCAGATTCGGACGATTCCCGGCGCCCACGTGGTGGTTTGTGAGAACGGCACCGGGCCCGAGGCCGTCCGCCGCCTCCGCGAGGTGATAAATGCGGAGGGATGGAACGCGTGGGCGTCGCTACGCGAAGTGTCTCCCAACCGCGGCTTTACCGGCGGCAACAACGTGGTGATTCGCGAGGCGCTCGGGTGGGCGGACCCCCCGCAGTACGTGCTGCTGTTGAATGCGGATGCGTTTGTCCAGCCCGAGGCCCTGGTCGAGCTGGTGGCGTTCATGGACGCGCATCCGCGGGCGGGCATCGCGGGCAGCCGGATTGAGAACCCGGACGGAACCTGGCAGTGTTCGCCGTTTCGATATCTCACGTTCATGACCGAGCTGGACCGCGGTCTGCGGCTGGGGCTTTTGACCCGGTGGCTGCCCCGCTGGACGGTGACGCCGCCCATCCCCGCCTCGTCGGCGCCGGTCGACTGGGTGTCCGGGGCGAGCATGATCATCCGGCGCGAGGTGCTTGAGCAGATCGGCCTTCTGGACGAGGGGCTCTACACCTACTTCGATGACGTCGACTTCTGCCTGAATGCGCGCCGGGCACACTGGGAGGTATGGTACGTGCCTGCCAGTCGGGTACATCATCTGGAGGGCCAATCTACCGGCATACGTCAGATGAATCAGAAGCCCGGGCGCCGCCCCGCCTACTGGTTTCTGGCCCGGCGGCGCTACTTTCTCAAAAACTTCGGAGCCGGCCGAACCGCCCTGGCCGATGCCGCGTTTCTGACGGGTTTTGCCCTCTGGCGGCTGCGGCGGCGGATCCAGGCCAAGCCGGACACCGATCCGCCCCGCATGTTGTGGGATTCCTGGCGGTACAGCGTGTTCTGTACGGGCTTCAAGGTGCGGGCGGTGCCCAACCCCGCCCTCGAGGAAACAGCGGCCGGCGGCGTTGCCCCTCTGGCCGGGCAGCCGGGCCTCTCCTCCTGAGAACGATGATGTCCACGATCACTCCTGCTCACGTCCCGGTGTTCGTCCTGTGCGGCGGTCTGGGTACGCGACTCAAGGAACACACCGACTTCATCCCCAAGCCCATGGTGCCGATCGGCAACTACCCGATTCTCTGGCACATCATGCGGAAGTACGCCCGCCACGGATTCAAGCGGTTCGTGCTGTGCCTGGGATACAAGAGCGAGGTGATCAAGTCCTATTTCCTCAATTACGCGTCCATGAACAGCGATTTCACGGTGGCCCTGAAGACCAACGAAGTCACGGTCCATTCCATCGACCATGAGCAGGACTGGGAGGTCACGCTGGCGTACACCGGGGAGACCACGATGACCGGGGCCCGTGTGGCCCGGGCGGCCGCCCGGTACCTGCGAGATGCCCAGCATCTGGCGGTGACCTATGGAGATGGGCTCACCGATGCTGATCTGGCCGATGAACTCCGGTTTCACCTGGCCCAGGGGCGGGTGGGCACGGTGCTGGGGGCCAACCCCCCGTCCCGCTTCGGAGAACTCCAGGTAGAGGGCGAACAGGTCGCCGCGTTTGCCGAGAAACCCGAATTCGGCGACAAGTGGATCAACGCGGGGTACTTCTTCTTCCGCCGGGACGTACTCGGGTATCTGAGCACCGACGAAAGCTGCGTGCTGGAGCGCGACCCCCTCGCCCGGCTCGCCGGCGATCGGCAACTCAGCATTTACCGCCACCCGGGCTTCTGGGCCTGCATGGATACGCAGCGCGACCGCGAATACCTCGAGAAACTGTGGGCCCAGAACGACTGTCCGTGGGTGATGCCGTGACGGGCATGCGGCGGCGCGGGAGGCAACCAAGGAGATGAGCATGAAGGTTTTCGTGACCGGGCATCGCGGCTACATCGGCGTGCATCTGATCGACCTGCTCAAGAAGGCCGGCCACCACGTGACCGGCTGTGACCTGCGCCTGTTCGACGGCTGTGAATGGGAGCCGGTGCCTCAGGTCGACCGCGAGCTGGTCAAGGACGTCCGCGACATCACCGTCCGCGACCTCGACGGACACGATTGCGTGATGCACCTGGCGGCCATCTCCAACGATCCGATGGGCGACATCAACCCGGAAATCACCTACGGGATCAACCGCGACGGCTCGATCCGGCTCGCACGGCTGGCCAGGCAGGCGGGGGTGGGGCGGTACCTGTTTTCGGGGAGCTGCTCGGTCTATGGCGCCGGAGAGAAGCTCGATCTGGCCGAAGACGACAAGCTCAACCCGCTCACCGCGTATGCCCGCTCGAAGATCGAAACCGAAGCGGCCGTCTCCCAGTTGGCAGATGACGGCTTCACACCGGTGTACCTCCGCAACGCCACGGCGTACGGCCATTCGCCGATGTTGCGGATTGACCTCGTGGTCAACAACCTGCTGGCCTGC
Organism: uncultured Planctomycetales bacterium; assembly: GCA_964591605.1. GTDB lineage: Bacteria > Planctomycetota > Phycisphaerae > UBA1845 > PWPN01 > CAYLLT01. The sequence continues at coordinate 11,936 of CAZQEN010000185.1, forward strand.
GCGCTGGCGACCGGCGAAATCCGGATCATGAGCGACGGCACGCCGTGGCGCCCGCTCACGCACTGTCGCGACATCGCCCGGGCCTTCGTCGCGTTCATGATGGCCCCGCGCGAGAGGGTCTCGAACCAGGCGGTCAACGTGGGCGGGAACTCCGAGAATTACCAGGTGCGGGACGTGGCCGCCCAGGTCGAGCGGCTCGTGCCGGGCGCCCGCATCACCTTCACCGGCGAGGTGGGGGCCGATCCGCGGAACTACCGGGTTAGATTCGACCTGCTCGCCCGGCTGCTGCCCGACTTTCGGCTCGAATACAACCTGGCCTCGGGGATGGAAGAACTGCACCGCAAAATGGTCGAGCATGGATTCAGCAAGGCCGATTTTGAAGGCGAACGATTCGTCCGCCTGCGCACGCTTCGCCATCGTATGGATCGCCTGACGCGGGTCGCCGCGCCGGCCGCATCGTAGCCGGAGACTCATGGGGGGACATTCATGATCTTCACGGAAACGCCGCTCAAGGGCGCCTACATCATCGGCCTTGAGAAACGCGGAGACGACCGCGGCTTTTTCGCCCGCGTATTCTGCCGCCGTGAATTCGAGCAGCACGGGCTGGTCACCCAGTTCGTGCAGGTCAACAATTCGCTCAGCGGCCAGAAGGGGACGCTCCGCGGAATGCACTATCAGCTCGCACCCAGGGCGGAGACGAAAGTGGTGCGGTGCATCAAGGGTGCGTTTTACGACGTGATCCTCGATCTGCGGCCCGGTTCGCCGACGTTCGGCCAGAGCTTCGGACTCGAGCTGTCGGCCGACAACCGGCTGATGCTGTACGTCCCCAAGGGCTTCGCACACGGCTTCATCACGTTGACCGAGAGCACGGAGGCGTTTTACTTCGTCGATGAGTTCTACGCACCGGAGATGGAGCGGATTGTGCGCTGGAACGATCCGCGGTTCGGGATCCGGTGGCCGGCAGCGCCGGAGGTTCTGTCCGACAAGGACCGCGATGCCCGTGATTTTGACCCGGCGTATCACCTGCCGGCGGGCGGTGGCAACGCGTGAGAGTCCTGTTTACCGGGGCGAGTTCGTTCACCGGCTGCTGGTTCGTGCGGGAACTGGCGGCGGCGGGACATGAGGTGACGGCGGTGTTCCGCCGCCGGCCCGAGGAGTACGCCGACGCGCTGCGCCGCCGGCGTGTCCAGTGGGCGCTGGAGGTGTGCCGGCCGGTCTATGGCTGCGCGTTCGGCGACGAGCGGTTCCTGGCGGCGATCCGCGAGGGCGGGCGATGGGACCTGCTGTGCCACCATGCGGCCGAGGCGACCGATTACAGGAGTTCGGATTTCAATGTCACGGCCGCCCTGGCCAGCAACACGCGCGGGCTCCCGGCCGTGCTGACGGCGCTCTCGGAAACAGGATGTCGGCGCGTTGTGCTGACCGGCAGCGTCTTCGAGAATCACGAGGGCGCCGGCTCGCAGGGGCTGCCCGCATTCTCGCCGTACGGCCTCAGCAAGGGACTGACGGCGCAGGTTTTCCGCTATTACACTGCCGCCCGTGGCCTCGGGCTGGGCAAGTTCGTGATTCCGAATCCGTTCGGGCCGTACGAGGAGCCGCGTTTCACCGCCTACCTGGTCCGCTCCTGGAAGGAGGGCAAGACGCCCTCGGTGAGCACGCCGGCCTACGTCCGCGATAACATCCACGTGACGCTGCTGGCAAAGGCCTACGCGGCGTTTGTGACGACCGTGCCCGACAGCGGCCTGGTGCGGCTCAACCCGAGCGGGTACGCGGAGACTCAGGGAGCTTTTGCCCTTCGTTTCGCTGCGGAGATGCGCCCGCGGCTGGCCCTGGACTGCCCGCTCGAGCTCAAGACGCAGGTCGAGTTCCCGGAACCGCGCGTGCGGATCAACACCGATCTCCTCGATGCGGCCGCTCTGGGCTGGAACGAAAGCCGGGCCTGGGACGAGATCGCCGATTACTACAGAGGTTCCGCAGCATGAGTGAGGACAAGGACGGTCATCACGTGCCCGTTCCGTGGGCGGCAGAACGAACGGCCGAATTCGACGTGGTTGTCGTCGGGGGCGGCGTGGTGGGGATGGCCACGGCGATGGCGCTCACCCGGGACTGTGCGGTCTCGCTGGCCGTCATCGAAGCGGAGGATCGTCTGGCGGCACACCAGACCGGAAACAACAGCGGCGTGATCCACTCCGGGCTCTACTACAAGCCGGGCTCGTTGAAGGCCCGCCTCTGTACGGAAGGGCGCGAAGCCCTCTATCGATTTGCCGAGGAGCACAACGTCGCGCACGAACGCTGCGGCAAGGTGGTGGTGGCGGTCGATGAGGGTGAGGTTCCCGCGCTGGCCGAACTGGAGCGGCGGGGGACCGCCAACGGCCTGCGTGGCCTGCGCCGGCTGTCCATCGAAGAGGTCCGCGAGCACGAGCCGCATGTGGCCGGCGTGGCCGGCCTGTTCGTGAGCGAGACGGGGATCATCAATTACCGGCAGCTCACGCAGTGCTATGCGGACGAAGTACTCAAACGGGACGGCCAGGTGCGCACGTCCTGCCGCCTGCAGCGCGTCGCCCGCCGGAGTGACGGGATCGTCCTGCACACCACAGGCGGCGACCTGCAATGCCGCGGCCTGATCAACTGTGGCGGCCTGCAGAGTGACCGCATTGCCCGGATGTGCGGATTGGAGCCGCAGGTGCAGATCGTGCCGTTCAGGGGCGAATACTACAAACTCGCCCGGGAGGCCTGGCCGCTGTGCCGCAACCTGATC
>CAZQEN010000186.1:0-2793 GCA_964591605.1 uncultured Planctomycetales bacterium
GCGGGGCCACAGCGACACGGAGGTGCTGCTGCATGGTCTGACGCGCTGGGGTCCTGACTACATCGAACGGCTGGAAGGCATGTACGCCTTCGCCTACTTCAACCGGCGTGACGAGAGGCTGCTGCTCGCCCGGGACCCGCTGGGGATCAAGCCGCTGTATGTGGCATCGACGCCGCGGGCCCTGCTGTTCGCGAGTGAAGTGCGGGCGTTGCTGGCTTCCGGGCTGGTGCCCGCCGTCATCGATCGGCAGGCGCTGGTCGGTTTCCTGGCCTACGGAGCGGTGCCGGAGCCGTGCACGTTCGTGGCCGGGGTGAGCGCCTTCCCGGCCGGATGCTGGCAGCTCTTCGACGCCGACGTGCTCGGCGCGCCGGCTCGAACGAGGCCCCGGCGGTACTGGCGTTTTCCGCCGGTCGGATCGACGGTGCCCGAGGCGGAGGCGGTGGAGCGGGTGGCTTCCCTCCTGCGGGTGGCGGTTCGGGATCATCTGGTCAGCGACGTGCCCGTGGGAGTATTCCTCTCGTCCGGGCTGGACAGCACGATCGTGGCGGCGCTGGCGGCAGAACACACGGATCATCTCCGCACCTTCACGGTCGGTTTCACGAATGAGGACGGTTCCGATCCGAGCGAATCGCGCCTGGCCGCGGAGACGGCCGGGATCATCGGCTCGCAGCACACCGACATTCGCGTGACGGGAACCGACGCGCGGCTGGCCGCCCAGGCGTGGCTGTCGGACACCGGCGGGCTGGATCAACCCTCGATTGACGGCCTGAACACCTACATCATCAGCCAGGTGGTGCGCCAGCGCGGGATCGTGGTGGCGCTCTCCGGGCTGGGCGGTGATGAGCTCTTCGGGGGCTATTCCAGTTTTTCGCGGGTTCCGCGGGTGATGAAGGTGCTGCGGCGGGTCGGATGGATGCCGGCGTGGAGCCGGTCCGCCCTGACCTGCCTCGCCACGGTCACGCAGCCCGATGCCGTCCGGCAGAAGGCGATGGACATGGTGCTGACGCAGGGGGACGTCTTCGAGCTGTTCCTCAATGGCCGCCGCATCATGTCGAACCGGCAGCTCGCTGGTCTGGGGATCACCCCGGAGGGGTTCGATCTGACCAGCAGCTACCTCCCGCCGGCCAGCGTCCAGGACCTGCCGCTCAGCGGCCGGGACACGGTCTACGATCTTTCCGTCCTGGAATCCCGTTTCTACATGGGTAACACGCTGCTGCGCGACAGCGATACGAACGGAATGGCGCATTCGCTCGAAATCCGGGTGCCCATGCTCGACCGGCGGATCATCGATTACGTCTACGCGCTTCCGGGGGGCGTCCGCCTGCCGCTCGGGAAGGCGGACAAACATCTGCTCCGCCGCGCGTTTGCCGCGAAGCTGCGGCCGGCCCTGACCCGGCAGAAAAAGCGGGGATTCACCCTGCCGATCGGCCAGTGGATGAAGGGGCCGCTGCGTGAGCCGTGTGAGGCCGCCATCCGCCATCTCAAATCACTCGACCTGCTGCGGCCGGAGGGAATCGACCTGGTGTGGAACGGCTTCATGGCGCAGGCTGACCCGACCCGCTGGTCGCGGGCGCTGAGTTTGTGCGTGCTCGGGCTGGCCTGTCAGCGGCTTTCGCGATGAGGAACGGCGCGTCTCGAGATGTCTCTGGCCCGCAGGTGGTACGAACGGTCGCCGATCTGGATTCAGAACCTGGCGTGTACGGCCGTCGGGGCGAAGAATCGATGGGAGCGCTACAACCGGCATTTCTGGAAGTACCTGAGCTGGCTGGAGGAGAGTCAGTGGTGGCCGCGCGAGCGGATCCAGGCATATCAGGACGAACGGCTTCGCGCGCTCGTGCAATACGCATACCGCAGCGTTCCCTTTTACCGCGGATGGTTTGACGGTTGCGGCGTGCGGCCTGAGGACATCCGGACGCAGGCGGATCTCGCCCGGCTTCCCATTCTCACCAAGCAGATCGTCCGCGAAAACCGGGCGCAGCTCGTCTCGTCGGAAGCGAGCCGGCGAAGACTGCTGCGTTCGCTGACCAGCGGAACGACGGGAACGGCGCTGGAGATCTGGAGTACGCGAGAGGCAAGGGCGTTTCAATGGGCGATCTGGTGGCGGCATCGAGCGCGGTTCGGCCTGCGGCCCGGCGACCGGTACCTGACGTTCGGCGCGCGGGTGCCCGTTCCGGCCGGGCAGGAGCGGCCGCCGTTCTGGAGACGCAACTGGATCGGGCGGCAGACCTATCTGTCCACGTATCACATGACGCCGCGTCATCTGCCGGCGATTGTGGAGTGGCTGCAGAGCGAGAGGTTCGACTTCTTCTTCGCGTACCCCAGCGCGCTGCACGTTCTGGCCTGCCACATGGAGCAGCACGGGCTGCGGCTGCGCTGTCCGCCCAGGTGTCTGGTATGCGGGTCGGACGCACTGTTGCCCGCGTTTGAGGCGCGCTTCAAGCGGGTCTTCGAGGTGCCGGTGACCGAGACCTACGGGATGGCCGAGTTCGCCGGCAACATGTCCAAGTGCGAACATGGCCGGTTCCATCTCGATTTTGAGTGCTGCTGTGTCGAAACGCAGTCGATTCCCGGAGCGCCGTCCGGGCAGGAGAACCTGATTCTGACCGGCTGGGGCAATGCGGCCATGCCGTTCATCCGCTACGAGGTGGGTGATTACGGGGGCCGCTGCCACGCGGCCTGCACGTGCGGCCGCCAGAGCGAGTGCTTCGAGGGCGTCGAGGGCCGGACCGAAGACTACGTGCGGACCCCGGACGGGCGGATGGCCGTCGGAATGAACCTCGTCTTCGAGCACGC
>CAZQEN010000186.1:2893-14635 GCA_964591605.1 uncultured Planctomycetales bacterium
GCGGCCGGTTCGGCCGCCCGCGAGTACGGTATTCCATATATTGTTCGCCCGGCCGGCAATCTGGGTGAAGTGACGCGCAGGCGCAAAGCGGTTCTGAAAATGCCTTACTTTCTGCTCTTCGAGAGGCGGATCTTCAGCCGCGCTGCGGCCATTCACTGCTGCAGCAACAAGGAGCTGCGCGAACTCCCGCGGAGGATGCTGCGGGCGCGGCCGTTCATCGTCCCCCAGCCGATCCGGAGCGGATTGCTCGAGCTGCAGCCTGACTTTGACGAACTGCGACGCCGGTGCCCGAATCTGAGGGACGATCAGAAGGTGATTCTCTATCTGGGTCGAATCTCCGCCATCAAGCGGCTGGAGGTTCTGGTCGAGGCCTTCGTGCGTCTGAGCGCGGAGTTTCCGGACTGGCACCTGATGGTGGCGGGACCACACGAGGACACCGCCCTGGTTCGGGGCCTCGAGCGGCGGATTGAGGCAGCCGGCCTTGCGAACCGGTTCACGATGCCGGGCATGGTGCTGGACGAATTGAAGGCCGCCTGCCTGAGCCGGGCGGATGTGTTTGCCCAGCCGTCGGCGCACGAGAACTTCGGCCTGTCGCTGGCCGAGGCCCTGCTCTTCGAACTGCCCTGCGTTACCTCGAACGGGGTCGCCCTTTCGGAGGACGTGGCCGAGACCGGCGCAGGGATCGTCTGCGCGCCGGCCACCGATGCGTTCGAGCGTGGCCTGCGCGAGATGCTCTCGAGTGAAGACCGGCGCAGCGCGTGTTCCCGCGCCGCCCGGGAGGTGGCCCGCCGCTTTTCTCCGGCACGGGTGGCCGAGCGGCTGGAGGCTGAATACCGTTCCTGCATGCAATAGGAGGCATGACTTCCTGTATGTACGCTCTGGGCGAAGTGTGGCGTGACGGCTATCTGGACTACCATAAGCACGAAGACGAGGTCCGGATCCGGGTGCGCGCCTGGTGGATTCTGGAAGAGCTGCACGATGTCTTCGTTCCCCAGCCTCGTGATCCGAGAAGAGTTTTAAACTACATTAGAGAGGTTGGCGTCCGGGCGACCCTGCGAAAGATCCGTTCCCGTCTGGCGGAGCGTCTGCGGGACCAGCGGGTGATCGCGGTCGGCGTGGGCGAGCTGATCGAGGGCTGTTCGGCGGGCAGGTATCAGCCGGGCGAGCCGGTGGTCTTCGTGGCTCCCTGCCATCCGCGCTGCGTGGAGCGGCTGGTGGTGCCCGCCGATTGCGTCCGAAGGACATCGCCGGCGCTGCTCGAGCGCTTCAGGCCGGGCGATGAGCTCTGGCTGCTGTCCGAGCCGGCGGCCGGCGTCGAGCTGCCCGCCGCGATCCGGGGCTGGAGCCGCTTCTCGGGCAGAGACATCCGTGCTGCGGTCTCTTCGCTGCTCGAATGGGCGGAACGGGAGTGCTCGCGGATCAGCCCCGACCGGCCGCGGAAACTGCGTTTGGCGCCTCGCGGCGTCGTGTCAGAGCAGATTGGAAGCCCCAGAAACTATCCCCGTGCGCGGCGGGCGGTGCTGTTCGGCCTGGGTCACTATGCGAAGACCTGCATCATTCCGAGCCTCGACTCGCGCATCAGCCTGGAGTGCGTTCACGAGCTGGATCCGATGCAGATCGGGCCGCTCGAGACGGCCGACGTACGCTACGACACCAGCCCCACGCTGCGAAATGGAGAGAAATACGATGTCTACCTGATCGCCGGCTATCACCACACGCACGCCGACCTGGCCGTTCGGGCCCTCGACAGCGGCGGGTGGGCGGTGGTTGAGAAGCCGCTGGTCACCAACCGGGCCCAGCTCAATGCCCTCCTCGACGCGATGCGCCGCCATCCGGGACGCCTGTTCGCCTGTTTTCACATGCGGTACAGCCCGCTCTGGGAGATGGCCCGGCAGGACCTCGGGCTCGAGCCGGGTCAGCCGGTTCACTATCATTGCATCGTGTACGAGATTTCGCTCGCCACGAATCACTGGTATCACTGGCCAAACAGCGGCAGCCGCGTGGTCAGCAACGGCTGTCACTGGCTGGATCACTTCCTGTTCATGAACGGCTTCTCGCCGCCGGTCCGCTGGGATCTGTGGAGGGGCGGAAACCGCGATCTTCACGTCAGCGTCGAACTGGAGAACGGCGCGGTCTTCGGCATGGCGCTCACGGATGTGGGCAACCGTCGGATCGGCGTTCAGGACCACATCGAGCTGCGGGCCGGCAACCGGGCCGTCACCGTCAACAACGGATCGAGATACCGGTCGGAGGACGACTACCGCATCATTCGCCGAAGGCGAATCATGAGGAGCACCATCTACCCCCGGATGTACCGACTGATCACCCACAAGATCATGCATGGGGAGCCGGGCGACTCCCTCGAGTCGGTTCAGACCAGTTGCGAGCTCATGTTGAAGCTCGAAGAGGTCCTTCAGGAAGCCCGGTCAGAGCACCCGTGAAGCAGATCCTCCAGCATCTTCGCACCGGACAGATTGAACTGGCGGACGTGCCGTGCCCGATGAGCCGGCCGGGGCACCTGCTGATCCAGACGCGGTGCAGTCTGATCTCCGCCGGTACGGAGCGCATGCTCGTCGAATTCGGGCGGGGCGGGCTGATCGCCAAGGCGCGCGCGCAGCCCGACAAGGTCAAACAGGTGCTCGACAAGATCCGCACCGACGGGCTCCTGCCCACGCTCGAAGCCGTCTTCAGCCGCCTGGACGAGCCGCTGCCGCTGGGCTACTGCAACGTCGGGCGCGTGGTGGAAGTCGGCGCCGGCGTGGAGGGTTTCGAGGTCGGCGACCGCGTGGCCTCCAACGGGCCGCATGCCGAGATGGTCGTGGTTCCCGCGACGCTGGCCGCCCGCGTTCCAGACGAGGTCGATGACGAGTCCGCGAGCTTCACCGTGCTCGGCTCCGTCGCTCTCCACGGGATCCGTCTGCTCGAGCCCACGCTGGGCGAGCAGGTGGTGGTGGTGGGCCTGGGCCTGCTCGGGCTGATGGCCGTGCAGATCCTGCGGGCGCACGGGTGCAGCGTGCTGGGCATCGACCTCAACCCCGCCCGGTGCGCGCTCGCGCGTCAGTTCGGTTGCGAGGCCGTCGCCCTGAGCGAAGGGGCGGATCCCGTGCGCGCCGCGGAGACATTCAGCCGGGGCCGCGGCGTCGATGGGGTGCTCATCACCGCCTCCGCCAAGACGGACGAGATCATCCACCAGGCGGCGCAGATGTGCCGAAAACGCGGGCGCATCGTGCTGGTGGGCGTCGTCGGGCTCAACCTGCGCCGGGCGGATTTCTACGAAAAAGAGCTCAGTTTCCAGGTCTCCTGCTCGTATGGTCCGGGGCGATATGACCCCGCTTACGAGGAAAAGAACCGCGATTATCCGCTGCCCTATGTCCGCTGGACCGAGGGCCGCAACTTCGAGGCCATGCTCCGCGCGATGGCCGAGAAACGGATCGACATGCACCCGCTCATCACGCGGCGGACGCCGCATGCTGAGGCGTCGCAGGCCTACGACGCGATTCTGAGCGATCCGAACGTCCTGGGCGTCGTCCTGACGTATCCGCAGACGGCCGCACCCCGCGCGCAGACGGTTTCACTCGCGGGTTCCGCCTCTCCGGCTCGCAGCGGGCCCGCGCGTCCCGCCGTCGGCGTCATCGGCTCCGGGACCTTCACCAAACAGGTGCTGCTGCCGGCGTTGAAGGCTGCGCGGGCCTCACTGGTGAGCGTGGCCAGCGCCGGCGGAGTCACCAGCCTGCACGCCGGCCGCAAGTTCGAGGCCCAGGAAGTCACCACCGACTATCGCACGATCCTCGACCACCCGCAGATCAACACCGTCTTCATCACCACGCGGCACAACAGCCACCCGCGCCTGGTGGCGGAAGCGCTCCAGGCCGGCAAGCACGTCTTCGCCGAAAAGCCGCTCGCGATCGACGAAGCGGGTCTCGAGCAGGTCCGCCAGGCGGTGGCGGCGCATCCGCAGCAGCAGCTCATGGTCGGGTTCAACCGCCGGTTCGCTCCGCACGCCGTCGCGGTGAAAAAACTGCTCGCCGGACGCTCGCAGCCGATCGCGGTAAATATCATGGTGAATGCCGGCGAGATCCCCGCTCATCACTGGCTCCAGGACGCCGCGGTCGGCGGAGGACGCATCATCGGCGAGGGTTGTCACTTCATCGATCTGCTGCGTTTCCTGGTCGGCTGTCCCTTCCGGACGGTGCAGGCGGCGGCCTTCGGGCGCGACGCGGGCAGCACCCCCGACGACAAGACGACGATCAGCTTTTCCTTCAAGGACGGCTCCATCGGGACCGTCCATTACTGGTCCAACGGCCCGCGCTCGTATCCGAAGGAGCGGGTCGAAGTCTTCAGCGAAGGGCGGGCCGTCGTGATCGACAACTGGCGGCGCCTGGTGGCCTACCACTGGCCGACGGCCCGACGGATGAAGGGCCGCCAGGACAAAGGCCACCACGCCGAGGTCGCGCTGTTTCTGGAACGCATCGCCGCCGGAGGCGAGCCGCTCATTCCGTTCGGGGAGATCGTTGAAGTCACGCGTGCCAGTTTCGTCGCCGTCGCCGCCGCCCGCGAGAGCCGCGTGATCACCCTGGCCGACCCAGCGCCGGCCGTCAGCGGGTGTTCGGCTGCAGTGTGAGCCGTGCCGGACCCGGTGCCTGAGTGCTGGCTCGCCTTCGTCCTCTCCCGCCCCTGATGCCTTCTCTCACCGAGCCTGACTTGTCCAGTCCGTGCCCTGGCGCGGAGCCCACGGCGTTCCAGCGGCTGGCACGAGCGCGTGCCGAAGCGGCCGTCGACTGGCTCGTGCGCTCCATCGACGCCTGCGGCGGCCGGGGATCGGCGGCCTTCTATTCACGGGTTTATCACCCGGTGCGCGGATGGTGGTACCCCTATCCGGAGACGACCGGCTACATCATCGAGACGCTCATCGCGTACGCCCGCTATGCCGACCGTCCGGAACTGATCGATCTGGCGATCCGTCAGGCCGACTGGATCATGACGCTGCAGTTCGAGGATGGTGCGCTGCCCGGCCGGTCCGTCGTTCCGGGCAAGAAGCTCTCGCCTTCGGTCTTCAATACGGGCCAGATGATCCTGGGCCTGATCGCGGCGGCCGATCTCACCGGCAACCGCGTGTATCTCGAATCTGCCCTGCGGGCCGCCCGGTGGCTGGCTGAGGGCGTCGATCCGGCCGCCGGGGTGTGGACGCGGCACGCCTACGTGGCGGGCCATGCCCCGGCGTATTACACGCGCGTCTGCTGGCCGATGCTGGAAGTACACGCCCGTATCGGTGACGCGGCCATCCGACGGGCGGCCGTGCGCGTGCTCGAAACGATCGCCGGCTGGCAGCTCCCGGGCGGGGGCTTTCCCAACTGGGGCATCACCGCCGGCCAGGCCGGCTATACCCACACCATTGCGTACGTTATCCGCGGACTGCTCGAGAGCGCCCGCCTGCTGGGCGCCGACGGCATCGCGTTTCAGGCCGCGGCGGACCGGCTGGCTGACGCCCTGCGCCGGCGGATGGAGATCCGCGGACGCCTTGCCGGGGCTTATCACTCGGACCTGAGAGGCGACTACTGGTACACCTGTCTCACGGGTAACTGCCAGCTCGCCCTGGTTTGGATGTTGATTTACGACCGCACGCGAGACGCCCGGTTCCTCAGCGCCGCCCTCAAGGCCCTGCAGTTCGTGATCGACCGCCAGAAGCTGCGCAGTCTGGATCCGAATCTGCGCGGCGCCATTGCGGGCTCGTGCCCGATCTGGGGACGCTACCTGGCCATGCGCTATCCGAACTGGGCGCCGAAGTTCTTCGCGGACGCCCTGATGATGGCGGACCGGCGGGTGGCCGCACTGGTGGAGGATGGGCCGTGCGCGTTGCAGTGACCGCTGGCTACAGCCAGAGCCTGCATGCGATCGCCCTGATCCACCGGCTCGCGCAGCGCGGCCACACGGTCGCCCTCGTCCTGCAGGTGCGGATGCTGAGCCGCAGGCGGTTATCGGCTTATCTCCGCCAGCTCGGCTGGCACGCGCTCTGGTCGAAGGCCCGCAGCCGGCTCGCCCCGGGCGGGGCGAGCCCCTACGAGCGCGAGCTCGAGCCGATGCGCCGCTACCTCGCCGAACATCAGATCGCATCGCGGACCGTCGCCGCGGCGGCCCGAGCCGTCGGGGCCCGCCACGCGAAGGTTGGCTCTCTCAACAACGCGGCAGCACATGCGGCCGTGCGAAGCGAGCATCCGGAGCTCATCCTGTATGCCGGCGGAGGCATTATTCGCGACGATCTCCTCACCCTGCCGGCGCGGGGCATCATCAATGCGCATGGCGGCCCGCTTCCGGAGTTCCGCGGAATGAACGCGGTTGAGTGGCCGCTGCTGCACGGTGTCCCGCCGGCGGTCACGGTCTATCGCATGGACGGGGGGTTGGATACCGGTTCGGTTCTGCTCCGGCGGGCGGTCGACGTGCCGCCCGGCTCCGACGTCCTGAGTCTGCGGGGTGTCGCGACGCGGATTGCGATGGAGGCGCTGCTGGATACTGTCGATGCTCTGCAAACCGGGTCAATTTCTCCGGTTCCGCAGGAGCCGGCCGCCGGGCGCCAGTATTTTGTCATGGCCGCGCCTCTGGTTGAGGTGCTCGACCGCTGGCTCCGCACTGGACGAACCCCGCTGACGCCCTGATCGTACAATTCCTTCGCGAATGAATAACGTCAAAAAAGCCTATTATCTGCTTCGGTATCTGGGCCCGAAAACCATCTGGCTTCGGGCAGGCGTGTATGTGCGCAACGGTCTGGGCATCACGAAGCGCGTCTACCGGCTGCGTCCATGGTCCGAAATCGACCTGGCCCGGATCACCCGCCGCGGTACGCCTCCCCAGGCGGCGGAGTACGCCGCGTTCAAACTGCAGCAGGATGTGCGCTTCCTGTTCCCGCTCGGACAGCCGCCGGGCGTTCCGCAAACGCTGCGCGCCGCATCCGCCGACCGCCAGCCTTCCTTCGAGGAGCGGGTCAGGCTGCTCTATGAGGGTAAGCCGGTCTATTTCCTCAAGACGCCTTCCCCCACAGTCGTTGACTGGCACGTCAACCCGATCGACGGCACGCGCGGCGACCCGACGCGAAGCTGGTGCGAGATGCCGGACTTCACTCCCGAGCAGGGCGATATGCGCATGCTCTGGGAGCCGTCGCGCGCCGCCTGGGCGATCGACATGGCCAAGGCCCGGGGGCAGAACCAGGCCGACGCCGCAGACCTGTACTGGGAGTGGCTCGACTCGTGGATGCAGGCATCGCCGCCTTATCTGGGCTTCCAGTGGCGCTGCGGGCAGGAGAGCTCCATCCGCTTCTTCGCTCTGGCCATTGGTTTCTGGAGCATCGCCCTCGACCCGGCCACCACGCCCGAGCGCTGGGTCCAGTTCGCGCGCATGGCCTGGGCGACCGGTCACCGCGTCGCTCACCACATCAACTACGCGATCTCGCAGAAGAACAATCACTCCATGTCCGAGGCGGTCGGCCTCATGCTGATCGCGCTGCTCTTCCCCGAATTGAGGCACGCCGGCCGCTGGTGGCGCAAGGGCCGCCGGGTCCTCGCGTGGGACATCCGCCGCCAGGTGGCCCCCGACGGGACCTTCGTGCAGTCGTCGATGAACTACCAGCGCGTCATGATGCAGGTCTGTACGCTTGGCCTGCGGCTGGCCGAGTTGAGAGGTCAGCCGTTCGAGCGCGATCTGTACGACCGCCTCGCCCGCTGCAGCGAGTTCGTCTATCAGTGCATGGAACAGACCACCGGGCGCGTCCCTAACTACGGCCATAACGACGGTGCGTACGTGCTGCCTCTGAGCGAGTGTGACTTTACCGACTATCGGCCGGTGGTGCAGACGGTGCATTTCCTCGCGCATCGCAAACGCCTGTTCGAACCCGGGCCATGGGATGAGGAACTGGTCTGGCTCTTCGGCGGTGAGGCGCTCAAATCCCCGCAGGATTTCCCGCGCGAACAGGCTTCGACCGCGTTCCGGGCAGGCGGCTACTATACGATTCGCACGCCCGAGAGCTGGGGCATGCTGCGGTGCCACACGTACCGCGATCGTCCCGGCCAGTGTGATGCGCTGCACTTTGACTACTGGTGGCGCGGTCAGAACGTGCTGCTCGACTGCGGATCGTACAAGTACTACGTCCCCGACCGGCCGGACATCGAGTTTTACTTCCGATCGATCGAGTCTCACAACACGGTGGAAGTCGACGGGAAGAACTACCTGGAGTCGGGCGGGCGGTTCCTGTGGTTTCCCTGGCCGGCGGCGCGCGAGGTGAAGTTCGACGTGGGCGGCCCGGTTCAGGTGTTCACCGGCGAGCACGAGGGCTACAACCGCTCACCCTGGCACGTGGTTCACCGCCGGACGGTGGTCAGCCTGCCCGGCGATCAGGGCTGGATGGTCGATGACGATCTGATCGGCACCGGGGAGCATCGGGCCGTGGCCCGTTGGCACATGATGGACGTGCCGTGCGAGGTGGACGAGGCGGAGAAATCACTGCGGCTCGACACGCCCAGGGGGCCGCTCTTCTTCTACTTTCTCGCGCCTCCGTCAACGATCCGCCGGATTGAGATCGTGCGGGGCCGCCTCGAGCCGGGGCGGTTCCAGGGCTTCGCGTCCTCGTATTATGGCGAGATGGCCGCGGTTCCCACGCTGGAATTCGAGGTCGCCGGCCCCGGAACGCTGCACATCCGGACCATCCTCTCGCCCCGGCCGCTGAGCCCGGCAGAAATCACGGCCCTGCGGCGCCGCCTCGACGCGATCGTCTCCGGCGAGCGGCGCAGCTCCCAGAACCGGCCTGGCCCGGCGCCGGCGCCCGTTGCGGTGTCATCCGCTGCCCGAGATGAATAATTCCCCTCACGCTGCGTCCTGCGAACAGAGAACTCTGTGGACAGGCTATGCCCTGGCTCTGCTGCTGGCCGGCGCGCTGTACGTCGTGAGCGTGGCCCCCGGCCCGTTGTGGCAGGACAACGGCCTGGCCCAGGTGCGCACGCTGGAGCGGGACATCCATGGCGCGCTGGGGCTGGCCCACAGCCACCCCCTTTTTTACCTCTTCACGATCGCCTTTCAGGTCCTTCCATTCCAGGAATCCGCCTACAAGACGAACCTGGTCGCCGCCGTCTTCTCCGCCCTCACGGTCGCGAACGTGTATCTGCTGGTCAGACTTCTCACCGGCCGGTGCCTGTCGGCGTGCCTGGGCGCGGTGGCGGTCGCCGTGGCGCACACGTTCTGGCTGCACGGCTGTATCGCCGAAGTCTACAGCCTCACCACCTCCCTGATGACCGGCGAGCTCCTGTGCCTGACCGCGTATGCGCGGTCCGGGAGTGCCCGCTGGCTCATGGCGATGTTCCTGCTGAACGGGCTGGGCATCAGCAACCATCTGTTTGCCCTGCTGAGCCTGGCCTGCTACGCGGTGGTGCTGGTGTGGCTGCTCGCGAGCCGGCGACTGCACTGGCGGATGGTCCCCTGGCTGGCCGCGTGCTGGCTGATCGGGGCGGGGCTGTATCTCTCCATGCTTGGACAGACCATCGCGGCGGGCATGGGCTGGAGCGAGGCCCTGGGGTCAGCACTTTTTGGAACGAGGAACCAGTTCGCGCGGCACGTCCTGAACCCCGTCCCGAGCCGGCGGGCGCTGATCAATACGGTGCTTTACCTCGGGCTGAATCTCCCGACCCCCGCCGCGCTGCTGGTGGTGCCGGGCCTGCTCAGCCTGGCGGCCGCTGGGCTCAGGCCCGTCCGGTCCGCCCTGGCGGTGCTGGTGCCGGTGCATCTGTACTGGGCCATGCGCTACGACGTGTGGGACCAGTACACGTTCTTCGTGCCCACGGTCGTACTGTTGGCCATCCTCATCGGCCTGGGGAGCGATCGGTTTCTGGCCCATCGTTCGTGGCGGTGGAAGCCAGCCCTGGCGGTCGGAGTATGTCTGCCCGTTGCCGTCTACCTGCCGCTGCCCTGGGCTCTCGAAAGGTCGGGTGTGAACATCGGCCTGAGCCGGCGGGTCCCGTTCCGCGACGAGTATCGCTACTTCCTGCATCCGTGGAAGACGGGCTACACGGGGCCGCTGCAGTTTGCCGATGCCGTAGCCCGTGAGCTGCCCCCCGGCTCGGTGTGGGTCGGTGATACGACGACGGTCCAGCCGATCTGGTATCTGCAGGGCACCGGCCGCTGGAACGCCGATGTGCGCGTTCATCCCCGGCGAAAGCGGACCGACGTGCTGGCGATCGTGTCGGAGAGCGAGATTGCCGCCGATCTGGCGGCCGGACGCGTGTACCTCGTGAGCACAATCGCTCAGTATGTGCCGGCCTGGCTGCTCGATCCGAAACGCTTTCGACTGGTGAAAGAGAATCATTTCTACCGGGTTCTGCCCGTTGCCGGCGCCGCATCCGAACCGGCGAGCGGGCGCGCCGATTGATGCGCGGGCAGCGCATTGTAGAATTGATCCAGAGGGCAGGTGTATCGCCTTGATTCGTTTCAATCCGCTCAGCAAAGATCCCGATGAGATCGAGCGGATGTGGTACATCCCCCCGATCCAGCCACACCCGCCTCGATGGCTGCTCTACACGCGCAGCTTCATCCTGGAGATGCTGCAGGGCTGTCGCTGGTCGCCGGAAAACGTGCGCCACACGCTTGCGTGGGATGCCCTGGCCGCCCTGCTGATTGTCTGCGTGGCCGTGGCGCAGCCGGTGCTGATGCTCCTGAGCCGGATACCGGTCCTGAGCTGGTTGATGTACATGCTGGCCAGGGCGTTTCCGAGGAACGCGGCGGGTTTCTTTCTGCGCGGATGCTACTGGAAGGCCCGCCTGGCCCATCTCGGAGCCGACACGCTCATCGATCAGGGGGTCGAGTTCAATGCTCCCGGGCGTATCCGGGTCGGGACGCGCTGTCACATCGACCGCAATGTCCTGCTGTCAGTGGGCAGCGAGCCGGGCTACATTCACATCGGCGACCACGTGTTCATCGGGCCGTCCTCGCACATCGCGGGGCGCGGCGGCGTCGAAATCGGCGCCTTCTGTGGACTGTCCGCACGGGTGCATATCTACAGTGTGACGAATCTTCCGTACCACGCGGACCGGCCGGGCGAACTGGCCACCATGTCTCACGCCGCTCCGCTCGCGCGGCAATGCACCATCACTCAACCCGTCATCATCGGCGATCATGTCGTGATCGGACCGGGAGCCATCCTCCTGCCCGGCGCGGCGCTCGGCCGCGGGGCGGTGGTCCACGCCTACAGCGAAGTGAGCAGTGTATTCCCGAAGTTCGCCATCGTCTCGGGTCACGGCAGGGGGGTCCAGAAGGGATGGCGGCGGCCCGGAGGGCTGGATGCCCGGTTGCAGCCGGGATCGTCTGCGGTGCAGCCGGGCGGCCCCTCAGGTGCCGATCGGGCTGACGACCCGGCGGTTGCGGAGGTCGATTCCTGCGCGAAAGTGTCATGAGTTCGGATCGACAGAAGCTTGCTCAAACGGCTGCGGAGCTGGGTGACGCTCCCTCTTCACTGCAGATCGCCAAGGCGGGCAAGGTGCTTGAAGCCCTGGACGCCTCCGAGGCCGGTCTGCTTGATCTGCGGATGGGCGTGGTGTGTTCGTTCACCTTCGACATGCTGGTCCGGCCGCTGGTGGTTCGAGGCTACTGCGAAGGATTCCGCCTGACCTTCTATAACGCCCCGTACGGACAATACGTGCAGGAGCTGGAGAACCCGGCCAGCGGTCTGCACGCCTGCCATCCCGACGTGGTGCTGCTGGCCCTGCGCGGTGA
>CAZQEN010000187.1:0-14469 GCA_964591605.1 uncultured Planctomycetales bacterium
CGTCGTGGGCGTCAGGCGGGCCTCGAAGAGGAGGCCGGCCCCCGCGTCGACGCACGCGCCCGGCACGTCGAGCGCGACCGGCGCGGGCGCCGGCGGGGCCTCGGCCGGAGCGCGCGAGACGACCACGAGGCGCTCGCCCGTGACCACGCGCCGGATGTCGATCTGCGAGGCGGGCAGGAACACCGGCACGCCGATATCGACGAGCAGGCCGCCCTTGATCTTGCGCATCACGCGGCCCTTGACGTCGTCGCCCTCGTTGGCGGTCTGAACGATGCGCTGCCAGTTGAGGATGCGGTCGGCCTTGCGTTTGCTGAGCTGTACCAGGCCGCTGTCGGATTCGACGGACTCGAGCCACACGTCGATTTCGTCGCCGGGGTCGATCGCCGTGCGGTCGTCCCACTCGTTGACCGGGATGACCCCCTCGCTCTTGAGTCCGACGTCGACAACCACATCATCGCCGACGATGTCGACGATGCGGCCCTTGATGATGCTGCCGGACTGGAAGTTACTGACGGTCTGGTCGAGGGTTGCGGCGATGGCCTCGTCGGTGGTGGCCGTGCCGAGGGCCTCGGCCAGCTCGCGGTCCAGCGAGACGTCATCGAGCTGCAACGTGTTGATCAGATTGAAGTCTACCATTCGTTCCTGCTGTTCTTTTCGGGTTTTCGGAGAGAAACGGGCTTTGACGTGAAGCTGTCACTCTCTGCGACGGCGGGTGACGGAATGCCGCCAGCCATCTGGGCCGCTCGGCCGCGCCGCGCGAACACCGCGCCGGTCCTTCGTGCCGAGTCGTGTAATATAGGCGAAAGAGGTTCGGATTTCCAAACGGCGGATATGCCACCTGGACCCGGGCCCTGAACGCGGTTCTCCGCTTTTCAGGCGAGGTGGGTGTGCTCCTCCAGGGGTCGGACCGAGATCAGAGGCCGTGAATGGGACATTGGACGCAGCCTCGATGGTGGCGGCGGCTGAAGTGGATCGTGCTGGGCACGGCAGGGGTGGGCGTTCTGGCCCTCGTCGCGGCATGGTTGGCCGTTCAGCACATCCCCGGCTGGTATCGACCCGCGGTCGTGCGCGAGGCGGAGATCGACCGCGTGCGCAACGACTTCTCGCACCAGTACGACCGGTTCAGCGGCGCGCTCAACGAGGCCCGGCAGCCGTTCCAATACTGGGTGACGCAGCAGCAGATCGGCGAATGGCTCGCCATCGCCGAACACATCTGGCCGCTGTCGCGTCACTGGCTGCCGGCGATGGTCTCAGAGCCGTGTGTGGTGCTGGAGCCCGGCGCGATCCGGGTGGCCGCGACGTATCGCTCGGGCTCGCTCTCGGCGGTGGCGAGTGCGCGGCTGCTGGTGGACGGACGGGGTGACGGCGTCTGGGTGAAACTGGATTCGCTGCAGGTCGGCTCGTTGCCGCTGCCGGTGTCCAGCGTGCGCGAATGGCTCGAGCGCCTGGACGCAGGGCTCTGGCCGTCTGGACAGATCAGCAAGTACCAGAGACTGCCCGAGCGGCTCCCGCCGCTCACGGATCTTCTCAACCCCAATGGGATGCGGCTGCCCAACTCATTCAAGTGGACCAACCCCAAACGCGCATTCTGGATCTACGAGCTGAAGGTGGAGCCCGATGCCATCGTCGCTACGGTCGAGCCGCTCATGAACTGATGACCGGATGTTGCCGCGAGTCCGACCCGCAGGTCGCCGGCGAGACTCCACGGCCATCGCCCCCAAGTCAGGTGATGTGAGTCCGGGGGATCCTGCGGCCGGATCGATCGGAATCAGGCGATCCGCGTGACCCGGCCCTCATGGCCGATCCCTGTCGCGTCGATCACCAGTTGTCCCCGAAGAACCTGGCCTGAGCAGCCGACGACCCAACGGTCCTGACCTTGCTGCATGAACCGATACGTTCCCGCGTCCACGCGCTGCACGTATCCGCGATCCCCGGAAACGGGCCCTTCATACTCGAGGTAGGCGAGGCGGTGGTCGGAAATCCGTCGGGCCAGGATGCTCGCGCCGACGGCGGCGAGGGACTGCGGTTGTACGGACAACTGCCACGTGGCGAGCACGCCATCGCGCTCCAGCATCAGGTCCCAGTGCTCGCCCTCGCGGGTGACGTGGTGAAGGACGACAAATCGCCGTTCGGGCTCAGACATTGGATCGATTCTAGCCGATAGAAGGGCTTGAAGTACCCATGGGCCGGAGTTAGCATGCCGGTCACAAGGATGTAGCTCGCCCATGGCCTCGGAGGCCCTCACGATGTCCACTCTGATTCATCCTCGGCGCTTCATCGCACTGTCAGTCTTCGTCTCCGTCCTGATACTGTCAACCGCGTGTACGCCCGACGTGACGGACATCCGGGAGCAGGGCGTTGCCCAGTTCCGGGCCCGGCAGTACCTGGAGTCGACGGCCACTCTGCGGCATGTCCTGGAGTTGGCCCCCAACGACGCCCAGGCGAACTACTACATGGCCCTCAACTACCGGGCGAATGCCGATCAGAAGTTCAAACAGGGAGATGTGGTGGCCGCGCGGCGCGAACTCGATACGGCCATCGTGTACTTTTCGCAGGCGATCAAGACCTGGCCCAATTACATGGCTGCCGTGGCCGCCAAGAACGAAGCCTTCGAACTGCGCGGCAAGTATGACGAGGCGATCGCGACGGCCCAGCGCGTCGCGGACAACAACCGCGGCATTGCCGAACATTATGTCTTCCTGGGCAACGAGTACCGCGATCGCGGCGACTACGACAACGCCCTGCGGGCCTACAAACTGGCCCTGTCGACGGATCCGAACAGCGCGCAGGCCTACGATGCCATGGGCCAGCTCTACGCCCGCATCGGCGATGAAGCTCTGGCGTCGGATGCATTCCGGCGGGCGGGCGAGATTGGCACGGGCCGCGGCGTGACGTATGAGACGGCTGCTTCACCCACGACACCCCCACAGGATCGTCCCCGCCCGACCCGCACCACCGAATGACACCGAACCTGACCGGTGGAGTGGCATAAGGTTAATCCAGATAAGAAGATACGGTGCACCAGGCCGTGCCCTCCGGGACTTGGCCCGGTTGTTGCGCCTGGGCCTGGAGCCGCTGGAAGGCTGTCTGGGTGCCCCCCGATCAATGGCGGGAAAAGGGGCGGCCAAAGTTTTATATAATCTCATTTGGTTCCCGCTCGAATCCCCTGTACGATGATGGTGGCCCGTCGACGCCTGGAGCGTCGATAGGCGGTGAGCACCGTTCTGCGGTATGAACGGACAGCGAATGGTCTGAGGCTCTTGTGGGACACCAGCGGTGAACGAGACGTGCGCGATCGGTGTGGATATGGGCGGCCAGAGCGTCAAGCTCGCCCTGGTCGATGAGTCGGGTGTGATACATCTCAGGCGGCAGGTGGCCATGGATCCGACGCGATCCGCGGACGCCATTGCTCTGCTCCTGATCGAGGAAGTGGAGCAGCTCCTGGGCACTGTGAAACTGAAGGGTTTCGCCCCGTCGGCGGTCGGCATCGTCATGCCGGGCTACATGGATGTGGGGCGGACCAAGCTCCTCTTTGCCGCAAACCTGCCCACACTCAACGGGACCGATTTCCTATCGACCGTTAAAGCGGGGATTGACATGCCGGTCGCCTTCGATGCGGACTGCAACGCGGCCGCGTTCGGAGAGTACCACTTCGGCGCCGGACGCGGGGTGGACCGCCTGATCGTCGTGACCGTCGGGACGGGCATCGGCGGGGCGGTCATGATCCAGGGGCGGATCCTGCGCCTGTGGAATCACATCTCCGGCAGCCTGGGCCACGTGATCGTGGACGCCAAGGGCATCCGCTGCAGTTGCGGCGGGCGGGGCTGCGTGGAGACGGTGGCCTCCGGCCCGGCGATCGAGAAACTGGCCACCGAACTGGCGGCCGCCGAGCCCGATTCCTACCTGGCCCAGCTCCTGGCGGAGAACGGACGGCTCACCGGCCGCGAGATCCGCATGGCCCTCGAACAGAACGACGGCCCCGCCACCCGGGTGATGCGGGAGTGCGGGTGGTGGCTGGGAGCGGCCGTCGCGTCGTGGTCGGTCATTTATTGCCCGGAACTGGTTCTGATTGGGGGCGGAATCGCCGCCCTGGGCGAGCCGCTCCTGGAAGCGGTCCGCGAAGGCCTGCGCGACGTGGGCCAGCCGCATACCACCCGCAACGTCCGCGTCGCGGCGGCGGCCCTGGGGCCCGACGCCGGCATGGTCGGCGCGGCCGCCATGGTCATGCCCCACAAACTCCCCGAGAACGGCGCCGAAATCGAATAGCCCCGCGCCCCGCAGTGGATGAAGCGTCTCACTTCCGGCTAGAATGCCCGCCGAGCCCATGGGTCGCCCCCGGTGCGAGGGCGCCCCAGGAGACGGCGATCGCCCGAGGCGACGCGAGGCGGTCCCGACCGGGCTCACATCCGTTCGCTCAGACTGGCATGCCGCCGCATCGCGAAACCGATGTGCGATCCGGCCGTGCCGCACGTTGAAAGGGAAACAGATGAGGATTCCGCATGGCATGGGAGTGGTGCTGTCCATCTCGACCGCGCTGCTGGCGGCCGGATGCGCCAGCCAGGGTGAGAAATGGGGAGCAGAAGTCGTGGCCCAGGATGTCAAACCGTTCGGCAGTGTCGAGGGCAAGCCGGTGCGACTCTATACGCTGACCAACAACAACGGCATGCGGGCGGACATCACGAACTACGGCGGCATCGTGGTGCGGCTGATCGTGCCCGACAGGAGCGGCACATTCGAGGATGTCGTTCTGGGCTTCGACGATCTGGAGGGCTACCTGAAGGGCCATCCCTACTTCGGCGCGATCGTCGGGCGCTACGGAAACCGCATCGCCGGCGGCAGGTTCACCCTGGACGGCAAGACCTACACCCTCGCCCGCAACAACCCGCCCAATGAGCCTGTCAACGCGCTGCACGGCGGCCTGAAGGGATTCGACAAGGTGGTGTGGGACGTCGAGGAATCGGGGCGGACGCAGCTCAAGCTGCACTACCGCAGCGCGGACGGTGAAGAGGGATACCCTGGCAATCTCGATGTACACGTCACGTACACGCTGACCCACGACAATGAGCTGAAGATCGACTACCTCGCGATGACGGACAAGCCGACGCCGGTCAATCTGACCAACCACAGCTACTTCAACCTGGCCGGCCAGGGCAAGGGCGATATTCTGGGGCACGAGCTGATGATCGATGCCGACCGGTACACCCCCGTTGACAAGACCCTCATTCCCACCGGGGTCCTCGCGCCGGTGGAGGGGACGCCGTTCGATTTCCGCAAGCCAGTGACCATCGGGGCCCGGATCAACGCGGATCACGAGCAGATCAGATTCGGCGGCGGATACGATCACAACTACGTGCTGAACCGGCGCGGGAAAGGGCTCGAGCGACTGATTCGCGTCTATGAGCCCGGCAGCGGGCGAATCATGGAGGTCTCGACCACGGAGCCCGGCGTTCAGTTCTACACCGGCAACTTCCTCGACGGCACCCTCACCGGAAAGCAGGGCAGGGTCTACAAGCACCGGTACGGCTTCTGCCTGGAGACCCAGCATTTCCCGGATTCGCCGAACCATCCGGATTTCCCCTCGACGATCCTGCCGCCCGGCGAGGCGTACAGGACGACAACGGTGTACAAGTTTTCGGTCAAATGATGCGGTACACCGGTGCGAGGCGTGATCTGAGGGGATGTCACCCCTGATTGAACCAGGGTGGCCGGTCGACCGGATCTGAGGGTTTGCAGGTATTGCCTGATTTGCCCTCTCAGGGCGTAGGGATTGTCTCGTTCACGGTACCGAGGGCGTTGCCCTCGGCTGATTTGGGTTAAACCTTCGGTCTGAAGAATCGTCGACATCATTTCGAGATCACATCATGGGTATCGCCGACATCGTCGTTTTTGTCGCGTTCGTGGTCGCGGTCATCGCCATCGGGTTGTGGAAGAGCGCCGGGGAGCAGACGCACAGCGAGCACGGGGCGCAGGATTACTTCCTGGCCGGCCGCGGGCTCGTCTGGTGGCTGGTGGGTTTCTCGCTCATCGCGGCCAATATCTCCACCGAGCAGTTCGTGGGCATGAGCGGCCAGGCCGCTGACTGGCTGGGGATGGCCATCGCCAGCTACGAGTGGATGGCGGCCATCACCCTCGTCGTCGTCGCGTTTCTGTTCCTGCCCAAGTTCCTGAGGAGCGGCATCTACACGATCCCGGAGTTCCTCGAATACCGCTACAACACGTTCGCCCGCACGGTGATGGCGATCTGCACGCTGATCATCCTGGTGGGCGTGCCGACGGCGTCGGTGATCTACTCCGGCGCGAAGGTGATCACCGTGAACTTCCAGGGCGCCTCCTTAGCGGGCCTCGATCTGGGCAGCATCACCGTGGGGTGCTGGATCATCGGCACGCTGTCGGCGGTGTACGTGTTCGCGGGCGGGCTGAAGGCGTGCGCGTGGGCCGATCTGATCCAGGGGTCCGCCCTGATCGTGGGCGGCACGGTGATCGCGTACCTGGCCATGAAGACGCTGGGGACGGCCGACCCGGCGGCGCTCGCCGCGACGGCCACCACTCCGGTCAGCCCCGAGGCCCTCGCCGGCGCCGGGGCGTGGGAGCGGTTGCGTCTGCTCAACGCCGGCGACTGGTCTGCCGGCAAGCTCCACATGGTGAAACCGGCGACCGATCCCGCCATCCCGTGGACGGCTCTGGTGGTCGGCCTGTGGATTCCGAACTTCTTCTACTGGGGGCTCAACCAGTACATCACGCAGCGCACGCTCGGCTCGAAGTCGCTGGCCGAGGGACAGCGCGGCGTCATGTTCGCGGCATTTCTGAAACTGCTCATCCCCTTCGTCGTGGTGATCCCCGGCATCCTCGCGTTCAACCTCTTCAACCGGCAGCTCTACGAAGAGGGAACCCGCAAGAACGCGGTGACCATGAAGGCCTTTGACGCCGGGGACCAGATGGTGTTCCCCTTTACGGCCAATTTCGCGAAGCTGAATCCACAGCAGGCGCAGGCGATCCTGGCCCACAATCAGAGTGTGCTGGGAGTTGCCGATCCGCCGGCCGCCGCGCCATCCGAGTCCTCGGACGCGCTGGCCGCCCGCAACGCCAGGCTGGTGGAACGGGCGGCGGAGAAGAACCTCAAAGTCGCCACCCGGCTCGTCGGCTATGATTACGACGCCGCCTTCCCCACCCTCATCCGCCAGCTCCTGCCGCCGGGCAACGGGTTGAAGGGTTTCGTTCTCGCGGCAATTTTCGGCGCGGTGGTCAGCTCGCTCGCCTCGATGCTCAACTCGTCCTCGACGATCTTCGCCATGGACATCTTCCGCAAGCTCAAGAAAAACGCGACGCAGTATCAGCTCGTCACCGTCGGCCGCATCTGCGTGATCGTGTTCATCCTGGTTGCCATGCTCATCGCACCCAAACTGGACAATCCGGCATTCGGCGGCATTTTCACGTTCATCCAGGAGTTCCAGGGCTTCATCTCGCCGGGCATTCTGGCCATTTTCCTGTTCGGCGTGCTCGTCCATAAGGCGCCTCGGGCGTGCGGAACGGTGGGGCTGCTGCTGAACCCCGTCCTGTATGGCCTGATCAAGTGGGCCGACAAGGTCCCCGGCCTGGGCTCCACGCGCTTTGGCGAACTGGCCGGCGTCGCGTTTCTGAACCGCATGGCGATCTGTTTCGCGGCGGTGCTGCTGGTCCTGACGATCATGCGCCTGACCATGCCGATGCCCGCGCCGGTCAGCCTGCCGGTCAACACGAAGATCAACCTCGAGAGCAAGGGCGACGTCAAGGTCTGGGGAGTGGTGGTGGTGCTGCTGACGCTCTCCCTCTATGCGATCTTCTGGTGAGAATCGGGCCGTGAGCGGTGAGATCCCCGACCCTGCACCCGTCATCGTGCTGTCCGCGGCGGACCGGCGCAGGGAGCGGGCGCGTCGAATCGCCCGTCTGTTGAGCGCGCTGCTCGCGGCAGTGCTGATCATCGACCTCACCATCCGGGATCGCTTCCCCGTCCTGTCAGTGGTGTTCTATGCGACGCCGTTTCCGGTCCAGACGCTCTGGATTTCAGTCGTCGCATGGGTCTGGTGGCGGGCGGGCTGGCGAAAGCTTGCCGGCATGTGGGCGGCGGGCGCGCTTCTGGCCATGGCCTGCCTCGTCTACCAGACGTTCATCTATTCGCCTCCAGCGGTCAGAATCGAGGGATCCACCGCGCCGGTGCGCGTGATGTTCTGGAATGTGGCCCGGACCGAGTTCTTTCGCGACCGCATCGCACCCGACATCCTGAAACACAGCGCGGAGATCGTGGGCCTCGTAGAGGCCGGGCCGTCGACCGACGCACAGATCGCCTTCTGGCGGAAGGCATTTCCGGACTGGTCGCTGTCTGACCTGCGATCGGGCATGCTGCTCCTGTCGCGCGGACCGATCACGGAGGAGGCGCGTCTCGAGCTGGGCGACGGCGGTCGATGTCGCCGATTCATCCTGAGTGTGCGCGGCCGGCGCATGCGGATTCTCCTGGTCGATATCAAGAGCAATCCGTTCCTGCGGCGGCGTGAGCCGCTGGAAGCCCTCGATCGACATGTCCGATCGCTGGCGGACGAGCCGCTGGTGATCATGGGCGATTTCAATACGCCCGGCGATTCGGTGTGGTTCGAATCGCTGCGCGATCACTGCCGCAACGCGTTCGAGGTGGCGGGCCGGGGCTATCGGCCGACCTGGCCGGTGCCGGTCCCGGTGCTGCGACTCGATCACATCTGGTGCAACGCGGCCGTGACGCCGATTCGCGCGTGGCACGAGTGGTCCATCGCTTCGGATCATCGGGCGGTGATCGCAGAGATCGTGCCGGTTTCACCGCACTGAGGATGGCCCTGATCGGCGTTCATCTGCGTCCAACGTCCGTTTCCGGCGGTTGGGCGAAGGACGGTGGCCCTCGCAGTGCGGGTCCTCCGTGCCCCGCGCGCTCGCTCGCCGGGTCGCCTATAATCTGAGCCATGACGGTGAACGATGGG
Organism: uncultured Planctomycetales bacterium; assembly: GCA_964591605.1. GTDB lineage: Bacteria > Planctomycetota > Phycisphaerae > UBA1845 > PWPN01 > CAYLLT01. The sequence goes on from CAZQEN010000187.1 coordinate 8,982, forward strand.
AGCGAGTCAGGGCGGGGACGACAGCTCGGGAATCGCCGCGTCGATCCGTTGCCCGGCGCGCAGCTTCCCGCTCCGGAAGGTTCGTCGGCCGTCGAGCCTCCCGCCGGCCCGCTGGATGCTCTGCCGCTGCCCGAGACGTCCCGTGGCCGCGACTGGTCGATTCAGAATCTTCTCGACAGGATCGCGCTGCTCCCCAAAACGCCCGGTGTCTACCTGTTCAAGGATGCCCGCGGCACCGTGCTCTACATCGGCAAGGCCAAAGACCTGCGCAGCCGCGTGAGCAGCTACTTTCAGGCGTCGGCCGACCTGCTGGCCACGCGCGGGCCCGAGATCGCCCGGATGTGCACGCTCGTCCGCGACATCGACTTCCTCGACTGCGAGACCGAGGTCGACGCTCTGCTCACCGAGAGTCGGCTCATCAAGGACATCCAGCCGCCCTACAACGAGCGGCTGCGCGACGACAAGACGTTTCCGTACCTGGAGATCACGACGGGCGACGACTTCCCCGGCGTCTACGTGACGCGCAAGCCGCGGCTCAAGGGGAGCAAGCTGTACGGACCGTTCACCAGCGCGGCCGGCCTGCGCGACGCGGTCAACGCGATGCAGAAGGTCTTCAAGTTCCGCACGTGCGAGCTGGAGATCGAGGAGGGCGACGAGCGGCGGCGGCACTTCCGGCCGTGCCTGCTGCACGCGATCAACCAGTGTACGGCCCCGTGCGCCGCGCTCATCAGCCAGGAGCAGTACGCCGAGGACATCGAACGGCTGAAGAAATTCCTGGCCTCCAAGCGCAGCGTCGTGCTGCGCGGGCTCAAGAAGGACATGGAAGCCGCGGCGGCCGAGAAACGGTTCGAGGACGCCGCCCGCCTGCGCGATCAGATCAAGACGCTCCAGGCACTGAGTCTCTCGGGCGAAGTGGACGAGGATGTGCAGCCCGAGGTGTTCTACGTCGACCCGCAGAAGGGCTTGCAGCGGCTGGGCGAAATCCTCGAGCTCGAGCAGACGCCGCGAACGATCGAGGGCATCGACATCGCCAACCTGCACGGCGGCGAATCGTGCGGCTCGCTCGTCTGCTTCATCGACGGCAAGCCGTTCAAGAGCGGCTACAAGCGGTTCCGCATCAAGACCGTCGAGGGGATCGACGATTACGCGATGATCCGCGAGGTCGTGCTGCGGCGGTACCGCTACGCGGCCGAGGGCGAGGAGCTGTATCCCGACCTGATCCTCATTGACGGCGGCCTCGGCCAGCTTCACGCCGCCGAATCCGCCTTCGCCGACATGGACATGAAGCCGCCGATGGTCATCTCGCTGGCCAAGCGCGAGGAAGAGATCTACATCCAGGCCCGCAGCCGGCCGATCCGCCTCACGCGCAACAACCCCGCCCTGCGCCTGCTCCAGCAGGTCCGCGACGAGGCCCACCGCTTCGCCCAGCATTACCACCACATCCTCCGCCGCAAGCGCACCTTCGACGAAGACGTCGCCTCCGGCCGACGGCCGCCTCCCTCAAAGCGAAGATCACCACGGAGTCACGGAGAGCACGGAGATGCGATCTGAACGAGCCCCCACCCAGTGACGAGAACTCGACCGCCCACGCATCGGATTCGGGTCTTCGCTGTCCATTCTGCGACAACACCAGAGGCCATCGACTGGTCTGGAGTCGGACGAACCCCCTGCGCTTCGCGATGATCGGCGTACTGATCGCTGTCGGCATGGCACTCATGATCGTGAGCCGGGGCTTGATCTTGGCAGATCCGTTGTTGTGGGGCCCGACGAGCTGGATCCGTCTCTATCGCTGGTGTGGGATCTGCGATGCGGTTTTCCTGGCCGCTCAACCGCGACTGGAGTATCCGCGATGTGGACCGTGCGAATACGATTTGACGGGAAACGTGTCCGGAGTATGCCCGGAATGCGGCTGGAAACTTACGACCAGAATGAAGGCGCTGGTAAGGTCCAGGACAAGGGCTGGACAAATGAGTTAGGTGAAAGTTAAACTTCCCGCCGGCTCGATTCGAAAGGGATTTCCATGGGAGCCGCCAGATCCCGGCGCAGGACGCACAAGGAGGAACCCTCCCTCTTTTCGGTGCAGCTTTCCGGCACGTCAGGGGCCTACGACCTTGTACGTGCGGACGCTTTCGAGTGGCTGGCCGGGACGGCTCCGCGCTCCATCCACGCCGTCGTGACAGACCCTCCGTACGGCCTCGTCGAGTATTCCTCCGCCGAGTTGGACAAGATGGCACGCGGCAGGGGAGGCGTGTGGAGGATCCCGCCGTCCTTTGATGGCTGCCGCCGCCGCCCGCTGCCGCGGTTCACCGTGCTCGATCACAAGGACCACGCACGGCTGCGGGCGTTCTTTACGTCGCTGTCGCGTCTGCTCTATCCGGCGCTGGTGCCGGGGGCGCATGTCTTCATCGCCACGAATCCTCTCGTGTCTCACCTTGTCTACGAGCCGTTCATCGCTGCGGGTTTCGAGAAGCGCGGAGAGATTATCCGCGTGGTCTATACGCTGCGCGGCGGCGATCGGCCCAAGAATGCGCACGACGAATTCCCGGACGTTTCGGTCATGCCGAAATCGTGCTGGGAGCCATGGGGGCTCTTCCGCAAGCCGTGCGAGGGCCGCGTGCAGGACAATCTTCGCAAGTGGAAAACCGGCGGACTTCGCCGGATATCGGAGGACGAGCCCTTCAAGGATCTGATCATGTCGTCGCCCGCCCGCGGACGGGAGCGCGAGATCGCCCCCCATCCATCGCTCAAGCCGCAACACTTCATGCGCCAGCTCGCGCGGGCGTCACTCCCGCTGGGTGAGGGCGTCATTCTGGATCCGTTCATGGGTTCGGGCTCCACTGTCGCTGCCGCCAGCGCGCTGGGCCTGCGGAGCATCGGGCTCGAAGCCAACCCGGAATATTTCAAAATGGCGACCGCGGCTATCCCGATGTTGTCGCAAATCGATGTCAACGGACGCTCGTAATCCATGCCGAGAGCCGCAGATTTCGATCATGGCGTCCCCTTGCCTCCGGGCCTCACCGTCAGCGCGATCCGGCGAGCCATCCAGTACGTGGAACGGGAGCTCGTTGACCTTGTGGACATCTACTACGAGCAGATGAACGTCTTCAGCGGGATTGTGGGCATCTATGGGACCAAGGCGCTGGACTCGGTGAGCAACTATGAGAAGCATCGCCACACCGACACGCGGCAACAGCGTTTCCCAGACCTGTGCCGCAGGGGGTCCAGAGAACCCCGCCAGCCGTGCGACTGTCTCGAGAGCAAGGGCAGCAAACGACCGTGGGCCATCCAGTCACACTACGACCACCCCGGCTGGTACATCATCTGGCGATACCTGGTCGATCCGACCGAAACGCTGGAGCCGGGGCGCCCCGTCGTCATCTGGCGCGTGGACGTGGTTTTTCTGGAGAAGAGCGACTGGAAATATGAGGGAAGCAGGGCTGGCGAAGCCGGAGGAGACCGCACGCACACCTTCGGCGTGAAGAACGCCGCCGCCAAACTCAAAGGTAAGGCCGTATACCGCCGACAGGATGTCATCATCCGAGATGGCAAGCCCATTCCGCGCAACGGGAACAGCGATTGACCGGGGTACCCCCTCACCCGCAACACATCCGGTGTCTGTCCGGAATGCGGGTGGAGGCTGCCGGCGCGGCTTCCGACGACCATTCGCCATAAGACTTGGCTCGATTCGCGGGAAAAGAGGCGACTTCTCCGCGCCATGAGCCCCGTCCGGCGACAGATTCAGCGAGCTGCGGGCCAATCACCGGACGGGAGGAGATCGGAGAGGGTGTACCACAAGTCCACCCGGAGTGGACCGGCGGTGTACTGTAACTTGCCGATGAATTGCATCTAATGATCGTTGCCGCGGTGGCCCGGGCCGGCCCATCCGCGGTTTTCCAGACTTTCCATGGGATTCAGGTCCCTTCGGGGATGGTTCGGCTCTCGGAGACCAGCTATGGGTAAGCGTGTCGCAGTCTTTACGTACGGTTTGTTATCCTATCTCATGTTCCTGGGAGTGTTTATGTACGCGGTCGGGTTCCTGGGGAACCTGGTGGTGCCCAAGTCGGTCGATTCGCCGCGGGCGGGGTCGATGGCGGCCGCACTGCTGGTGAACCTGGGCCTCCTGGGGCTGTTTGCCCTGCAGCACAGCGTGATGGCCCGACCGGCATTCAAGCGGTGGTTGACCCGGCTCATCCCCCACGCGGCCGAGCGCAGCACCTACGTGCTGGCAACGAACCTGTGCCTGATTCTGCTCTTCTGGCAGTGGCGGCCGGTGGGCGGCGTGATCTGGACCGTCGAGCACCCGCTTGGGCGGGGCCTGCTGCTGGGGGCCTATGCGTTCGGCTGGATGGTCGTGCTTGTGACCACCATGCTGATCAACCACTTCGATCTCTTTGGCCTGCGGCAGGTGTGGCTGTACCTGCGCGGTCGCGAGTATACGCATCTGCGCTTCGTCACCCCCGGTCCGTATCAGTGGGTGCGCCACCCGCTGTACATCGGCTGGCTTCTTGCGTTCTGGGCGACAACCACTATGACCGCGACCCACCTGGTGTTCGCACTCGGCGCCACCGCCTACATCCTGATTGCCATCCAGTTCGAGGAGCGAGACCTCATCGCCTTCCACGGACGAGCCTATGCCGAGTACCGCAAGCGCGTGCCCATGCTGATCCCGCGCTGGTCGCGCCGCGCTCAGGCCGGAGATGGGGCGGTGGCGGGCACGGCATAGGCACCGCGTGGCACGGCCTTCCCGGCCGTGATCGTCGCATGGGCTTCCAGCCCATGCCTGCATCAGGTGGATGGTTGCACGGGCAGGACGCCTGTGCGACGGCCACGGGTACGTTGCCCGTGCCACGGGTGCCGGGGGTTACATGGCATCTCGTCGGGTGTTGACGATGGAAATCGCCGGCTCCAGCGAGAGGTGCGCGGTGATGCATCGCTCCGCCATCCGCCGCGCCGTCTCGACGCCGTGCGTCTCGCCCGTCAACTGCTTGACCACGTAAGCCCCGTCCATGAGCAGGCAGAGCTCTCGTGAGAGCCCTTCAGGATCCACGGCCCCTGCCCGCTCCGCCACCTCGAAGATGATGTTCTCGATCGCCTCCCGGTTTTTGGCCGCCTCGCGGTGCGCGGGGTCATGCGGCAGCGGGAACTCCATCGCGACGTTCACAAAGATGCATCCGTGGAACTCGTCGCAGTTGATGATCTGCTCGACCACGTCGAAGAGCCCGTACAACTGATCGGCCGCCCGCCGTCCGGCCCGCTCGCGGATCAGTTCCTTGAAACTGTTCTGCAGCCACCGGCTCTGCTCCTGCAGCACCGCCAGCATCAGGTCCTCTTTGCCCGGAAAGTGCTTGTAGAACGCCGTCTTGCTGATCCCCACCTCGTCGAGGATCTGGTCCAGCCCGACGTTGCGGAAGCCGTGCGCGTAAAAAAGACGCCTTCCGGTTTCGATCAGCCGTTGTCGGGTGGTCGCGGCCATGACACCGGTTCCCGT
>CAZQEN010000188.1:0-14462 GCA_964591605.1 uncultured Planctomycetales bacterium
TGCTCAGGGACTTGCCGGCCGTCCGCGACCGGTCCGTCCGCCTTCGCCGCAACCGGCAGACGAACGGTGAACTGGGCGCCGGCGCCGGGCCTGCTCCGTACTTCGATGGTCCCCCCGTGTTCGGTGATGATGCTGTGGCAGATGCTCAGGCCCAGGCCGGTGCCGCCCGCATGAACGCGCGTCGAGAAGAACGGGTCGAAGATCCGGCCGATGTGCTCCTGGCTGATCCCCGGCCCGTTGTCTGACACCTCCAGGCGAACGTGCCCGTCCTCCTGGCGCGTCTGGATCACCACGTCCACGCGGCCCCCCGCCGCTTCCGCCGCGTTCTTGATCAGGTTGGTGATCACCTGTTCGATCTCCGTGGCATTGATGCGCACGGGGCGCAGACCCGGATCCAGGTCGAGGGTCACCGACAGGTCGCCGCGCTCGACGCAGGTCCTGGCCAGGTCGCCGGCCCGGCCCACCACCTCGTTCAGATCGCCGGGCGCCTTGCTCGTCTTCTGCTCGCGTGAGAAATCGAGAATGCTCTTGACGATCCGCCCGCCCCGGAGCGCCTCGTTCTTGATCGCCTGCAGGGTCCGCAGCCGCTGCGTTTCGTCGGGCGCGCTGAGGGCCTCGTCGGCGGACAGGACGATCGCATTCAGCGGATTGTTGATCTCATGGGCAATCCCGGCCGAGAGCGTGCCCAGCGAAGCCAGACGCTCCGATCGCCGAAGCTGCTCCATCGAGGCGGTCAGCGCCCGCGTGCGCTCGACGACGAGTTCCTCAAGCCGCTCCTGGTACGCCGCCAGCTCCGTTTCGATCTTTTTGCGATTGGTCACGTCCATGCACACGCCGACCATTCGATCCGGGCGGTTCGCCGCGTCGGGGATGACTCGGCCGTACGCCTCCAGCCAGGCAGTCTGGCCATCCGGCCGGATGATCCGGTACTCGATGTGGTACAGGCACCGCTCCTGCAGGCTCTGCTCGATGCTGCCCAGCACACGCTCGATATCGTCCGGGTGGATCTCCTTCCGGAAGTCTTCGAACCTGCCGCTGAACGTGCCGGGCTCCCGGCCGTGGATGCGTTCGAGGTTCTCCGACCACTGGATGCGCTGGTTCTTGATGTCCCATTCCCAGATGCCCATCCGGCCTGCGTCCAGGGCCAACTGCAGTCGGCCGTCACTGAGGCGCAGGGCCTGCTCGGTCCGGACGACGACGAGTTGACGCTGCTCGACCTCATGCAGGAGCTGTTGTGACCGGACGCGGGCCTCGTGTTCGCGCAGCAGGAGTTCCTGACGCTGGGCCTCGCTTCGTCCGCGTTCGGCGACGGCGGCGCCGAGGGCCAGAGCCGTCACCGACAGCACGCCCATGAATGTCTGCTTCAGGATGAGCTGCCGGTCGAGAGCGGCAGGATCCCATTCTGCCGCCCGGATGACGCTGCCGATGCCCAGCGCGACCACCGCCAGCACCAGGGCCGCGGTGATCCGCTGGTCGAAGCGCAACGCCGCCCAGATGAAGAACGGAAACAGCAGGTAGGCGAATCGAGAGGATTCGTTGAGCGGCATTCCGAACATGAGCCACGCGACCGCCGCCAGCCCGATGGTCAGGGAGAGGATTTCAGGGGCCTGGCGGGGCAGCCCGGCGAATGGGCGGCGTGTGCCCCAGGTGAGCAGCAGAGGAGCGATCACCAGCGCTCCCATCGCGTCGCCCAGCCACCACTTGCCCCACGCCGCACCGATCGATCTGCCGGCCAGCAGCCCTGACTCCCAGAGGATCATCACGCCCACCGATGCGCTGATGATGGTACAGAGCAGCCCGCCCAGCAGCGCCAGGTTGATCACGTCTCGGACCCGCTCCAGATCGGGCTTAAAGCGGAAGCGGTTGAGCAGGAAGGCACCGGCCAGGGCCTCTGTCGTGTTGCCGGCAGCGATCACGAAGGCCACATAAACGGGCTCATTGCGTTCCAGATTGGCCAGGAAGGCGCCAATCGCAATGGCGGGGCTGATCCGGTATCCCATGAGCAGGCAGGCCGCCAGGGCGATGCCGGTGGGAGGCCACACCGACGTGATGTGCTCGGTGGTCAGACCGAGCGACAGACCGAAGCGCGCGGCAACGTAATACACGAACGTGACCGCAAGCAGCGCAGACCAGTACCGCCGCGGGCTCGTCCGGCTCGCCGAAGCGCGAGCGTCATAGTCCGTCGACAGGGAGGGCGCGTCGGTCAAACGGAGATTCAACACGGTTGAAGATTCTCTCACGAAACCGGCACTTCGTGATCGCTGGCACGGTGCAGCGTGACACCGCACCCTGTCACTGCAGTGCGGTCGGTCCGCACGCCCGGCCCGGGGCGGCAGACGCCTGCCGAATCCTACGGCTACCGCAGGACCATCGGGCGGTGCAGCTTGTGGTTTTCACGGCCGCGGGCCGGCGGCTTCTTGAGCACCTTCATGGCCTTCTTGGTATCGGCAACCTTGAAGATGCCCTTGGTCCTTCCGCCCTGAATGCCGGTCGTGCAGTAGGCGTAGCTGATGTTGACGTGGGCCTCGGCCAGGCGGCCGCACACATCCGCCAGCGCGCCCGGGCGGTTGGCCATCTCGAGCACCAGCACGTCGGCCTCCGTCACGGGAAGATTGAGCGGAGCGAGAGCGGCGCGCAGGCGCTGGGGCTCCGAGACGACCAGCCGCAGCACGCCGTGCTCGCTCGAATCCATCATCGTCATGGCGATGACGTTGATCCTGGCCTGGGCCAGCTGCCGGCTGACCTGGGCCAGGACGCCGGGCTTGTTCGGCAGGAAAATCGAGAATTGCGTGACCGACTCCACTGTACACCTCCTTGATCAGAACAGGTGAACAGGAGATCAGTCAGACAAGAGGTTTAAGCCTCTACTGCCTGGCTGTTCTGTGCTCTCTCGTCTCTCGCGCGGTCAGGTGCGGGCGCGGCGGACGCGCTCGCGCTGCTGCTCGACCGCACTGAGAATGGCCGTCTGCGACGCCGTGGGAATCTCCCAGTCATCATCGGGCCCGACGATGTAGCCCCCCATGGCGCCGAGCTGGCGGATCCGCTCCTGGGCCACCGAAAACGCCTTGGCGCTGTCCTCCACGAGGGCAGAGGCCTGCAGGCCGCCGCACAGGCAGATGCGCCCCAGGGTCCGCTCACGGATCCACTCCAGACGGTTACAGTTGGGCTGAAGCGGATCCAGCACGTCGATGCCCACCGCCAGCAGCTCGTCGATCAGCGCCGTGATGCTGCCGCAACTGTGGAGAATCACGATCGCGCCGGCCTCGTGGTACAGGTCGACCACGCGCTTGAGATGCGGGCGCACGTAACGCCGCCACATCTGCGGCGAGAACATCAGCGCCGAATTCATCCCGTAGTCATCGGCGAGCCAGGCGGCCTCCACCCCCAGCTCGAGATACTGCTCGGCAATCCCGAACTCGAACTCCCCGATCTTTGCGAACAGTTCCTCGACGTGGCCGTCATCGTCGGCCATGGCGGCCAGGAGACTCTGCATGCCCGCCACCAGCCAGGCCCGTTCGTAGAACGCAAACGGATGCTCGCCGATGACCAGCCGATGGCTGGGGAACCGCAGATTGCGGAGATCCGCGAACAGCTTCTTGTCCGCCGGATCGGGAACGTGGAACTTGCTCAGGCGGCCCAGGCACCCTTCGAGCGGGTGCTCGATCGGGAACGGCATCATATCGGGATCGGAAGATTCCTTCTGCCAGCCCACCTGCCACAGGTCGCGCCAGAGGGGCGCGGTGGGAGGACGGGTATCGGTCGGCCGCCCCCCCCAATAACAGATCCGGTGGACGGGCCAATCGAGTTTGCAGGGCAGCAACACCCCCTGCTGACATCGCATCGTGGCGATCAGATCTTCTTTCGGAAACATCTCGGCCATGAAGCGATCCGGAACTGAGATACTGCTGATGATGCATTATAGCGGAGGCCGGCACCCGTGCAAAGCCTGCCGGATCCTCCGGTTCGGGTGCATCCGGAGCTCAGTGGCAGACGAGCGGAATGGGTCCCGGCGCGCCGGGACATCTCCAATCGCGGATGCCCATCGCCCGTGACCTACTCGCACGGGCGGCGAGTACGCTGCCCATGCCACCCGAGAAACATGCCCCTGTATTTCGGACGCACCCCTCCGGTTCCTGCGGACGGCGGTTTCCGACGGCGAGCGTATCGCGTCCCGCTCTCCGCCGCCGGACCGCCGGTCAGGCGATATACGTCTTCTTCTTTCGTCCCGACAGGTACGACTCCATGATGCAGCTCGAGAGATCTCCGCTTGAGCAGTAGAACGCCACGCCCTTCGTCACTTTCGTCATCTGGTCCACGAAGCCCAGCCAGTCCATGTAATTGTAATCCTCGGCCAGGGCAAACGTGCAGATCCGGATGCCCTGCCGCGTGAGGTGCAGGGCTTCCTTCAGCGTGGTGAGCGTCGTGACCTGCTCGGGCGGGTAGAGCAGGTGGATGTACTCGCCCTGCACGTGGGCGGTCGGCTGCCCGTCCGTGATGATGAAAACCTGTTTGTTATCGCCCCCTCGCCGGACCAGAATCCGCCGTGCGAGCTGCAGGCCCATCTGCAGGTTCGTGAAGTGCTGCGGCGCCTTGTCGGCCTGGGTGATCGGCACGCGCATCCGCACCTGATAATCGAAGATCGTCACCGGCTTGGGCATGACCAGCGGCAGCTTGTGCTCGGGGATCACGGCGGCGGCCGAGTAGAACCCGACCAGATCCACGGTATCCATCGGAAACCGTTGCCGGATCAGGGCGTGCATGGCCATCGCGCACTTCTTGGCGGCATAGAAGCGGTGATATCGGGCCATCGAACCCGACATGTCCAGCAGGATCACCGTGCTGCAGCTCGCGTGGTGCTCGGCCTGATAGAGCTCGAAGTCGCGCTCCGCGATCTTCAGGGGCAACAGAGCCGGCGTCTGTGACGCCGGTGGAGCCGGCGTCTGTGACGCCGGTGGAGCGGCCGCCTGCGGGGGGGCCGTCTGAGCAGGCACGTCTGCCCCGGTGCCAGCAGAGGAACCGGTCTCACAAAGCTGGGGAGAGGAACCGGGCTCACAGAGCCCGGCTCTCAACATACGTTTGATCGTGTTGCGCAGTGTTGGCTCGAGCGCCAGCTCACTGACCGGGTCGCCGAACAGGTACGGCCGCGTGCCCTCGACCCGCTCGCCGCCCTGACCGGTCTCCGGCGTTTCGTGACCCTCCCTGTGGCCCTTGCGCAAGCGCGTGAACACCTCCATGAGGGCCTTGCGCTGCATCGCATGGATCGCCCGCGGCGTGAGTTTCCACCGCGCCCCCACCTTCTCCAGCAGGCCCTCCTGAATCAGCTTCTCGAGCGCTTCTCGCTGTTCTTCATCGAGCTCGACATGTTCGAGGTGCTCGAGCGCATTGTCGCCGTACTCGAGCACGAATTCCATGAGATGGTCGAAGAAGCTCAGATGCTGCTGCGTCTGAAACTCCTCGCCATTCCACTCACCGTAACGAAATCGCATGAGGTTTCTCCGGTCCGCCCATTATAGCAGATGGAGTCCTCACAGGTGCTCGACCCGGTTCTGCATTTCTTCACGAGAACTGACGCCGTGGAGCAACACCAGCATCTGAATCGGCTCGCCGATGCTGTACTTCGTGGCCGGGCACCAGGCGATGCCCGTGTGGTGAGTTCCAGCCTGATGCAACGCCAGGAAATCCGGGTCAAAGGTGACCATGACGCGCCGCGTCGAGGCAGCAAAACCAAGTTGATCAGGGTCTTCCAGGCCGCAACGGCCCGCTTCCCGGGCGGTGAGGATGTCGATGCCTCTCCGCCGGAGGCCTTCGACGACCGGCTGGGGGAGGTGCTGGTCCGCGTAATAGCGAATGGCCTCAGCCACCCAGCTTCTCCCTGAGCAGGGATGGCGCGCCGGCGGTCATGCGGGACGCCCAGGTTTCTTCGAGCTGAAGATCAGCCTCGATCTCTTCGCGATTGTCGAAGTAATAGGCCAGGGCCGCATGCACGTCGCCCAGCGACAGACCGGGGAAGAGGGCCACGATCTCATCGGCCGCATAGCCGCGGCGTTCGTGCCATACGACAATGTCCGCCACCCGGATACCATGCCCGGCGACGCAGGCCCGGCCGCCGCACACGTTCGGGGTCTTGACGATATGTCTGCTCATCACGTCAGCCATCATCCCATTCTCCACGCAAGCGGCGGTGCCGCCCGGCTCGCCTCAGTGCTTCCAGGGATAATGCTATTATAGCCGACTCTTGTTTGAAGGCTGAAGTCACCTGGGACACTCTTGCCTCGTGAGCACCGCTGCTGAGCTCTGCCACGTCGTTCACGTCGTCGAGGAGAACGGCGAACCCGTCGCAAGCTGCCGTTCTCTCCCGAAATCGGCAACGGAACGCCTTGTCGAAGCGGGTCGGCCCTCTTACCTCTCGCAAGATGGTTTTACGAAGCCGAATCGCACGCTCAGGGCCCTTACGGCAAATGAGGATCTTCTTCAACACCAACGTCTACATCGTCGAGGCACTGCTCGGCGAGGCGGCTGAGCAGCTCATCACGGCCACGGTGCGAGCGTCGCGGCGCTGGCTCGTAAGCACTCAAAATGGTCACATCGTCCGGATAAGCCCGCGGAGCGGGTCTGGACTGAACACCGCCTTCGCCGGATGCATCCCGAGATGGGCAACCCCGACGGCTGGACTTGTCCCTGCGCATCGTTTACCACTGATACCGCGCCCGAGAGACTCGACATGACGCAGCAGGCTCAACAGACACATCCCGACGGCACCGGCCTCATCGCGCTGGATCCGTGGCTCGAGCCGTATGCCGATGCACTGAGGCACCGCTACGCCCGGTATCGCCAGCGGCTCGAGGAGATCATCGCCGCGGAAGGCTCGCTGGAGCGGTTCAGTTGCGGGCACGAATACTTCGGGTTCAACCGCGGCGAGCGCGACGGCCAGCCCGGCATCTGGTACCGCGAATGGGCGCCGGGGGCCCAGGGGCTCTACCTCACCGGCGACTTCAACTCCTGGGACCGCCGCGACCATCCGCTCACGCGCGACGAGTTCGGCGTCTGGAGCATCTTCCTGCCCGCCGATCCGTACGATCATCGCCTCCTGCACCGCAGCCGCGTGAAGGTGCACGTCGTCAGCTCACTGGGAGCGATGGACCGGATTCCCGCCTACATCAGGCGGGCCGTCTACGAGCCCGACGCCAACGCCTACACCGGGCAGTACTGGGAGCCGGAAAGCCCGTACGAATGGCGTCACCCCGTGCCGACGCTCACGGGCGGCCTGCGCGTCTACGAGGCCCACGTGGGCATGGCTACGCAGGAGCACAAGGTCGGCACGTACCGCGAATTCACGCAGACCGTTCTCGGGTGGATCAAGTACTGCGGCTACAACGCCGTGCAGCTCATGGCCATCCAGGAGCATCCGTACTACGGCTCGTTCGGCTATCACGTCAGCAACTTCTTTGCCGCTTCGTCGCGTTTCGGCACGCCCGAGGAGCTCAAGGAGCTCATCGACACCGCCCACGGCATGGGCCTGCTCGTGCTGATGGACATCGTGCACAGCCACGCGGTCAAGAACATTTACGACGGGCTCAATCTGCTGGACGGCACCGATCACCAGTACTTTCACAGCGGCCCCCGCGGCCAGCACCCCTCGTGGGATTCGCTGCTGTTTGACTACAGCAAGTGGGAGGTGCTGCGCTTCCTGCTGAGCAACGTGCGCTTCTGGCTCGAAGAGTACGGTTTCGACGGATTCCGATTCGACGGCGTGACGAGCATGATGTATCTCGATCACGGCCTGGGCAAGCCGTTCACGTCCTACGACGACTACCTGCGCTTCGGGCTCGACGAAGACGCCATCACGTACCTGCAGCTCGCCAATCAGGTCGCACACCAGGCCAACCCGCAGTGCATCACCATCGCCGAGGACGTCTCCGGCATGGTCGGCATCGCCCGCCCCGTCGACGAAGGCGGGATCGGCTTCGACTACCGTCTCGCCATGGGCATCCCCGACTACTGGATCAAGATCCTCAAGGAGAAGCGCGACGAAGAGTGGTCGATGAGCGAGATCTACCACACGCTCACGAATCGCCGGGCGCACGAGAAGCACGTCGGGTACGCCGAGAGCCACGACCAGGCCCTCGTCGGCGACAAAACCATCGCCTTTCGCCTCATGGACGCCGACATGTACTGGCTCATGAGCAAGGGCACGCCCGAGAACATCGTCATCGAGCGCGGCCTGGCCCTGCACAAGATGATCCGGCTCATCACGTTCGCGCTGGGGGGCGAGGGCTACCTCAACTTCATGGGTAACGAGTTCGGCCACCCCGAGTGGATCGACTTCCCGCGCGAGGGCAACCAGTTCTCCTACAAGTATGCCCGGCGGCAGTGGTCGCTGGTGCACGATCCGACGCTGCGCTACCGCGACCTGGCCGCGTTTGACCAGGCGATGGTCCAGCTTGACCCGCAGCATGAGCTTCTCGAAGCGGGGCCCGCGGAGCAGCTCTACGTGCACGACGAGCAGAAGCTGCTGATCTTCCGCCGCAGCGACCTGATCTTCGCGTTCAACTTCCACCCGACCGCGTCGTACGCGGACTTTCGCGTTGGCGTCCCCGACCCGCTGGATTACCGCGTCGCCCTCAACACGGACGACTTCTGGTTCGGCGGCCACGGGATCGTCGCCCCCGGCCAGGTTTACCCGCGCCAGCCAGTGCCCTACCACATGCGTGGGCAGAGCCTCCAGATGTATCTGCCCGCACGCACCGCCCAGGTGCTGGCCCCCACACGGTGAAGACCGCTTTGATTCGGGCGGGCAGCCCCGCGGCACTTCCTGACGCATGCGGTGTGACTGCGTCCCCGGAGGCCCAAGTATGGTGTCCGGGCCAGGCGGATCCCGCCTGCACCGTGCAGCCGGGACGGCTGCACCACAAGAGCGCCGCAGCGCGGACAGGAAGCCTGCTCCGCGCTGCACCCCTGCGGCGTCTCGCGATGCGTCAGTTGGCGCGCCAGGCGATCGGGACCACCAGCTCGTGCATGTCATACGTGGCGTTGAAGGAGCGGCTGCCGTCGGCCGACGCCAGGTAGACATTCAGATCAGCCGGCGCGAGCGGGTCAGGCATGTTCTCGGGCGACAGCGCGGCATAGGCCAGGTGCTCGCCGGTGGACGAATACGCCGCGGAATCGAGGAGCAGTTTGCCGGCCCGGTCGGCGAGTATGTACTGTGCATCGCTGCCGTCCGGGTGAATGGTCACGAGCGCGCCGAACGGTGCCGATACTTCGAAGGCGATGCGATCCCCGCGCGGCGACCAGACCGGATCCCGCGCCCGGCCGTCAAAGAGCGGGCGCGTCCGGCCGTCCGTCAGATCATGGACGAAGAGGCGTTGCGGAGTGGACTCGATGACCAGCGACCGGCCGTCGGGCGACCAGTCATAGCTGTAGATGTTCGGAGAATGTTCTGGAGTCCAGTCAAGATCGGACTCGCGGATGAGCTCCAGGGCCAGCAAGGGCCGCCGGGGCGATTCGACCAGCCGGCAGGGAACACCCGCCTCGTCGCAGACGAGCTCGGCCACGTAAATGCCGCCCTCCACGACCTTTCCATCGAGCCAGCGGCGGCCCACCCATGACACGAGGCGGTCCTGGCCGTGACGCGGCCAGCGCTGGGTCTGGGGGGCCACCTCGATGTCGGCGCCATCAGTCAGTTGAACGACCTGGCCGAGTTCGCTGACGACGCACAGGCCCACGCACTCGCGGCCGTCATCGCCGGTCCGAGCCGGGACGCTTCGCGTCGTGAGGAACCAGCGGACGCCGCCATGCAGGTGGTGGCTGGGCTCTCCGCTGACCGCCTCGGGCAGCCGGCGGGTCTGGCCGCTGGCCAGGTTGCGCGCCCAGACATCGCGGGGGCCTCCCATGCGGCGGAAATAGAGCGTGCCGGAGCGATACAGGCTGGCATGGTCGGTCGAGTCGATCCGGGCGCGCGATCCCGCGTGCTCCCGTGCCTCCTGCCGGCCCACCAGAATGAAAACCGTCAGAACGACGGCGATCAGAGAGAGCGAAGTACCTTTCATGGCCTGACTCCTGGCCCGACCCCTTATAGACGCCGCTGAAGCGAGTTTGTTTCACACACATTCGCTTTTCTGCGGGGGCCGGAGCATTCCGAGGTATCAACTGCAAAGGACACCGCATCCGAGACAGGGGTTTCAGGAACTTGCGGGCATGAGAACGGGTCTCAGATCCACCGGCGGAGGGGGTTGTGTATGGGAAGGCCTGCCGGGGCAGAGGTACAGGCGGGGCCGCGGCGATACTGGTCTGCGCACAGTGGAACTGTACGGGCCGGCATCGAGCCGCTCAGAAGGCGGGTCGTGAGGCGGCCGGCCGTTCCAGCCATCGGAGGCGATAACCCGCCAGATTGCCTGACAGATGGCAGTTCGGGACGCGGCCCAGCTCGGCGGCCCGCTGATACGCGTCGCGTGCCTCGTCAGGGCGGCCCTCGATCTCCATGCGCAGGCCGACGTAGTACCAGGGCAGGCAACTGACCTGGCCCAGGCACATCGCACGGCTCTGCCAGCGCGCGGTGTACTGCTCGGCGGTGATGCGATCGAGGAAGTAGGCGGCGGTCCATACGTCGGGGTTTCCCTCGCGCTGGAGGTGCGCGGGCGTGGGGTACGGTGCGAGCACCTTCTCGAAGGCCTGGCGGGCCTGGTCGCGCCGGCCGCACGCGAGCAGCGCGATGCCCAGCGACTTGTTGAAGGCCGGCGACTCGCCGCCGAGAGCGATGGCCTCCCGGATGACCGGAATGGCGCGGTCCGGCTGGTCGGCGAGGATGAGAAAGTCCGCATACATGAGCATGGGCAGCGGACTGCGGGGAATCCCGCCCGCATCGAGGCGGCGCACGCGCTCGACCGCCTGGGCCACACCCGCCACCGACTGCTTGCTGGGGACCACCAGAGCAGCGAGGGGGAGCAGGTCCTCGACGGCCCGGATATGGCTCAGAGAGGTTTCAAGTTCCTTGCGCCATCCGGGTTCATCGGGGAAGTCGATGACCAGCAGGGCCGTCAGTTCGAGGGCGCTGCGATAGGCCTCGTCGGCTTCCTCCAGCCGCCAGCCGATCAGCGTGGTGTTGCCCTGCTGACGATGGAGGGCGAGCAGGTCGAGCCGGTGTTCAATGGCGGTCGGATTCCGCCGGATCAGGTCCTCCTGGGCGGCGACCGCCTGGTGATAGGCGTCCTGCCCGCCGAGGCGCCGCAGCGCCAGGCTGACGCCGCTCCAGAGTTCAGCCCGCAGGCCGGGCGACGAGGGAAAACGGCCGGAGTCCTGATCGGCAAGGGCATTTCCGGATTCCGCCGTGCCGGCGGGGCCTTCGAGCCACAACACTTCGCTCCACCACTTCCGGGTGCGCGCAAGCTCATCGGCGTAAGCAGGCTCGTCGGGATGGGCCAGGGCGAGCTCCTGCTGCAGGGCGATCGTGCGGTCGGCGGAGCGGCGGGCCTCGTCGTGCCGGCCGAGCTTGAGCTGGACGTCCGCGAGGTTCCGGCAGATGCGGGCGAGCTGCACGGCGTGCTCAGGCGACTCGGGATAGCGGGTGCGCAGGCCGTCGGACAGGCCGGCGGCCCGCTGCAGCACGCGCTGCGATTCCGCGAGCGTGCCGGCGTCGCGCAGGACGAGGGCGTGCAGATCGAGCGCCTCGCAGAGCCGGGCCTGATCTTCGGGCAGCGGGTGGTCCGGACCGAGCTTCTCAAAAGTGGCGATCGCTTTCTGCACGACCGTCCCGGCGTCGGGATACCGCGTCATCTGCCAGAGCGTGGTGGCGAGATTGAAGTAGCCCATGCCCAGGCTCCGGGCATACACCGGGGTGTCAGGGCACAGCATCACGAGCCGTTCGAGAATGTCGATGCCTTGACGATAGGCCTGCTCCGCATCGTGCTCGCGGCCGAGCAGGGCCTGGATGTGACCTACCTGCAGGTAGCATTCGGCACCTTCATGCTGGGCAACCGGGTCGCTGAGCTTCTCGGGCAGGAGCCGGAGGTGGAACGAGAGCGACTGCTCGAGCAGGTCGCGGCGCAGTTTCGAGAGCAGCGGCACGTTGCGGCTGCGGAACTCCTGCAGCTCGGTCCAGGTCAGCATCCGGTCGACGTTGGCGCGGGCGATGCGGAGGGTTTCTTCGGCCCGCTCGAACTGGGCGCGGGCGGCGTTCCGCTGACGCAGGGCAACCCAGACGCTCCCCGAAAGCCCCACGGTCAGCGCCAGCAGGAAGATCACCGATGTCAGCACGACGGCGCGATGGCGGCGCGACCATTTGGCCAGCCGGTCGACCGCGCTGGGGGGCTTGGCGAGAATCGGCTTGTCCTGGAGGAAGCGCCGCAGATCTTCGACCATGTCCTGGGCGGTGGGATAGCGGTCATCCGGGCGCTTGGCCATCGCCTTGCCGACGATGGTCTCGAGCTCGTGCGGGATGCGCCGGTTCACGCGGCGGAGCGGGGCGGGATCTTCGAAGGCGATCTGCCGCATGAGCTCCTGGCGGTCCTGGCCGTCGAAGGCCGGGCGCAGGGCGAGCACCTCGTAGAGGGTCGCACCCAGCGAATAGATGTCGGTGCGGTGATCGACGGGCACGCGGCTGGCGAGGGCCTGCTCGGGGCTCATGTAGCGCATGGTGCCGAGGAGATCGCCGGGCATGGTGAGATTCGGGTTCGCCTGGATGAGGGCCAGGCCGAAATCGGTGATCCACAGGTGCCCGCCCACATCCAGCAGGAGGTTGGAGGGCTTGATGTCACGATGAACCACGCCGTGCTCGTGGGCATACTGCAGGGCGTCGGCGGCCTGCAGGGCCAGCGTCGCGACGGCGCGGAAGTAGCCGCGGTCACTCGAGACATCGAAGCTCTCGCGGGTCGAGGCTCCGATCGCGGAGGACCGGGCGCTGTCGATGGCGGCGGATCGCTGGCCGCTGGGGGCCAGGGTTTCGAGCAGGATCGACGGGCTTCGCGGCGCGTCGGAGGCGTCGTGAAGGCTGGCCAGCTCCCGCAGCTCCTCGATGACCGTGGAGAACGGCCGGCCGTCGATGAACTGCATCGCGTAGTAGTAAATGCCGCGCTCGGAGCCCAGGGAATAGACCGGCACGATGCTGGTGTGGTGCAGCGTGGCGGCGGCGTGGGCCTCGTTCTTGAAGCGTTCGAGCTGGCGGGGGTCGAGCACCGCGGCGAAGGGCAGCACCTTCAGGGCGACGCGGCGGCGGAGCGACTGCTGCTCGGCCTCGTAAACCACGCCCATGCCGCCCCGGCCGATCTCGCGGATGATGCGGTAGTCGCCGAGGGCCTCAAACGGGCGGGTCGGCCCGGCGGCGGTCGCGGGGTCACTGCGGGAGAGTGATTGCAGCATGGGCAGCACCTGCCGGATCGTGTCGGCCATCTCGGGGAATCGCTGCGCGTATTCCTCGATGCCGGGCTGCTCGCCGAGTTGCAGGCGCTGCGTGAATTCGTCGGCGATCTCACCGAGTTGCGTCTCGATGGCCGACATCTTCGAATGGTTGCGGATCATGGTGCTGCTCCGCTGCGGGTGCGTCGAGAATGGCCCTGAGCCGAAGAAGCGCCCGGCCGTAGCGTTTGCTGACGGCGGCGGGCTCGATGCCGAGGGCCTCGGCCACCTCCCGGGTCGAAAGTCCTTCGAGGTTGCGCATGATCAGGACCTCGCGGTCGATATCGGCAAGCTGCTGCATGGCCTCGCGGACACGGCGGACGAGTTCCTCCTGCACGACGACCTGGCTGGGGGTCGGGCCGCCGGCGAGGACGTGCTGGGCGAGCTGCAGGGAGGTGTTGTCGGGAAGGGCGAGTTCCCGCCCCACCGCCCGGCGGCCGGCTTCGATGTGCCGGCGCCGCATCATCAGCAGCCGCTCGTAGGCGATCTGCCGCAGCCAGATGCGAAAGGGCATCGGGCGCTGCCGGGTGTACTGGTCGAGGCGTCGGACGGCCTCCATGTGGGCTTCCTGCACGAGGTCGGAGGGGTCCACGCGCTGGCGCAGGCGCGGGTCGATGCGCAGATCGAGCATCCGGTGCAGCTCGGCGCGGTGACGCTCGAAGAGCCGGTCGAAGGCATGGACATCGCCGTTACAGGCCTGCTGCAACAGCCGGTCGCTCTCCAGGGAGTCTTCCGGCAGGGCCGTCATCATGCCACCATGCGCCTCCTCGCATTATAAACTGCAAAACCGGCCGGCTGAAGACCGATGGGGAGGGGTTTTTGACATAAATGGATGTCGGAGCCGACTTTGGCACGTCCTTGCGTCTCGCGGGAATGGGTTTGATCTGTTCGGGGTCCGTGGTCCGTGGTCCGTTGTTTGGGATCCGTGTGACGGAATCGGTGGCACGCGGCGGGTTGGGGGGACGCCCGTCGGCGGGGGCTGTATTACAAGCGCAATGGCTTCGTTTTGTCGGCGGGGGTTTGTGGGGCATCGGCGGTTCTCCGGTGCGGGGCATCGGGTGGACTGATTCCTTGAG
>CAZQEN010000189.1:0-14453 GCA_964591605.1 uncultured Planctomycetales bacterium
GGAATCAGGCTGGCACACGAGTAGAGGATCAACGCGGCAAGCACCTTACCCCAGAAGAGTTGATTCCGCGTCGCCGGTCGGTGCAGGAGAAACGACCACTGGTCGCGGATCAGTTCCGGAAGAGTCTGCAACAGGCCGAGCAGCAGACCTGCGAGCGCGGTTCCAAAGACGACGGTGATCTGGAACTCCTCACTGGCGACCGTGGCTGGACGAGCGCCCAGGTACCAGATTCGTGATCCCCCCAGACAGAACGCCAGCGCGATGCTGAAGCCGACAAACCAAAGCACCGCCCATTTGCCATGCTCGCGCAGCTCCTTGATGATCAGCGGCTTCATGCGGCACCTCCGAGCGCCTGCGTGAAGAGCGTCCGGCGGCCGCGCTCGCCCAGGTAGCTGATGAACGCCTCTTCCAGGTCGAGCGGAACCTCCTCGATGTGCAGCGGCCGGAGCTGAGCCATCTGCTCCTGTACGCCGGCATCCGGATCAACCAGTGTGATCGCGAGTTCATCCTCGGTGGACAGGGCATCCAGCAGGCCGGGCAGGTCAGGGAGCTCGGGGGGATTGCCGGAGAATCGCAGCACGAAGCGTCGCACGCGGCGCCGGAAATCTTCCATCGAGCAGCACACCCGCAACCGCGCATGGTCGAGCACGGCGATCCGGTCGGCCACACGCTCCATGTCGCTCAGCAGGTGCGATGAGAAGAAGATCGTGCGGTCGGCCCGCCGGGTGACGTAGACCATGGACTCGACCAGCGCCCGCCGCGCGACCGGATCGAGCCCCAGCCCCGGGTCGTCGAGCACCAGCAGCTCCGGCTCGGGCGCGAGCGTCAGGGCCAGGCACAGGCCCGCCCGCTCCCCGCGAGACAGCGTCCGCACCCGCCCGTCGGGACTGAGCCGGAAGTAATCGATGACACCTTTGAACAGCGCATGATTCCAGTGCCTGTAGAAGCCCGACTGAAACTGCTCGCAGTCGCGCACGCGCATCCAGCCGTAGACGGGGTGTCCCTCGGAGAGATAGCCGATCCGCGCGCGAGACTCGGGCGAGAGCTGGCGCGAATCCTGTCCAAAAACGCTCGCATGCCCTCTCGTTGGCTCCAGCAGACCCATGATCATGCGGATGGTCGTCGTCTTGCCCGAGCCGTTGCGGCCCAGGAAGCCGAAGACACTCCCCCGCGGGATCGCCAGGTCGAGCCGATCGACCGCACACTTGCTCCGGAAGTAGCGGGTGAGCCCGTGCGTCTGGATCACATAATCGGTCGGCATCGGACTATCCTTTCGCAGGCGGCACCTGCGACGCGAACGCCGAGAGCTGCTTCTCCAGGGCCTGTCGGATTTCGTCCGCCGAGCACTGGAGGGCAAACGCCTCGCTGAGCATGGCGGTCATGGCCGTCTCGAGACGGCGCTGGCGCTCGGGTCTCGAAAAAACCTGACGGCGGTCGGCGATGAAATAGCCGCGGCCCTGGCGCGACTCGATCAGGCCGTCGTGCACGAGCTCGGCGTACGCTTTGGCGACGGTATTGGGATTTACGACCAGCCGCTCGGCCAGCATGCGAACGCTCGGAAGCTGCTCGCCCGCGCGATGCTTTCCGAGCGCCACCCCGCGTCGCACCTGGTCCACGATCTGGCGATAGATCGGAGAGGGGCTCCCGGTCGCGATGTGCAGCTCAAGGGCCATGAACCGGTTCAACCTGTACTAGGTCAGTTAATACAGTATGTACACCATGAATCGCCACGAGTCAAGCGGATTCACGGATCGGGGTGCGAAAAGTGACATCTGGCGGGAGAAGCGATCAGTCTGCCCGGCTCGCCACCGGAGCCTGAACGTCCGCAAACCATGACTGGTACAGGCTTTGCAGTTCTTGAACGATCTCCGGATGCTGATCGCGGAGATTGCGTTGCTCGCCGGGGTCTTTGAAGAGATCTGACAGGAACACCGCGTCCTTCTCAGCCGACTCCGCCAGCCGACCGCCGGCCCCGCGCGGGCCCGCGTTCAAAACGAGCTTCCACCTGCCCTTCCGCACGGCCCCCTGCGGTCCCTGCTTCCAGAACAGGACATCATGCCCCGGCGCCGACGCAGCGCGAAGGAGAGGCAGCCAGCTTCGGCCGTCGATCTTCCGGTCCGTCGGCAGGGCAGCGCCGATGACTTCGGCCACCGTGGGCCAGACATCGATCGCACACACGAGCTGGTCGCGTGTCTGGCCTTCAGGGATCCGCCCGGGCCAGCTCACGATTGCGGGCAGGTGAATGCCGCCGTCGAACAGGCTGAACTTGTGGCCGCGGTAAGGGGCGTTGCTCCCGCCGCCGCCGTTGGCCCGCTTCTCGAGCGTCGACCCGTTGTCGCTGGCAAAGAAGACGAGTGTGTCGCGCGTCAGATCGTGGGCGCGGAGGCGTGCCATGATCGAACCGATCGCCTCATCCATCGCCGACACCATGGCCGCGTAGACGCGCCGATTCGGTTCCAGTGCAGCATACGGCTCGAGGTAGCGGGCCGGCGCCTGCATCGGGTAGTGCGGCGCGTTGAACGGCACGTAGAGCAGGAACGGCCGTTCGTGGTTCGCGTCGATGAAACGCCCGGCCTCCTCGGCGATCATCTCGGTCATGTAGCGGCCTTCGAGGTGCAGTTCCTCACCATTGCGCCACAGGTCGTGATTGTGCGGCTCGTGCCAGTAGAACATGTGCGAGTAGTAGTCGATGCACCCGGCCAGGAAGCCGAAGAAGTACTCGAAGCCCTGCGCGTTCGGACGGAGTTCGTCGGGGTAACCTTGATGCCATTTGCCGATAAGTGCGGTCGCATAGCTCCGGGACCTGGCCAGCTCCCCCAGCGTGATCTCAGCTGCCGGCAGGCCGTCCGTGAACCCCGGAATCGACCCGACATTCGTCGGCACGCCGCAGCGAATTGGGTATCGCCCCGTCAGCAGCGCGGCCCGCGACGGTGAACAGATGGGCGCCGCCGAGTAGTAGTTGGTGAACCGCACGCCCGCCTTTGCCAGTGCGTCGATGTGGGGCGTGCGGATGTCTTTGCACCCGTACGCCCCCACGTCGCCGATGCCCATATCGTCGGCGTAGAAGATGACCACGTTGGGGGTCCGCGGTTGCGCGGCGGAAGTGAGCATGCAACTGATCAACAGGGCCAGCGATGGGTGCAGACGTCCGCTCATGGGGGGTGATGCGGTCCAGTCCGTGCCGCATTCTCCTCACAGTCCGATACTGGCCCCGCCATCGACGGCCAGAGCCGTACCTGTGACGAATCTGGCCGCAGGCGAGCACAGGTACACCGCGGCATACCCGATGTCCTCCGGAGCGCCGAACCGCTGCATGAGCGTGCGATCGAGGATGCGCTGCTTGCGCTTCGGGTCGGCATCCAGAGCCTTGTGCAGCATGTCCGTTTCGATCCAGCCGGGCAGAATGGCGTTCACCCGGACGTTGTGCGGCGAGAGTTCGCTTGCCAGCGCCCGCACCGCTCCAACGCAGGCCGTCTTGGCCGCCGTGTAGGCGATCACCATGGGCAGCCCCAGCAGCGAGGCCATCGAGCCCATGAACAGCACGGCGCCGCCGCGGGCCGCGATCATGTGCGGTGCACACGCACGCGTCAGGGCCAGCCCCCCGAGCAGATGCGTGTCGAGCACGCGGGCCACATCCGCCTCGCTCGTGTCCACGGCCCACTTCTTGAGGTGGACGCCGGCGTTGTTGACCAGGATCGTGAGCTTTCCGAGCCGGTCCCGAATGCGCTCGACCAGCGCGGGGGCCGCCTCGAACTGCGTCACGTCATACTGCTCGGCGCTGCATCCCGGCCCGAGCGTCTCGCACGCCCGCCGTAGCGTGGACTCAGTGCGCCCGGCGATGACCACCTGGGCGCCCGCCTCGATCATGCACCGCGCGATGGCCAGCCCGATACCCGTGCCACCTCCGGTGACCAGTGCGACCTCTCCATCCAGTCGAAAGGGATTCATCTGACCGACAGAACCTCGCCAGAGACGGTATGTCTTGCCGGAATGGTACCACAGACAGGGCAGAAGGCCATGCGCAACCGCGCTGACCCAATTCCTCGGGCACGTGACAGCTTGGGCGGGGTGGCATGGGCAGCTTCGGCTTCGCGGAGCGAAGCAGAAGCTGCCCGTGTGGGCCTCCCCACGGCTCCCGGCGCGCCCGGACCCATGCCACCCGCCGATTCTGTCGCGCACCCTGATTCCTCCGGGTGCGCAACACTTTCGGCGCGTGGCACGTTGGATCAAAACGGGGGTCTCAGCCGCCGCCCGCGACCGCACCGGCCCAGCTTTCCAGCGGCTCTACGCGGGGGGGATCCGAATCCGGCTCCGTGCGGCCGGGTGAGAACAGAACCACAATCCGGGTCAGCGGAGCGGCGGTCTTGAACGCGATAAGCAACTTCCGCGTGTCGGGCAGCGGCCGCTGTGGCGGGTCCAGCGTCACCTCCTGCACCGCCCACCGGGCGTCCGTCGGTTCCAGGATCTGAGCCTGCAGGTGTTCTCCGTCCAGCGTGAGAACGGCCTCGCGGCCATGGGTGCGTACCTGGGCCGTCGTGTGCATGCCCCAGAGCCCATCGACCGCGGTCACCGATTCAATCTCGTCCTGCAGCAGGACGCACCGGCGGTCGAGCAGGGCGACACCGCGCGCCACCTGCCTGGCGTGCGGCTGGTACGCCTCCGACAGATCTGCGACGGCATGCGAACGGCGGGGGGAGGACAGAAAGCCGACGATCGGCGCTTTGGCCTTTGGATTCTGATTCGCTCCATGGAGCACAAGCGTATTCTGCCCTTCCGTTTTGAGCCGGTAGTACGTCCACCGCTTGTTGCCGAAGTAACCGGGCATGTTGTAATCGTCGGGTCCCAGTTCGATCGCCCACCGCCGGCCCCGGGCGTCGAGCACAAACGTGCCCAGGTCCAGATTGCTGTGATTGGCCGCGTTGTCGCCGCCTTTGAAGCCCACGAATACCGCGGCGGGATCGTTCCAGCCGCTTCGCAGGAAGGCGACGTCAATCCCGCGAAACAGGGCATCCCTGGGAAGGGCGTGAAGCTCCGCCGCGCTCCCGCGCGGATCGTACCAGAGCAGATCGAAGATCGTGCCGTCATCCCGCAGCGCCCGTTCGTGAGCCGCATACACGGGGCGGTTGAAGATGCGGGCAAAGTACATCATCTCCGCCGAATCCGGCACCCGCGCGCCCCCATCGGCGAAGTTGAACGCCATACCCGTCGGTCCGATGTAGTGGATTCGGAACAGCCCGGTGTCGGCAAAGCCCTTCGCCGCGCTGAGCCCGAAATCCGTGCCCAGCGCTGTGTTCGCAGCGGCCAGGAAGTAGGCCGTGTATCGCATGGCGTAACACCAGTAACCCGGACCCTCCGGCCACCCTCCATCCGGGCTGAGTGTCTCCATTGCCAGAGGGATTGATCGACGGGCGAAGGAGACGATCTCCACCGCAACCGCGGGCTCTTCATCCGCGATGGCCAGAGCACCCGCCAGCATCCCGCCGTTGCAGACCTGGTTCCAGTTGTGCCGGCTTGCCGCCCACCAGCCTCCCTTGCGGTACACAGCCAGCCCGGGCTCTAGACCCTTCTCGACGATCGCCTTGCGGATGGTGCTGCGACTCGATTCGGAGAGAACGTCGAACAGCCAGTCATAGCCGATGGCCAGCGCGTTGGTCATCTCGGCCGTGTCGAGGAAGTGTTTGGGATTCCAGTCCGGGAAGGCCGCGGCGGTGAGCATCTCCTTCTCCGCCCGCTCCGCGAAGCGGCGATCTCCTCCGAGGCGATACAGGCCCGCCAGTGTGGAGACGCGTGACAGGCACAGCCGGCTCTGGCCGAGCAATCTCGGCCCGACCAGCTCATGGACCACCGGCGGCGCGTCGAGCATCTTCTCTGCCGCCTCGCGCAGCGCATCGCGAAGCTTACGCGCGTACGGGTCGGTTCGCATGAGCTCGCGGACCTTCGCGATGTCGTCGTCAAGGACCATCAACCGGGGATGAGCCCGGCGCAGGTTTCTCAGGACATCCCCGTCGGTGGCCGGCGCGGTCGCAGCCGGAGCGCCGGTCAACATAGCGGGCAAACCGAGCGAGACGAACGCCGCCAGGACGATCACTCGTGCCCACAGCGGACCGGACAGGACCTGACGGTGAAATGCGTGACTCATGGAGCCTCCTTCCATCGTTGCGTGCCATCAGCGTGCGCCAAATCGGCCGGATCTGCAATCCGCATCATCCGACACGCCGCACCTTCTTGACGATGCATCCGCCCGAACCTATCTTTGGAATGAATTGATGATCGGCAGTCCGGTCTGAAAAAGCCCCCCGCGCGTGGCTGAGGCGGCTGGCCCCTCTCGGTCACCCCAGGGGAGCCTCTCCGCGGCTTTTTGCACGAAACGCCGGTCTGCCGTACAGTCAGCCAACCGGCGGAACAAGGTCCGGAACCCCAATATCGGTTCCAAGTCCTTTTTCCGCAATGAGTTGGGCGTGTGCCCGAGTGGACAAAGGGGACGGGCTGTAAACCCGTTGGCTTCGGCCTACGTTGGTTCAAATCCAACCGCGCCCATTCGAATTCCCACCCTCGCCGGTCGACCGTGTGCGCCGGCGGCTTTCTGTGCGCGTTTCGTGGAACTGTGCGGCCGCTCGTGCGTCCAACCTCTTGGCCGCCAATGGACCGGTGATGTCGCACTCCCGTCCAGCGCCGGCCGTCCAGCAATCCGTCGAAGCCTCGTCGCGTCACAATCCATGGAGGTGCATTATGATCGGTCTTGGCCGGATCCGGGGCAGTGCGGGAGTCTACGTGTGCGCAGCGGTGGGCCTGGCTGTCAGCCCGCTCAGCCGCGTCTACGGGGGGCCAGCGTCCGAAGAGGCGAAAACGCCACCCTCGAACGCCCGGTCGGTGGAGTCGGCCGGTGGAGGGGACGTCCTCCTCACCTACGACGACGGCACGGCCGAGGGCAGACGCAGCCTGGGGGCGTCGGGGCACGGCGTGGCGTTCAAGGCCGCCGGGTCGGCCAGATGGGTGGAGTCGGTTGACATCTTCGCCGCCCGTTACGGCGAAGCCCAGGCGCCCTCGGAGTTTTTTCACCTCTACATCCTGAACAAGGAGCGGCAGGTCCTGGCCGACGTGCCCTTCGCATACGGTCTCGCCCAGCGCGGAGACATGCAGTGGTATTCGCTGCGCACACCGTCCGTCGAAGTGCCCGAAGAGTTCGTGATCGCGCTGGCATTCAACCCTCATCAGACCAAGGGGATCTACCTGGGTTATGACGAAAGCCTGGGTCAGTCGCACTCGCTGACCGGCCTGCCGGAGGAGGGATACGAGCCTGTCGAGGGGAAGTACAACTGGATGGTCCGGGCGCATCTGGCGGATAAACCTTCCGGAAAGAAGGGAGTGCGCCGGCTGGCCGACTGGAAGCCGCCGGCCAGGGAGCCCGCCGTCGGCGGCACGCTGATCTTCCCGGCCAAACTGGCCATTTCACAGGACAAGCAGAGTTACGGCGGCCGCGGTCCGGCGATTGACTTCGCCCTGACGCCGGAGGCCCTGAAACTCGCTTCGCTCGAGGGCGTGCGGGTGAAGGGATTCAGCCTTTACGCGAGCCGCTACGGGTCCGGTTACGATCCGTCCGCGACCTTCGTGCAGGTGGGAGTTCTTGATTCCAGTAATGAGGTGCGCTGGGAGGGGAAGGTGCCGTACGGCCGGTTCACCTACAGGCCCGCATGGGTCTACATCCCGCTGCCCAAAGCCGTGGACCTGGCAGAGCTGACGCGCGACGACCACCGTCTTCGCCTGGCGATGAATCCCGGAGCCGAGCAGACCAAAGGGATCTATTTTCACTATCAGAAGAACCCCGCCGCTTCGCACAGCCTCGCCGGCACCGTGAACGGGGGCTTCCAGCCCGTCAAGGACCGCGAATGGCTGATGCGCATACACCTGGAGGCCAAAACGGTCGCGCGGGCCGGGTCTCAGCCGGCCGCCGCCCCATAGGACGAGCTCGGCACGTGCGGCCCGCGGTGGTGAGTCGCAGCCCCCCGTCGTATCATTCGCGCATGGACATCGACTGGATCTTCTTTGACTGGGGCGGCACTCTCGCCCAGGTTGTCGGGCAGGAGGCTCGGCTGCGGGAGGGGGCACGACGGGCGGCACTGGAGCTCACGGGCCAGGATGGCCCGGCCGTGGACGACTTCATCCGACGCGTTCTGAGCGCCGATGCTGATGCCGCAGCACACCCCGAGCTGCGGGAAGCCGACCTGTCCGAGCATCTTCGCGCCTGGAGCGAGTCGCAGGGGCTGAGCAGCAGCGATCAGGCGATCGACGGGGCGCTCCGGCACCTGTGCAACGCCTGGATCGGCTCGCTCGAGACCCTCCCGGGCGCCCGGGAGGCCCTGACGGAGCTGCGCCGCCGCGGATACCGCATGGGCCTCGTGAGCAACTGCATGATGCCCCCGGCCGCATGCCGCCGGGAGCTCGATCGGCTGGGACTGGCCCCGTACCTGGATTTCACCGTGATCTCCAGCCAGGTCGGCTATCGCAAGCCATCCGAAAGGATCTACCAGGAGGCGATGGCGCTGGCCCGAAACGGCGCCGATGCCCTCGAGAGATCGCGTGTGCTCTTCGTCGGGGATTCGCCGGGGTTCGATGTGATCGCGCCGGGCGCCCTGGGCATGAAGACTGCCCTGGTGACGTGCCGGCGGGGCATCTGGCCTGCGGCCGACTACCAGCGCGCCCGCCCCGATTTGCGGATCGATTCGGTCAGCGAGTTGCCGTCACTTCTCGAATGACACCACACCCGTCCGCTGCGATCAGTAGCCCTCGATGTTCCACGGCAGCCGCCCCGCAGGGACCAGGTCGCGCCGGACGCACCACCGCATGGATCCCGAGAGCAGCGCGATCAGGCAGAGGGCCATCAGTCCCAGGTTCTCGGGCACCTTCCGACAGATGTACTGTTCCCCCGAGCCGCACCCGCAGTCGAACTTGATCGAGCAGAAGGGTACATTGCCCGCCTCGTAAATGCCGTAGGCCCGCAGGAAGACGGCCCCCGTGAAGACGGCCAGCATGATCAGCAGCGTCAGGGCCGATCCCCGGACCGCAATGCCCAGGATCAGCAGCGTCCCGCACACGATCTCGATCCAGGGCATGAGCGCGGCCATGCTGTTGAGCAGCCACGGCAGGGTGTCGGGCACCATCTGGTACGTGTGGATCACTTTCAGGAACTGGGGCGGATCGGTCGCCTTGTTCCACCCCATGACGATGAACAGGATGCCGAGCACGAGCCGCGCCGCCAGCAGCGGGATGCCGCTCTGATCCAGCCGACGAAGCAGCGAGGCGTTGTCGGACTCAGGGCGCTGTGCCGGGAACGATGTTGCCACTGCCGCGTTCTCCTTTCTCGACCAGCTCCTGACGCGAGACCCACTCCTGGTAGCCTTCGAGGTAGACGGAAATCCTGCTGTGGCTGATGCCCTGCTGGATGAGGTCCATCGCGGCCAGCTCGCTGTCTTCGCACTCGCCCCCGTTGCAGTAGAGGATGATCTTCTCGGCGGGCAGGAGCAGGGGAAGCAGGGTGGGCAGATACCGGTCAGCCCGGTAGTGATCGAGCTGGTAGGCGCCGCTGATGTGGCCGTCCTGGTAGTGTTCATCGTCCCGCGCGTCGATCAGGAAGTGCGTCGAGCCGAACAGCGGACTGGCCAGCATCTCCTTCACGTCATGGATGTGCGCGATGCCGATACCGGCGGCCTGCAGCCGCTGCGCGGCCGCGTTGGCCGGTGCCTGCGCCGGATCCGCCGCGGCTTGAGTCGATCCGGCCGCCGGACTCTCCCGAGATGCGGGCGGCACCGGCGGTGCCGGGACGGGTCTGGGCCGCTCGAAGTAATTCTTCGAGAGCTTCAGGCCGTCCTCGTTGATCGCGTTGGCGCCCAGGCCGATCCCCAGGCTCACCACCGCCACGATAACAGTCTCCACCAGCATTCGGCGAATCTCGCGCATCGGGCGACCTCGGGCATAGTCGGTCCGGGATACCCTATATCATAGCCCGGGGCCGGCGCAAATGCACGTCCTCACAATTCGTCCCTGGGTTCCTCTTTCTGCGGCTCCCCTTCGAAGGGGTTGGCCATGAACGGGCTTTCCCCCAGGAAGGGGCTCTGCACTCTCTGGATGAAGACCGGCGTCGTGGTGAGCGATATCTGGCTGCCCTGGTGCCTGGTCGTCTGCCCGGTCAGCGTCCGCACTTCCCACCAATCAGAAGTGAGAAATCGCAACTGCCGGGTTGCCGCCGGGTCCTGCCACATCACGAAGGTGACCGGGGCCTCCCCGGACAGGACATAGAGATTCTCATCGCGGCGGGCCACGTCGGGCCGCTTCGAGAGTTCCCTGAGCAGGGTGGTCATGCTGACGAAGGCGGCCTTCCGCCGCGGGTCCTGCGCGGCCTCCACTTCGCTGACCAGCCCGAGGTGCTCAGCCGGCTGATCCGGCGTTTTCCAGTGGTAGTCCCACAGGCAGTAGACGTAGGCCCGCTCGATCCCCAGCGCCCTGGCCCGCAGCGACCACTCCACCAGCCGGTTGGCCTGCCGCTGCTCGCCGTCAGGGCCCTCACCGGCGTTGCAGCCGAACTCGGTCAGCCAGATCGGCCGGGTCAGGCCGCGATCGGACAGTGCCCGCTCGATGTAGGCCAGCGGCTCATCAAACGCCCGATGTCCCGGGTAGCTCTCGGGAAAACAGTGAAAACTCACGACGTCAAAGCAGGGAAAACCTTCTCCGGAGAGCGAGGAAGCAGCCAACAGCCGCTCGAGATACGTGGGGTAATCGCCGCCTTGTCCGGGCAGCATCAGGCCGGGGCTTCGCAGGCTCCCGACGCTCACCAGCGCCTGGGGGTCGGCCTGTTTCGCCGTCTGGTAGAAGACGCGAAGCCAATAGCCGTATTCCTCCGGGGGGATGTCCTCCATCTCCTGAAGGAATTCATACGCCCGGATCGGCCGGCGCAGCCCGGGCATGTCGCCGCTGCCGTCTGCGTCGTACCGCTCGACGAACGCGCGCACGAACTGGCGGAACGCGGCCTCCTGGTCACGCGACGGAACGCCGAAGTCAAAGGTCGTCCCCGGCGGGGGCCGCGCCGCCGCCCACCCGGGCACGCCCCAGCAGAGGGCGAGCAGATCGGCGCCGTGTTCCTGCACGTGCTGCACCAGTTCGTCGCTGAGCGAGAAGTCCAGGGGCGCTCCGGGTTCGGGCTGCCCGCGAGACCAGCTCATCACCAGATCGCGAACCGGCGGCGCGCCCAGCTCGCTGACCAGCCGCGCATAACGCCCGCGCTCTTCCCGCGTCACCTTGGCGGAAGCGAACGTACCGCCAAAATCGGGATACCCCAGCATGGCGTTGATCCCGAGCCATGCGGGTTTCTGGACCTTCGTGCTCTCGCATCCGCACAGGCCGACCAGCACGACCAGGAGACTGATGTGCAGCGATTTCATCGAGGTCATCTGTACGCGTCTGGGTGGGGGCTCTGGAACCTCGCACTCCACAACGGCCTGCGTCCGGGACGATCACATCAGGCTCCGAACGGCGCCCCGTCGCCGGCGGATCAGAGGCTCGGGGAACGGCGCCGGACCTGCGCCCGCACCGTCTCGAACTCGCTGGGCGCCGGCTCCATGGCCCGCAGGGCGTGGACACACTCGATCATCAGCGAACAGGCCCACGCGTGCGGCGCCGCCCAGTAATCGAAGCGGATCTTGGGAATCAGCTCGGGCAACTGCCCCGTCGGGCTCGTGTTGGCGATGGCGATCCGCAGATCGTCCATGGCCAGCGACCGCTGCTGCACGGCCTCGGCCGGCGCAGACGCGCTCGCCGCGAGACGCAACCGGCACAGAGCCAGCCACAACGTGTTCACGCATCCCGGCCCGCCCCCCATGTACGATTCGCCCGCAAACCGCAGGATCGCCGCCCCCGCCTTGACCGGGGAGCGCAGATCCGCGCTGATCCCGTCGAGCGTGTCGAGCGCGAATCGCCGGTCGATCGGATCGGTCAGATCCAGAATCGACCATGGGTCAATCATTCCCATGGCCGACGAGTCCAGCGTTGCGTCGGGGCTGCCGTCCGGGGCAACCCGCCGGAACCAGCGCCGCTGCTGCGGCTGCCAGAACGCCTTGAACAGGGCGTCGCGCAGGAGCCCCCGCACGGCGGGGCCCGTCTGCTCGGACTCGATCGCGAACACCTCATGGGCCTCACGCAGGGCCGCCACGATGGCCGCCTGCGTGTAGGCGAATGAGCCGACGCTGTTTTCCCACAGGTCGGTCGCTGGCAGGTGGAGGTTCCGCGGCCCGATGTGCCGCAGGATCGCCGCCGTCGCCCGCTCAGCCGTCGGCAGGAAGCCGCGGATGAACGCCGCCGCCCCGCTGGACAGCCGCCGCGCAAAGAGCCCGGCCGCGTGAACCACCGCACAGGTCTGATCCAGCTGGATCTCCCCGCTCCGTACGCACCACGACGGCGCGGGCGAGCCATCCAGCCAGTAGCGCTGGAACCAGTGCCCGTCCGCGAGCTGCGTCCGGGCCGCCCACTCGAAGAAGCGACGGGCCTTCTCCGGGTAGCCGATTTCCTGCATCGCCAGCGCGCACACCGCGGCATCCCGGGGCCAGCAGTACCCATACCCGCCCGACAACTCATACCCCGGATCGAACTCCGGCGCCGCGATGAACGTGCCCTGCGTTTCGTCGAACAGGTCGTGCAGCGACAAAACGGCGCGCTCGTAGGCGTCTTCCAGCACCGCCGCCGGACACGGCCCCGCGCCCACGAGCTCTTCCTGGCTCCGCGTATTCGACGCCTGCGCCAGCTCTTCGAGCGGCACGGCCACGAGCCGTCGGGCGGCGGCGATGGCCGACTCCGGATCGCGCCCGCCCGCCAGAACGAGCGTCGTTTCCCAGCGTCGCTCCCCGACCGGCTCGAACGCCACGCCGAAATCCACCCGCCCGATCGCCTGATGGAACGTGGCCAGGTGCCCGCTGCGCATGGCGATCTTGACCTCGGATTCCGTGCCGGGCCGGACCGTCGAACACTGGGCGGCAAACGGAGCGCTGGCCGTCGTCGCGATGGCCACGTCCCGGCCGTGCTGGACGACGGTGTTCACATCCGGGAACACGTACACCCCGTTACGCGGACCGGAATCGCCGGTGGCCAGCCGGAAGTAGTGCATGAACTGAACTGACGGAGTGCCGGCACCACGCTGCACGAGCACCCGGCGCACGAGGGCTCCCTCGCCAGGCGGGACGACGTCGGTCAGTTCGACGGTCACGTCGAGATCGCGGTGCGCCCACCGCGTGACCACGACGTTGCTGGCCCGCTCGAACGACTGGGCCACCCGCCACGCCTCATCGAAGCACCAGCAGAACTGCTCGTGCCCACCGCCCGATAATCGCACGGCCGGCATGCCTTCCCGGACGTTCTGCGCGTAATCGAGCCGCGGGTAGAAGAAGCCCATCAATTCGCCGCAGCGACCGATGGTCGCCAGCGTCCGCCCGTTACCGGTCGCTGCTGTCGGTATGAAGAAGCTCATGAGTCAGTTGGCGTCCTCTCGTCGAGTACGTGGCCCAGCGTTGCGTCAGCCTGACCGATATATCGTCCAGGGCATCGAGCCTCGGAGTTGCATGGTGCGCGCTAACACCAATAACGGCGGTCGCTTGCGACGGGGTGTGGCCCTGATGCTGGTCATGATCGCCGTCATTGTATCCAGCATCGTCGCATACTCCTATCTCGCCGGCCAGAGCACATCCATGGGCATCGCCCGCAACATCAACGCCCATAGCCGTGCCCGCTACATCGCCGAGACCGGCCTGGACCTGACGCTGGCCGCCGTCAAGGCCGACCCCGCCTGGCGAAGCACGTACAGCCAGGGGACCTGGACGACCAATGCCCCGCTCCTGGGCGGATTCGTCACCGTGGTGGCACAGGACGGGCGGGACACCAACGGCGACGGAATCATCAGCATTCCTTCGGAAGGCGACGGCAGCCTGTCGGACGACCCCGCCGACATCTTCACATTGACCGTCACCGGCCGGATGTCCGTCGCCACCCACGTCGTCCGCGCGATTGGCATCCCGACCAACGCCGCCACCCAGAAGGTGGGCATCACGTCGCCGCTGCCCGACAGCGTCAGAAACGTGGAGAACCGGCAGATCGCCACCCTCGTCACGGTGCCGCAGGAGGGTTCGATCACCGGACTGGCGATCTATGGCGACGGGCCGCCTCCCAAGCAGCTTCGTCTTGCCGTCTACTCCGATTCGGGCGGCGAACCGGGCAACCTGCTCGCCCAGACCAGTGCCGTGGGTATCGCCAGCAACACGCCGCAGTGGGAAACCGTCACGCTCAACCCGCCTCTGGCTGTCGAGCCGGGGCAATACTGGCTCGCGTTTGGCTACGAACACTCGAACATGTATTACTACTACGGTGCAGGCGGCGGGCAGACCCGCTTCAGAAACAACGATGCGGTCGCCAACGGATTC
>CAZQEN010000190.1:0-6716 GCA_964591605.1 uncultured Planctomycetales bacterium
CCACGTCCGTGAGCGTGCACCCGCGCCCGGACGCGAAGGCCACCGGAAACAGCTTGACCTGTCCGCTGAGGCCCTTGAAGTACCTGGTGCAGCGGGCGTGCAGGGCGGTCGAGCGGGGACCCGGCGCAGGGACGCGCATGTCCGGGCATGCCGTCAGATCCACATGTGCCCAGTGGGAGGGGGGTAACGTGAACATACGATGCTCCGCTTGCGGTGACATCACCTTCGTGACAGCGATTGGTTATCTGCATTAAGCTCTGGCTGTCAACCCGCGGGAACTCTTTCGGATCGGGCGCGGCATGGCCACGTTTCTGACGCTGGATCTGGGGACCACCTATTTCAAGGCCGCACTGTTCGACGGGCAGGGGGGTCTGATGGCGCTCGGCCGGGCCGCTCCGCCCGTGCAGCATCCGCAGCCCGGCTGGTGGGAGATGCCCGCAGACGACTTCCGCAGCACCGTGCTCGAGCTTCTGGAGGAGCTTCGGCGCTCGTTGCCGGACGCGTTTGCGGAGGCGGCTGCGGTGTCGTTCGCCACGCAGACCAACAGTTTCCTGCTGCTCGATAACCGGGACCGTCCGCTGACGCCTGTCATCCTGTGGCCCGATCAACGCGCCGCGGATGTGGCGTCCGAGATCAGGCTGATCACCGATCGACCGGACCTGCGGGGCCGGACTGGCGTGCCGGAAGTGTCGTTTCAGTTCATGCTTCCCAAGTTGCTCTGGCTCCGGCGGCATCAGCACGACCGATGGCAGCAATGCCGCAAGCTGTGTCTGCTGAGCGACTACCTGACGCTCTGGCTCACCGGGCGGCACGTGACGGAGGGCGGCGCGGCGGGTCTGACCGGCGCGGTGGAGGTGCATCGGCCGGCCTGGGACGGCGAGGTCGTGATGGCCGTGGGCCTGCAGCCGGCGTGGCTGCCCGGCATTGCATGCGCCGGCACGGACCTCGGGCCGATCCTGCCCGAAGCTGTCGGTGAATGGGGCCTGCCGGGTTCGTGCCGATTCGTGGTCGGCTGCCTCGATCAGTACGCAGGGGCGATCGGTCTGGGATGCGTCTGGCCGGGTGATGTCTGCGAGACGACCGGTACGGTTCTCGCCACGGTCCGTCTTGCGCCGGCGTTTGATGAGCACCCGCAGCCCGGAGTGTTCCAGGGCCCGTCGTTCCGCGACGGCGCGTTCTGGCAGATGGTCTTCGGAAGCACCTCGGCGAACCTGCTCGAGCACTACCGCGAGAGTCTTCCTGGGCGGCCGGGTTTCGCGGAGCTCGATCGTCTTGCCCAGGATGTTGCTCCGGGTTCAGAAGGTCTGCGGGCCGTCGGGTCGCCCGAGGGGAGGCTGAGTTTCGTCGGGCAGCGGACGGGGCATGGGGTGGGCCATCACGTACGGGCAGTGCTGGAAACCGTGGCGTATGCGCTGGCTGATCAAGTGGCCGCGTTGTGCGGGGGTTCGATGCCGCAACGAATCCGCAGCGGCGGCGGGGCGGCCCGCAGCGATCTCTGGCTGCAGATCAAGTCGGACGTGCTCGGCATCCCTGTCGAGGCGGTCGCGTGTCCCGAACCGACCAGCATGGGAGCGGCGATGCTCGCCGCGGCAACGCTCGGCGGGGGGACGGTTGAGGAACTGGCTGCGCGCTGGGTCTGCCCCGCACGGACATTCCGGCCGCGGGCCGACGCACACCGCGCCTACGCCCGGCTCCGTGCCGGCGCGAGCGATTGAGGGATAAGCGAGCGCCCAGATGCGCGGGGCGCCCGCTCCTGCGTCTGACGAGGCGACTACTTCTCGCTAATCGTCAGGCCGGGCCAGTCGTCCGTCCGGAAGGGGGACGCGGGCAGGCCGGCCTTGTTGAACAGCGAGCAGGGAGGCGCATCAGCCCAGGCATATCGAACCGCCGCCGGACGAGCGACCTTGCCGCTTCGCACCACGACGGTGTCGCCGTCGATGGCCGCCTGCGCCTCCACGAAGGTGCGATCCTCGCCGGCGATGGCGAAGCCGTTGAGCGGTCCACCTCCGGCGGCTTCCAGACCGCCATCGACGTGTTTGAAGCGGATGCGGACGGCGTCGCCTTCCACGGCCATCGACTCATAGAGCGGGCCGGAGAATGGGATCTTTTCGCCGTGCACCATCGCCCGAGCGGCCAGGGCCAGACGCCGCCCGACTTCCTGCTTGTTAGCCGGGTGGATGTCTTTCGGGTCTCCGATGTCGGTGATGACGGCCATGCCCGTATTCGGCAGAGACAGCGTCATCGTCTGGGCTTCGCGCAGTTCCGCCCACGCGCTGGCGAAAGGCTCCTTCTGGCTGGACTGGAAGTTGGCCAGTTGGACGAACAGGAAGGGAAAGTCACCCTGTCTCCAGGCGTCCCGCCAGCTCTGGATCATCGCGGGGAAGAGTTTTCGATACTGATAAGCCCGCCCGGCGTTGCTTTCGCCCTGATACCAGACCGCGCCGCGGATGGTGTAGGGGATGAGCGGATGAATCATCGCATTGTAGAGCACCGTGG
Organism: uncultured Planctomycetales bacterium; assembly: GCA_964591605.1. Lineage (GTDB taxonomy): Bacteria > Planctomycetota > Phycisphaerae > UBA1845 > PWPN01 > CAYLLT01. The sequence continues at coordinate 2,497 of CAZQEN010000190.1, forward strand.
GTCGTTGGGGACTCTTGCGGGGGTCGACGCCCCGCCGTGCGGCGGGCGCCGAGGCCGCCCGCCGTTGATCCCGTGGACGCCCGCCGGCCTGGTTCTTTTCCTCAGCGGCGGCCTGGGCGATCCGCTTTTGCCAGCTCTCAAAGATCGGGGCAAAGTCGGGCTCGGCCTCGAGGACGGCCCGCGGGGTCCAGGCTTCGGCAGGCGTGCCGCCCACCGAGCTGTCGATCAGGCCGACGGGTACGTTGACCGCCTTGTGCAACTCGCGTCCGAAGAAGTAACCCACCGCGGAGAATGCGCCGACGGTGTCGGGTGAGCAGATCTGCCACCTGGCTTCGATGTTGGACCGGGGCTCATCGGCGGGCCCGCGCGGGATGCTCAGGAGCCGGATCCGCGGATAGTCGGCCTCCTTGATTTCATTCTGAGCATTCATCGCCCTCATGACCGGCCAGGCCATGTTCGACTGACCGGAACAGATCCAGACCTCGCCCACCAGGACATCGTTGAAGGTGATGGTGTTGCCGCCGGCGATGGTGAGCTGGTGCGGTCCTCCGGCCGTCAGCGGCTCGAGTGAGACCTGCCATTGTCCCCGGTCATCGGCCCGGGTGGCGGCCTTGCGATCAGCCAGTGTCACGGTGATGCTCTCGCCGTTTGAGGCCGTTCCCCAGATCTTTACGGGCAGATCGCGTTGCACCACCATGTGGTCGCCCAGAATGCCGGCCGGCACGACGTCACCGCGTGCCGGTGCAGCCGCCGCCACCAGCAGGATCGCAGACAAAACGGCAGGACGATCGATTCGCATCAGGAGACTCCTTCATGAAGACATGCGGCGCGGCGCCGCGGTTTATTCCTCCGGCATCGGCAGATTCTGCACGCCGAACACCCACAACGGTTCGCCCATTTCGTCGGCCGTCGCCGCCCGCAGGGATTCCCGCTTGCGCTGGGCCATTTCCGCTGTCAGGCGGGCCCGTTCCTGCGGGTCATCGACGTGTTTGAACCGCCGGCCAACGAGAAACTCGTCGGAATACCGCAGGATTTCTTCGATCCGGCGCAGATAGGCCTGGCCCACGCGCTGCGCATGACGATCCTCGTGGCACTCGGCCGCACTCATGAGATGCCCGTTGGCGGCGGGAAACACGCAGCCCCAACTGCTGTCGGCCATGCTCCATCGCCCGTCGGCGTAGAACTCCGACACGACGTGCCCCGACTTCCTGTCTGCATAGAACAGGAAGATCATGCGCGCGGGGATCCCGGCCACCTGGCAGAGCCGCACGAATACCCGCGCCTGCTCGTTGCACCAGCCCAGACCGCTGTCGAGGAGTCTCTCCTCGCTGCATCCGCGGTTCCACGGCGGCACGGGGCCGTAGGGCGGGATGCCCGGATGCGTGAGCAGCTCGGGCATCGCGCGGCTGAGCAGGGCGAGGGCCTTCTCGCGGTCGCCGGTGAGGCCGGCGGTGCATTTGGCGACGATCTTCTCGCACATGGGCACCAGGCCGCGGCGGTATGGGACCTGGAGCGAGGTGTACTCGTGGTAGAGGTATTCGGCGGTTTCCGGGCGATAGACAATGAAATGGTTGGCCTGCCACAGGTCGATGCCGGCCGTCTTCTCCCCGATCGGTTCCTTCTGCTGCGGGTAGGGATCGGGCAGCCCGCGTTTGCCCCGGTAAGGCTCGAGCCAGGCGGGCACGGTCTCCCGGGCCCAGGCCGGACATTCGATCACCGCCGGGGCAATGATCGCGGCTTCGGATGCGGGTTGCGTCGCGGTGACCGCCGGCCGGGCGCGAACCGGCGACACCGACACACACAGGAGTAAGGCAAGGACGGTCGGCCGCAGTGAGCTGATGGGATTCATCGCGGACATGATACCGTGATTCATGGGGCGCCTCGATGCCGGCTCGGGATGAGGTTGGAGGTTCTGGCGGAGGTTACGGCGCGGTGGTCGTGGAGGCGGGACGACTGGCGGGTCTTGTCTTTACGTGCGGCCAGTCTGCAAGGATCCCGCAGGCTTCATCGGCGAGCTGCGTGTACGGTTTCACGTCCCGGTCGTCGTCGAGTTTCTCGGGAATTCCGTTGTAAATCATCGCGAACGCGACCCACCGGCGTTGGTGCGTGTGGATGTAGCCGCAGAGCGAGGAGACGCCGCCGATGTAGCCGGTCTTGCCGAAAACGCGGCCTTTGAGCTCACCCATGCGGTCGCGCAGCGAGCCATCCACGCCCGCGACGGCCAGGCTCGCGCGGAACGCCCGGGCGTCGGGATGGCGGAACATGACGGCCAGCACGTCGGTGAGCATACGGGCGGTGAGCCGGTTTTCAGGGCTCAGGCCCGAACCGTCCATGGGCACCAGTCCGGAATCATCGATGTGGTTCTTCTTGAGGAATGCCCGGAGCGCTTCGGCGCCGCTTGTCCATGAGCCGGGCAGACTCCGGCCGAGGCGGGCCTCGAACTCACGGCCGGTCATCTTGCACAGACACTCGGCGAAGAGGTTCTGGCTGTTCTTGTTTACACGGGACACGATATCGGTCAGGGGCGTTTCGTAGACGGCCACCACTTTCGCAGTGGGTGGGGGGATGGCGCCGCCGAGCGGGGCCGTCGCGCGGCGGGTCTGCCCGGCGATCGTGATGCCTTTTGCGGCAAATCGTTTGCGCAGGGCGTCGGCAAAGAATGCGCCCGGATCCTCGACGGGTTTGCTGGCGAGTTCGGTGCGTTTGTCGCAGCCGCCGCGGAGGTGATAGATGTTCCCGCCGTCGCGTTTGATGATCGAGGGCGAGCCCTTCGCGCCGGTGATGCACTCATTGATGATTTCGATGCTGTCCACCGGGGGCATGACCTCGCAGCGCGCCGGTTTGCCCGGCTCCGTCGGCTCGACGGTGATGTCGACGCAGTTATCGTTGAAGTTCAGGCCGGCCGTCGGCGCCCCGTACCAGAAGCGCAGCCAGCTTTTCGGCCAGCTCGGGTGAACGCGCGGGTCTCGCTCCAGCGATGAGTCGTCGTAGATCAGATCGCCTTTGATCGTGCGGATGCCCCTCCGCTGCAGCGCGTCCGCCCAGTCATCGAGCATCGTCAGAGGCGTCCTGCCTGCCGCCTTCGCCAGGCGCGGATCGCCCGTCCCCGGGTCGCCGGTGCCGATCAGCCACAGATCGTCGCCGTCCATCGCCAGCCAGGTTTTTGCGCGAAAACCGGCGCCGAGGAGATCCAGGCCGGCCGCGCTGGTCAGGATCTTGAAATTGCTGGCGGGCGTGCAGCTCTTCTCGCTGTTGCGTTCGTAGATCTCGCGTCCGCCGGGCAGCTCGATCACGCGGGCATGGACGACCGCGCCGTCGGCCGACAGGCGGGTGAGGACTTCATCGAGCCGCGCGGCGAGTCGTCCATCGTCGCGCGTCTCGGTCAGGCTGCAACCGGCCGAGAGCGAGAGAGCAATAACACACAAGAGCGGATGATGATGGTGTTCTCGTTTCAGCATCCCGTTGGCGGCTCCTTTTGACCCCGCGTGCCGTCGCCTGATGAGAAACCCCCGGGGAAGCATGCGGGTCTGTATTGTCGGGTACGGAGCGGTTCATGGCTACGGCTGCACTGACAGGAGAATCGCGTCACCAGGGTCGTGAGACGGTGGTGGGGGTGGTACCATGTCGGCGGCGGGGTTCATCCGCTGAAGCGGGCAACATGCCCGCGCCCCAACAAGGCGTTGGATGCATTGTCAGTCGTGACGAGGACGATCACCATGCGCGACCAGGGCTGCAACGCGTGCTGCAGGCAACCCGACTCTTTACTTTTGCGCCTTCTGGGCGTTTTCGCGGCTGGTGTCCGTCTTGATGGGCGGCCAATGGGCAGAGCAGGCACAAGAAAGTCGAACGACAGCTTGGGACTGGCGAGATGCCTTCCCGGCCCGAAGATGACACTGGCCGGCGTGGTCCTGCTGTTTTCGGCCATCGCGGCGGTTGAAGCGGCGGAAGCGCCGGAAGCGGTCGGCTGGGTCGAGCGTTTCGGGTTTTCTCCGCCGCAGAGCAGCGAAGACGTCTTGTGTTCGCCGAGCGGCAGGGAGTTGCCCTCGTTCACGATCACGCCCGCGTCGGCGGGGCGGCAGCTCGTGCGCGTCTCGCTTCCGTTTGCGCCGGGGACGTTTCCCAGCGAGGTCGGGCTGGTCGTGATGGCCGGCGGTCAGGAGATCGTCCCTGCGGTGCGGCCGCTGACGCTGCATCCGGGCCGGCCCAGGTTTGTGCGGCGG